>CATYJC010000040.1 GCA_958407555.1 uncultured Collinsella sp. | reverse complement strand
CGACAGGGACCCCGACGACGCGGAGCAGGACAGCTTCACGTCGGGACGGGCGACGCTAAACGAGCCTTCGCCGCAAGGGAACGCTTCGGCCCCATCCAGAATGCACCAAGCCTTGACAGTCTTCTTTCCAAAGACATCTTGTAAATCATTTAACGGGATGGGACAAATCCAAGAATCGCCAGACCGTTTAGCCGGAATCCATTGGGACTTTCCGCCCTCGGATAATATTTGATATGAAACCACATTCGGCTCTATGGCCCATTGTCCAGCGTCAACGGTAACTTGAGTCTCAGTTAAATCGAAAGACAGCGAGCACTTATTGTCACCAAACGTCTTAGAATCCGCTTCAAAAGTCTCATTGCTCACCGTAACGTAAGCGCTGACTTTAAAAACGCCATATTCCCTATCAAAATCAAAGGAGGCACTCCAGCTGTGGTCCTTCTGATCGTACGCTTGAACCCAATCAATACGCCCCGAGGGAGATTCAACCTTAAATGCAGCATTTGTGGGCTCTCCACCAGAGCATTTCAAGGTCATATCGATCTTTTTACCTGATTTTTTATATTCAAGCGAGCCATTAAACCATGTTGATTTGGGGAACTGGGAAATGATGGCATCAGCGTCAGCTTCGCCAAGTTGCTTGCAGCCTTCATCGCTAAAATAATTCCAGACATCGCCGGAATTTGAAATAAAGCCATGTTCAATTAAGATGCCAGGAATCCCCTGCTCGCGGGCGCATCGGATTACCGCAAACTCATCTCCCACTTGCATCTGGAAAACGCCGCGGTACGTAAGACCCATAGCAGCAAGGTTATTCATAACCTTATTGGCAAGCTCAACAGAAACCTGCGTATAGTCTGATCCATTTGCGGTGGGAGCGTAAACCTCAGCGCCATGAGCGGCGGAAGGACCGGAATTGATATGAAAGCTCACGAATGCTTGCGCGCCCTGATCAATGCAGCGCTGGACGCGATATAGAAAATCATTACCGGAATAATTGCCGTATTGTTCACGAGCAAGAACGACCTTAAAGCCATATGCCTCAAGCTTATTCTTGCATGCCGTCACAATCTTCCAGGTAAGATCGGCCTCGCTTTTGCCATTGCCCTGCGCACCAGGGTCAGATCCACCGTGACCAGCATCGAGAGCGATTACGCTAACGTTGCGAGCAGAGCGAGCGGCATAAGTAGAAACACCATCCGGAGAATCGGCGCACTCCAACGCCTGCTGAATTGACTGGGCCTCAACAGCATTTCCGTCCCCATCTGCATAATAAACAGATGTGCCCTCGGAGTTCATAGAGCTATCTGCGACGGTGAATGAATAATCTCGATCAGAAAGATCGATCTTATGCTCAGTCCCATCTCCCTCTAGATAATACGAAATCGAAGTGAGGAAATAAGTATTAGCTTCGAGTTTTGCGCCAAAGGTAAAGGCGGCAGAATTATCAGCCGTAGCAGATGCGTCAACAGAGCCCTTTACGCCGTTGGCACTCACATAGCCAAGCGTAGCAGAGGAAAGAACTTCGCCGTCATTAGGAGTAGCAAAAGCAATGACTTGATTGGATCCAGAGGGAAGGCTTGGGTAGGCCAAGTAAACGTATTGAAAGTCCGACTCGACCGAATCGACCTGTTGCTCGTTCTTGGCATCGCTTTCAGCTGCGCCTTGGCTCAACGAGTCGATAGCCTCAATATCCCCTTCTACCGGAGATTGGTCGACGGTAGCCTCGCTGCTTTCAGCATCGTCACCGCGTGAAGTTGCTCCGTCATCACCTGCAGAAGCCACATCCGTCACAGCTTCAGCGGGCTTCGCCTCGTTCAACCCGTAAGCAGCAACTACAGGACTCATCAATGACGAAAATGTCAGAAGAGCAGCCAGAGAAAAACTGGTTGTGACACGTAAAACCTTTTTCATATTGAATCCCCAGTCAAAATGAATATCCATGTTGCAACATTATCCAACAATTATCTCTTCTTTTGAACAATTGTCATTGAAAGGAATCGTGTTGAATCAAGATGGCACGAAACGGAGATCCCGATTCGTTTGGCCATCTGCTAACTTGGCAACCCTTACCGTTGCCTTCACCCAAATGCAACTAAAACCGTTGCAAACGCAATTAGGTATAATTCTTCCAAATCGCCTAGAGAAAGTGTTTGAATGCTGACCGTAATCGTGCCTACTTACAATACCGAGCCGTATCTTTCTCAGGCTATAGGCAGCCTATTAAACGAAAACAAAATCAACCTGGAGATCCTCGCCATCAACGACGGATCCACCGACAACTCGCTCGCCGTTATGCAAGATTTCGCTGCGCGCGACTCACGCGTTCGAGTGATCGATAAGGCAAACCAGGGTTACGGCGCAACCTGCAATCTGGGCATTCGCGAGGCAAAGGGCGACTGGATTGCCATCCTCGAGCCCGATGACTGGATCGAGCCCGGAATGTACTCCGACATGCTTGCCTTTGCCAAACGCGAATTTGGCGATCCGAACAAGCTCGATATTATTGAGACCCCGTATTGGATCATTCGCAACCCCGATACTCCCCAAGAGGTCAAACTACACTGCGCATATCGCGGTCGCATTAAACCGCCTCGGCAACCATTCACCATTCACGACGCTCCACACCTGCTGGCCCATCATCCGTCCATTTGGTCAGCAATCTATCGTCGCGACTTCCTGTTGCAAAACAATATCTGGTTTAAGGAAATCCCCGGTGCGGGCTGGGCCGATAATCCATTCCTTGTCGAAACGCTATGCCAGGCAAAGGCGATCGCTTACTGGCCCAAGCCGTATTACTGCTACCGCGAGGAAACGCCCGAAAAGGCGGCTGCTCTGGCCAAGCGTGACCCCTTGATGCCGTTTAATCGCTGGAACGATATGGTCGATATTCTTGAGCGGCTCAACGTCACCGACCCCGCCGTTTGGACACCCCAAATCACACGTGGCTTCACCTATATGGGCATCATGATTGAGCACACCGGAATTGAAGGCCACCCCGAAATCGAGCGGGCGATCCACAGGATGTTCGAACGCATGCCGCAAGAGCTGGTATTTGCCAATCCTCGCGTTACTCCCGCGGCCAAAAAGCTCTATGCCGAGTATATGGGCATCGCCGACCCTAAAATCAGCTACTGCGCATACGCCAAGGACCTCGTGGGCGAGGGCTTGTATAACGTATGGAACAAGGGCCCCAAGCAGACTCTAAAAATGATCACATCGCACTTTGGTTCATACAACGCACGCGCTGGAAAATAGTCTGATGGGCAGCAAAGCAAGCAGAAATACCTCCATCGAGGCGCTGCGCTTGGTCGCGGTCGCCGGGATTGCGATATTCCACACGTTTCAGTGGACCTTTCAAGCCGTCTGCGCCGGTCTACCGGAATATGCGCCGCTCGCCGTCTTCCCTTACTCCGGCGCGCTCGGCCTCATCAACCTGCTGGGCTGCTGGGCTGCTGGGCCAACGAGGTCTTCTTTATGATCTCGGGATACTTCCTTATTCCCTCGGCGGTACGCGCCCTCCAAAACGGTTCATCCGCGCAGGGCCTCACTCGTAAATCGTTTGCGCGGTTAAAGAAGATCGTCTTGCCCACGCTCTTTTATTGCTCAGCTTGCCTGCTTGTCTCGATGTACGTCTATCCCCTGCCCGAAATCTCACTACACGAGATTGGCTGGCTCACGTTAGGCATCGAGTTTATCTGGGTCTACGCGGCATCCGTATTGCTCGTCCCGGTTATTGCGTTGATACGGCAGCGAATCGGCAGCATAAGGGCCCCGTTTGTCGTAGCGCTCCTCGTGCTCACAACATTTGGAATCAACTGCTACATCGCGGCGACGGCAAATGAAGCGGCCGGTATCGTTTTGTGGCGCAAGCTCATGAGCGCCGTTACCTACCTGGTCGCGTTTATTGCAGCTGGAGAAATGCGCTTTGTCCTCGAATGCCACGGCAACGTATCCGGCGCTCAAAAATCCAAGATCGTACTCATCGGACTCGTTGCCGCCGCCATAGCGCTCGAGCTTCTGCTATCGGCAAACAGCCAGTACGACGCGCTCTGGAAGCTCTCCTACAAGTCAACTTCCGTCATATCCTTTATCTTGGCCGCCGCATCCGTTGCCGCCGCAGCGCTCCATCAGCCGCGCCACAAAGTCCCAGCTGCAGACAAGACAATCATGTCTCTTGCCGCAGGAACGCTTGCTTTCTACGCCGTACAGTCGTTTACCTGCAATGTCTGGCGACCCATCTTTGACAAAGCAATCTACACCATGGCGACAGGCATCCAAACGGGAGAGCCCCGTCCAGCCGCCGCCATTTTGCTCGGAATCCTTATGAGCCTTTGCCTCGCACTTGCCCTGCTCCTCATGGATATCGTACGCAGGGCCGTAGTCGAGGCCATCAAGGCCCATATGAACAGCTAGACGTCCTTCCGACCCTGCAGACCACGAAGCGCGCTAACACCCGAAGCAAATAACATCGCAAAGATAATCGCCCAGTTCTTGCAGCCAAATACCGGAATGTGAACGATTGCATGGTCATGCATAACAACAAAATAACCCAGAACAACAACCAGAGGCAGCATCATGAGCAGCGACTGGATAAACACCTTGCGACGACGGCCGCCTTGCGCACCGCCCCGTATCGAAAATACGAGCACGGCAATCCAAATCGCCAATACGGCAGCAAACGAAACAAGACAAACGACGTTCGAGATCATCGCATAACCGGCAGTTGAGCAAATGGCGAACAGCTGCGGGCTCATGTAATAAAACGCCTTCAAAATCTGAGACCAGTCAGCCTGGGGCAACAGCGACGACGCACCGTGCGCAGACCAAAGGCCCATCTCGCCCAGTACGTTCGAATAAACCCCGTTCCAGCCCAGCACGAACGCCGCGACAGCCCATTTCATCGCCCAGGTAAACACAAAAGAAAGCCCAAACCCAAAGAGCGCCTGCAGCATCGTGACGACGCAACGCTTGGGGCGCTCACCCTTGGGGAGTGCAATGAAGGCGAAAAAGCAATGCAGGGCGACAACTGCGGCAGGAATCGTTAAAAAGTCAAGAAACGAAAACACGGCGCCCGTCGCTATCGACCAAAGGACAAGGCGGCTTGTGAAAACCCGTGAGTTCGGGGCCGAGCCCAAACGAAGGCTCATGCAAGACATCATGATGAGCGCCACAAAGAACGAGATGCACAGCAGCAGATCACCGATAAAATTGAAAAACAGATTGGTCGAGAACAACAGGATTGCAAGGAACCCCAACGTCAATGGCTTTGAAAATCGCTTCCGCAAGGCAACGTAAGCGCAAGCGGAGCCGGCAATCGCCAGAGCGGCCGCAGGCACCACGACAACGTCGATACCACCAATAAACAGGCAGACATTCGTAAGGAGCTGCCATCCATGCCAATACCGGTAGTACTGCTGATGCGTAATCCCGTCGGCCTTCGTAACATCATCAATCTCGGCAACAGTCATCGTCTTAAACGGAGAACCTTGGTCCTTTTGCTGTGCGACTTCAATGATAAAGCGATTGTTGTCAAAGCAAACAGGACCAGCTGCAACACGATGGTCGTAGACATACATGTCAGACAACAGGGCCGAGGACTCCGAACCCTGCGTATGCGACTCGATAACGGGCCTCGGCAGGCAATTCGCCGCGGTATTGCTCAGGACAAATGCGACCTGAAGAACCAAAAACAGCAACATAACCTTGACGGGAAGGCTGTCGGCAAAGGAAGCTAAACGAGTTTTATTCACATGGCATCCAAACAGAAAGATCGCATCCACAGGAATCGGCACCTATGTAATACCACAATGTGCGCTTGCAATCTTGCCACGCACACACGTCAGCCAGGCTTGCAGCAAACGTTCTTGGTGATTAGCGGAACATTACCCGCGGGCGCCTGTCTACGCTTACAATAGTCGTGTCCCATGGGACACGTTGTTTATTCCGCAGGGCGGATATGCCGCCCACGCGAAAGGATATTCTCGTTCATGACTTCCACCCTTCCCGCTCCCATCGATAAGCTCGCCATCGTCGTCGTCACGTACAAGCGCCAGGAGCTCTTGGCCAACCTGTTCGACTCCATGATCGAGCTCACGGCCACGCCCTGGCGCATCGTGATTGTCGATAACGAGAATTCGCGCGAGACCAAGGCCATGTGCGCGGCGTTTAACAAGCGCTTGGCTAACTTGTGGGGCATCAACGCCGACCAGCCTGACGCGCAGGGCGGCACCGACCGTGTCATCTACGCCCCGCAGCTCGAAAACGGCGGCGGTGCGGGCGGCTTCTCTGCCGGCACTAAATGCGCCTACGACCTGGGCGCCCAGTGGTTCTGGGTGATGGACGACGACGTGCTCGTCATCCCCGAGGGCATCGAGCGCCTTGCCAAGTGGACGGACCGCTACGATGTCATCCAGGGTTCGCGCCTGGACTTCGACGGTGGCGCCTTCTTTTGGCAGTACCAGCTCATTCTTTCGCTCGGCATCCCCAACCCCGTCGCCAAGTGGGATTTGGGCCCCGAGGGCTACCGTCCCATGAACCAGCTGTGCTTTGAGGGCGGCTTGTTCTCGCGTCGCGTTGTCGACAAGATCGGCCTGCCCGATGCGCGTTTCTTCATCTACGGCGACGATGCCTGCTACGGCTATGTTGCCAGCCAGCATTTCCCCGCTGCCGTGGTCGCCGACGTGGTGCTCAAGCGCGCCCGCGCCGTCTCTAACTGGGACATCGCCGGCAAACGCCAGCTCAACTCCACGAGCGACACCAACCGCTACTACATCATGCGCAACCGCGGCTTCCTCGCTCGCTATATGCAGATCTACGGTGACTACCACCCCATGCTGTTCCGCTTGGGCAACGCCGCGACCTTCTGCAAAGAGTTCATCCGCTTGGCTGCGGTCGACAAGTGCTTTAAGACCGGCATTCCGGCGCTGCGCCGCGGCATGAAGGACGCCCGCAAGATCATAAAGGATCCCGACTGGAAGCCCATGCCGCCCCTGGAGAACGCGGAGTAACAGAAGCCGAAAACACCCCGCTGCTTAAAGCCGCTGGCACACTACGGACACGTGCTGCCCGTCAAAGCCAAAGCCCCAGCGCACGCGGCCGACACCTGGTCGTGGCACGCGAATCTCGTCGATACCGTCACGTTCAATGTCGAGCAGCGTCTGAACCGCCAGCAGCTCCAGACCCAGGGCATCCACGTCGGGGTCATACATCATGTTCATAGTAACAAGCGGACGTTCGTCGAGCATGCCGAAGGTATCGGCCACATCGAGCATCCTTCCCGTAGGGAACACCTGGATATCCCAGCGATCCGCCCCGCGCTTTCGATTGGATGACGGATTGGCATACCCCGGCATACCAAAGCAGAGCCCTTGCAACAGCAGGTGGTATGGCAACGGCGAATCCATCTCGACCGCGCCGACTCCCGCGTCACCTAGAATTCGGCGCAGCGCCTGCCTAACCGCATCTTCGTCACCGCGGCACAACCCGTCACGAAACGCATCGACGTCCCGCACATCCTCGGCGGCGCACTCAAACCATTCAATAATCACGAGACGTAATGCATGACGAAGCTCACCATTAGGCAGACGCAGAGCACGGGAGCGAGCACTGTTTCCCGGCTCCTCAACCATATCCGTCGTTAGGAAGCCGAAAAGGTATAACGCGGTCCAAACATCATCGACGCAAGCGTCATTCGACACGACGGCGCCCAGACAAAGCGGGGCTTCAACGCATCCATGCGGTTCAAGTAAATCGAACAGAGTCGAAAGCCTCTCGAGATTCCAATCACCAATCGTCCTGCTCAGGCTATCAGCATATCCATACAGATCGGCCCGCACCGGCGGCGTGCAACCGCGGTTCAAGAAATCGATCACGCGCGCCGGACTCGAGCAATAAAACCCGCCAAATCGGTATCCCTCGAACCATTCACGCGCGTCATCCAGGAATTCCCCGCGTCCTGCATGGCCTAGCAGAGCCTGAACCTCGTCGTCCGAAAAGCCAAACCACCGGTCACACCACGTTGAGAGCGGCGTCGACATGCAGCACGAACACCCGCGCGAAGAAAGCGCGACCATGGCAGGACCGGGACGCTCCCCCATCAGGCACGCCAGCCGCAAGGAATCCCCCGCAGTGGCAATGGAATCAAACAGCACGCGATCGAATAGCTCTGCCGGATCGGCGCCGAAAGCGTCCCTCGCGCCCGCACTGCCCAACCACGCCGCGTCGTATCCATCAACGAGCAGCACAACCTGCTCATAGCAAGCCATCTCCAGCAGCTCAATGAGAACGCCAAGCACCGAGTTGACCTCATCTGCACTTGCCACGCCACGCGCAACACGCTCGACGTGGCGCATCTTATCTCGTGGTAAATCCGGAGCTTCCAAGAGTGGCAGCAAGCGAGCGCATTCGCAGGAAAGAGCATCACGCACGACGCTGGCAACAGCGGCGCCACGCCTCGCAGCGTCAGAAAAGTCCAGCGATATCACAGGGTAGCGGGCAAACTTATCCCGATAGCGCCCACCGTCCGCATCCCAAATCCGGGAACCAGCAAACAGGCCCCGATCGACCTGTCCGACCGTAGGTCGCTCCAGAAAAGCCCTAAGCATCGAGAGGTTCATGCTCTTGCCAAAGCCTTCAGGCCGGCAACACGCCACAACGGAAGCATCAGCATCCAAGACATCGGCAATAAACATCGTCTTGTCGACTAGCACGCATCGATCCATGGCCTCGGCAAAGTCATGTTCGCCGACCGGTAGCGCCCCGTTACCCGAGCGGTTGATCAACTCTACGCCACAGTAGGCAGCATCACCATAAATCGCCTGTTCAGACACCGTATCTTCTCCCTAAAACGCAGCATGAGGCCATTGTAGCGAGCAGTTCAAGCGCAACGCTGGACCCGCGCAAAGGCATCGGGCAACGGTAGGAACAAAGGCCCCGAGGGGGCATAACTAATCGTTGCACAACAAAACGGGGCCGATGCATTCGCACCGGACCCCGTCCCTACTCTTTAGTTACTCGGCAACCGAAAGACTACTCCTCGGAACCGTTCTCCCCAGCAGCCTTCTTCTGCCGATCAAGCTTGTGCTTACCACTCACAATGGACGTGGCACCAAGCGTAGCCAGGCTTGCGCTCGCAAGGCTCGCCATCACGATGAGGTCGCCCGTCTTGGGCATGTTACCGCCCGAAGACTTGGTCGTGGTCGTGGTGGTCGTGGTGGTCGAGGTGGCGTTCTTGTCGTCAAGCTTCTGAGCATCGGCGTCGGACTGTCTCGCGCCTGCATTGGTCGAAGCATCGGCATCGCCATCAGTCCTGGACTCGGGAGCCTCGCCAGAAGCACCCTCATCAGAAGACGAGCCGGTGTTGATACCGGACGTCAGTGAATAGCCCAACTTGGAGCCAAGCTGCTTGCCAACGGACGGCTTATTCTCGGTCGACGAATTATCGGTATCGGAACCCTCGGTCGAGTCGGAATCAGCGCCAGAGTCCTCACCGACATCAGTGGAGCCATTGGATGGGCTGTTATCAGTAGATCCGGAGGCAGAACCACCGGTTGAACCAGAGCCCGAATCACCAGCACCGCCAGCAGACTCCGTTCCACCCGAAGCAGTCCCGCCATTACCGGCACCATCATTGTTGCCAACACCAGTCGAAGGCGCACCCGACTCGCCGCCATTGTCCGTATCACTATCGGTTTCCACCGTTGGCCCGGCAGGCGCAGCGGGGACCTTGTTCGGGCGAGGCGTGGGCTCAGGCTTAGGCTCAGGATCGGGCTCCACAGGCGTTGCCGCAGCGGCCTCGTCCTCAGCAATGTAGACCAGGCAGTCCTTAAGCTCGTTCTTATAGCGATTCTTCCAACCATCATGATACTGAGGCTGACTCGAATACTTGCGTGCCACGTTATCAACCACGCTGTTGGAAAGCGCGGTCACAAACTCGCGGTCGGTCATATCGTTGGAAAGATTCGCCCAACGGAAAAAGTCCTGGCAACCACCGGTACCGCACATGTTGGTGATGCTCCAAACCATACCTTTGACGCAATCGGCACGACCGGAAATATCAATACCCAGAGCGTTCTTGAGCCACGACTCGGTCACCGCATAGTAGGAGTTGTACGCATAGGCATCCTGCAGCGCCGAGAACTCAACCGGATCGGTGTTGTAAGCACCCAGGAAGGCATCCTGCGCGATGCGGCCCAGCTCGGTGAGTTGGCCGTTCGCATACATGGGGTTGCTTCCGTTGGAAATCTCGCTGCCGCGGTCAATCGCGTCCTTAAGCATGCTGTACTTAGCAGAGTCGTAGTTATAGACCTGCTTCATAAACGGAATAAGCGACCAACGGCGATCGAACTGGTAATAACCCAGCGCGTTATAGCCGTCGCCATAAGAAAAACCCTGGTTGTAATTGCCGTGGCTCTCGTACTTGGTAAAGTACTTCATCTCGTCGGTCACATTGACAAACGAAACACCCTGAACCGACCTCAGCACGCCCGAGAAGGACTGCTGGGTGTAGAGGCCCTTATCGATATCGGTGGCATCCGAGGCAACGCCCGGCGTGGGCTCCTCGGCTATAGCGGTTGCGGGTGCGGCAACGGCGCCAAACGAAAGCGCCAGCGTCAGGCCCGCAACAATCGCGGAATGCTTGGGTTGCATACATCCTCCCTGCATTGGTGTGGTTAAAGTGCAGTTTGCAAAGATGGATTCAGTATTACAGCTCCCCGTTTGTTGCACAACAACCCATTGGTAAACGGCAACAACCCTTCGCGAAATCTTAAGGAATTAAACAAACTGGTCGTCGGGAGCCAGCAGAAGCTCGCCGTAACGCTCCATCAACCCGTCTCTCAACTGACAGAAAGCGGGAATATAGACGTTCAAGATGTGCTGAATCAAATCTTGAGCGAGCTTGTTGTCATAGATATGGACGTTCGTGTTGCGGTCTCTGAGCATATCTAACCAGGCCGTCTCATCAATAAAGTCGTAGAATCGGTAGGCCTCCTTCAAGATAGCACGAGGAGACCCCGACGCGGCAAGCGTGGCGCCCTCATACTCGAGCAGACGCTTAAGGAGCGTAATTGAGATACCGAAAACCTGCTCATAGATATACGCACATCCGGAGACAACAAGGTCGTTATCGAAATCTTGGAATCGAGCTGTCTCTAGCAGTGCCAGACGCGAATCAAAGGCTTCGTACGACTTCACGAAAGCCAGCCCCTACAGCTTAATGTCGAAGTTGATCTCGGGGACGGTGGCCAGGTCGGCCAGCGTCACGCCGTCGACGTACTTTTCGATCACGTCGTCCAGGCCGCGCCAGAACTTGACCGTTGAGCACAGATCGCTGCGGGTGCAGCTGTTGTCGATGCCATCGCACGCCACTGGAGCCGTGCTGCCCTCAACAGCACGCAGGATGTCGCCGGCACGCACCTCAGCCGGGTCCTTGGCCATCATGTAGCCGCCGCCCTTGCCGCGCACGCTCTTAAGCAGGCCAGCCTTCATAAGCGGACGAACCAGCTGCTCCAGATACTTCTGCGAGATATGCTCACGGTCGGCGACCTCGCGCAGGGCGATTTTGCCCTCGACGTCACCAAGCGCTGCGATATAGATCATCAGACGGAGGGCATAGCGGCCCTTAGAAGAAATGAGCATACCTGCCCTTCCATAACGCTGGGGACAAGCACTTCCGATGAATTTGTCCCACAATCTGAAAAGTCGAGTGGATTAGTCGGGTTTTCCCTTGACTAACGCCGAACCCATAGTAACTTTATTCCGAGAAGATTCCTAGGGTTTAGTACACCTATGAGTACACCATATACAGAGAGGGACAGCATGAGCGCAAATCCGCTGCTTTCCATCGAAGGTCTGACAGCCTCCGTGGACGAGAAGACCATCCTCCACAACGTCAACCTCAACGTCGCCGCCGGCGAGACCCATGTGCTGATGGGCCCAAACGGCGCCGGCAAGTCCACCCTCGGCCACCTGGTCATGGGCGACCCCGTCTACACCGTGCAGGACGGCCGCATCGTCTTTGACGGCCAGGACATCACCGAGCTCACAACCGACAAGCGCTCGCGCGCCGGTCTGTTCCTGAGCTTCCAGGCCCCGGTCGAGATTCCCGGCGTGCCGCTGTCGAGCTTTTTGCGCGCCAGCATCGCCGGCCGCCCCGGCCTGGAGATGAAGGGCAAGGAGTTCCGTCGCCGCGTCAAAGAGCTCGCGGCCGAGCTCAACATGGACACTGCCTACCTCAACCGTGAGCTAGGCGTTGGCTTCTCGGGCGGCGAGAAAAAGAAGGTCGAGATGCTCCAGCTCCTGCTGCTGCAGCCCAAGCTCGCCATCTTGGACGAGACCGACTCTGGTCTGGACGTCGACGCGCTTTCCACCGTCAGCCACGGCATGGACGCCTACCGCAAGAGCTGCGACGGGTCCATGCTCATCATCACGCACAACACGCGCATCCTGGAGCACCTGGATGTCGACCGCGTCCACGTTATGGTCAAGGGCCATATCGTGCGCGAGGACGATGCCTCGCTGATCCCCTGGATCGACAAGAACGGTTTTGAGACCTTCGAGCGCGAGGCCGCCGAGCAGCGCGCCCAGGCCGAGGCCGCCGCTGCCGAGCAGCAGGCGTAAAGGGGCGACGCAATGACCAAGAACCGCACCGAGGTCGCGGACATCGACCGCAGCCTCTACGACTTCACCTATGGCGAGGAGGGTTTCGAGCGCCTCGACGCCGGCATCACGCCCGACATCGTGCGCGAGATCAGCGCCAAGAAGGACGAGCCGCAGTGGATGCTCGACCTGCGCCTCAAGTCCCTCGAGATCTTTAACCGTTTCCCGGATCCGACGTGGGGCCCCTCCATCGAGGGCCTGGACATGGACAACATCGTCACCTACGTCAAGCCCAACACCGACCAAAAGCACGACTGGGAGTCGGTGCCCGACGACATCAAGAACACTTTTGAGCGCCTGGGCATCCCCGAGGCCGAGCGCAGCTATCTGGCGGGCGTCGGCGCGCAATACGACTCCGAGCTGGTCTACCACAACATGCAGGACACCGCGTCCAAGATGGGTATCGTCTACTCCGGCATTGAGGAGGCCCTGCACGACCCGCAGTGGGAGCCGCTCATCCACGAGAAGTTTATGACGCTCATCCCGCCCACCGACCACAAGTTTGCGGCCCTGCACGGCGCCGTGTGGTCGGGCGGCTCGTTTGTCTACGTGCCCAAGGGCACCAAGCTCGACTTCCCGCTGCAGAGCTACTTCCGCCTCAACGCCAAGGGCGCCGGCCAGTTTGAGCACACGCTCATCATCGTCGAGGACGACGCCGACCTGCACTTTATCGAGGGCTGCTCCGCGCCCAAATACAACGTGGCCAACCTCCACGCCGGCGCTGTGGAGCTCTTTGTGGGCAAGCGTGCGCACCTGCGCTACTCGACCATCGAGAACTGGTCCAAGAACATGTATAACCTCAATACCAAGCGTGCACGCGTGGACGAGGACGGCGACATCGAGTGGATCAGCGGCTCCTTCGGTAGCCACGTGGGTTATCTCTACCCCATGAGCGTGCTCAACGGCCGTCGCGCCCGCTCGAGCTTTACCGGCATCACCTTTGCCGGCGCCGGCCAGAACCTCGATACCGGCTGCAAAGTCGTGCTCAACGCACCCGAGACCTCGGCGACCGTCGAGACCAAGGGCATCTCCAAGAGCGGCGGCATCCAGACCTTCCGTAGCTCTATCGTGGCCACGCCCAAGGCCGAGGGTTCCAAGGCAACCGTAAGCTGCCAGTCGCTCATGCTCGACGACCAGAGCCGCTCCGATACCATCCCCGCCATGGACATCCGCGCCAAGAATGTCGACATCGGCCACGAGGCCACCATCGGCCGCATCGGCGACGACAAGGTGTTCTACCTGATGAGCCGCGGCATCTCGGAGGAAGAGGCACGCACCATGATCGTCAACGGCTTTGCCAACCCGGTCTCCAAGGAACTGCCGCTTGAGTACGCCGTCGAGATGAACAACCTGATCAAGCTCGAGATGGAAGGAGCGATCGGATAATGAAACAGGAAACCAACACCGCTGCTACCACGCTTGAGCAGGTCAACGCTATGCCGGCCGCCACTTGGGGCTGGCTCAAGATGAACCAGACCAAGCTCGAGCTTTCCGACGAGCTTGTCATCGCTCCCGCCAAGGCCGTTGAGGTCGAGGGCCTGGACGAACAATTCCATGGCGCTGCCGACGCCTTCGACGCCGCCATGGACGCCATGGCCGAGCGCTTCCCCAAGCGCCGTGCCGCTGCCCCCGGAGACGCCGCCGATCGCGCCCGCATCACGCCCGAGACCGAGCTCGACGTGCCCGCCACCTCCGTCTACCAGGCCGGCGCCATCAAGC
>CATYJC010000039.1 GCA_958407555.1 uncultured Collinsella sp. | reverse complement strand
GAGCTGGTTTCGCTACGATCGGGCGTCCGGCTGGGTGCTGCGTGGGCTCGATGCGGCGTTCTCGGCTGGCGCGGTGCATGCGGTTGTGGGTGGTAACGGCTGCGGGAAGTCGACAATGCTTTCGGTGCTGGCCAAGACGGTCAAGTTGCAGCGTGGGCATATGGAGCGCGGGGCGGGATCGGCAGCGCTGCTGCCTCAGAACCCCAAGGCGTTGCTGGTTGCCGAGACGGTGCGCGACGAGCTGATGGAATGGGCTTCGACCTGCGGATATGACGAGGCTGCGGCGCGGGAGCGCGCGGCGAGCCTGGGGCTGTCGGGCCTGGATGGGCGCCATCCGTACGATCTTTCGGGCGGACAGCGTCAACTGCTTGCGTTGGCAAAGCTGCTTCTGATTGGCCCCGAGCTGCTATTGCTCGATGAGCCCACCAAGGGTCTAGACCTGGCCAGCCGCCGCATCATCGCCTGCGCCCTGCGTGATCATGCAGAGGCTGGCGGCACCGTCATCATGGCCACGCACGACCTGGATTTTGCCGAGCAGGTTGCCGATGACATTGCCATGATGTTCGACGGTGAGATTGCCTGCATGGAGCCGCCGGCCGACTTTTTTGCCGACAACGTGTTTTATAGGGCGTAGGTGCATCGACGCCGCCGCGCTTGGGCTTACTGTTTGAGTGCCGTGTACTGTTGAAGGAGCGCCATGAGCCCAACGCGGCTGTTGACCCGCGTCTTTCGAAAGATATTCTCCAGGTGCTTTTTAACGGTACCGGTGCTGATACAGAGCTCTTCGGCAATGGCCGCGTTGTCCATGCCCGATAGCACACAGCGGCATACGTCGATTTCGCGCGCCGAGACATCGTAGTCATGGGCGAACACCACCTCGGATGAGCTGCGGTCGGCCCGGACGCGCCATTTGGATAGGCGATTGGTAAGGTGGGGCTCGACCAGCTCCAGAATCTGGACTTCGCGGTCGGTGAAGTCGCCTTCCTCTTTTTTGCGATTGAGATTGAGCGATCCCAAAAAGCCCTCATCGTTAAAGAAACTCACGTTGACGACATGACGGCCGCCAAGGTAGTCCTTCATATAGCTACTCTCGATATCGCCGGGGCTGAGCTGGTCGGATTCGCGCAGCACCGTCGAGCGCGTGAGGTTGCGATGCGCGACGATCATATCCTGTTGCCAGTACTCTTCGGTGTAGCGCTCGAGCATCCCGGCGGGGACGTCGATGCCGAGCGGGTCGAGAAAGACGCGCGTCTTCCATTCCTGCGGGGTGGAAACGAGGTCTTTGGAAAGATCGCTCAGGAAAAACGCTGCCGACTCGTAGGGGATAAGAAAACGCAACTTCTTGAGGATGGTCGACCGGAATTCTCGGTCGTTGTCGATGGAATTAATCGAAAGCACAAGATCGTTTAAGCAGAGCCACTCGGAATCGGACAGAAAGCTCAAGATGACCTCCGATGAAATTGCGTAGGGTTTAAGCTGGCGTTTTAGCTATTTTGCGTAGTGATACTACTCCTTTTTTCGCATGATGATAAGCCGGATGCCGAATGGTTTCGGTGAAGGGTCAATCGCAAAATGTGGGCACCGAAGAGCCAGGGCCCGGCTCTCCAAGCTGTCTGAATACTCGACTAACCAAAGGAGTCATCATGGAAGAGAAGCTTCCTTCATGGCGCTGGGCGATCGTTTCGGTCGTTTGCTTGCTGTGCTTTATGGCTAACTACATGCAGTACCAGGTCTCGGCGCTCGCCGTCGAGGTCATGCCGATGCTCAACATCGATACCGTCGGCTTCTCGATGCTGTTCCTCGTCCCCATGCTTACTGCTGTCTTCTTCTCGATTCCGCTGGGCGCCCTCGGTGACCGCATCGGTTCCAAGAAGGTCGTTGCGGTCTGCACCGCAATTTCGGTTGCCGGCGGCTTCCTCCGCTGCTTTACGCTCGACTCGTTCACGATGCAGATGGTGTCGATGTTCCTGATCGGCATGGGCATCTCGGCGCTCAACGCCAACCTCATCAAGGTGCTCGGCACGTGGTTCCGCGAGCAGACCGGCTTTGCCATGGGCTTGTTCTACGCCGCTTCGTGCGTCGCCATCGTCGTCGCCCAGATCTGCGCCGGCATGTTCGGTAGCGTTTTCAACTCCTACATGGTTGCCGCTGTCGCCATGACCATCTCCTGGGTCCTTTGGATCGTACTCGACCGTGACGTGCCCGAGGGTCAGCCGCTTCCCGAGCCCGAGCCCGTGCTCGACTACCTCAAGGTCGCCATCAAGAGCCCCGGCGTGTGGCTGATCTCCATCGGCGTTGGCTTTGGCCTCGCCTCCACCACTGCCTATGCCGGCTTCCTGCCCCAGGCGCTCCAGCTCGGCAAGGGCATCGATGCCGCTACCGCCGGCTTCATGGCCGCCATCGTCACCGTCGGCAGCTTCTTCGGCTGCATCGTGGGACCTGCTTTCTGCGACAAGCTTGGCAAGTTCAAGGGCTTCCTCATCGTCACCACGCTCATCGGCGCTGTCTCGATGTTCGTGACGTGGTACACCCCCGTCGGCTTCCTGCTGTGGGCGATCCTGGTCACCAACGGCTTCTTCACCGCCATCAACGGTCCGATCATGCAGTCCATGCCGGTTCTGCTCCCCGAGATCGGCGACACGTACGCCGGTTCCGCTGGCGGCATCGTTGGCACCATCTCCCTGCTCATGAGCTACTTCCTGCCCATCGGCATCTCCGCTGTCGCCGGCGCCGACTACACCATGAACATGGGCCTCGAGAGCCTCTGCTTCCTGCTTTCCGTGGTGCCGGTCTTCTTCCTGCCCGAGCTCGGCCGCAAGGCTATGCAGGCTGCCGCCGCTAAGGACGGCGAGTAATCATGGAGGCGGTGGTTCCTGCCGACATAGTCATTAAGACGACGGCGCTGTTTACGGCCGAGGAGCTTGAGCCCCATGCGGGATGCGTCGCGGTTCGCGGCAACGAGATCGTCGCCGTGGGCGCACCCGACAAGGTGCAGCCGTTTGTCGGTCCCGATACCGAGGTGATCGATGCGGGCAACAAGCTGGTCATGCCCGGATTCAACGATTCGCACATGCACTTTGCGCTCGGCTCCATCCAGAAAGACGAGGACTTCTGCTGCGATTTGATGTTCTTGCCGAGCGAGCAGGCCTGCGTCGATGCCGTGGCGAAGTTTGCCGCCGAGCACCCCGACAACCCGTGGATCTACGGCCAGGGCTGGTATTCGCCCGCATGGGAGGATCCGACTGATCCCGACTGCCGTAGCCTCGATGCACTCGACATCGATCGCCCGATTGTGCTTTCGGACTTTTCGATGCACGTGGTTTGGTGCAATACCGCCGCGCTCAAAGCGGTCGGCATCGACCGTAACACCCCGACGCCCGAGGGCGGCCTCATCCGCCACTTTGACAACGGCGAGCCCAACGGTTTTCTGTCCGAGCCCCAGGCGACGAACATTCTGCTCGATGTGGTGCTCAACAAGCCGGACCTCGATGCTTCGCTGCTCAAGTCGATGCGCAAGTTTAACAGGCTCGGCATCACTTCGATCGGCGACATGCATCCCCTGGGCGTGACTACGCCCGGCGTGTACGACATTTACGACCGACTGGCAAACGAGGACCTCAGCACGCTGCGCATTAGCTATTACTCTGCGCTCGATGCTCCCATGGCGGAGTCGCAGGCTCTGGGGGCGCGCCATCATGGCGAGCGCGTGCGCATGGCGGGCCTTAAGTACATCCTGGACGGCTGCCCCGAAGCCTATACGGCATACATGCACGAGCCGTATCTCAACGCCCCCATGGGCAAGGGCTTCCGCGGCGAGCCGGCGTGCAACCAAGAGACGCTCGACCGCATGGTGCTCGAGGCCGATAAGAACGGCTTTGACGTTCGCATCCATGCCATTGGCGATGCCTCGGCCACGATGATCATCGATGCCGTCGAGCGCGCCGAGGAGGCGTGCGGCGACAAGGGGACGCGTTTTGCCATCGAGCACACCGACAACCTGCAGTTTGAGGACATTGCGCGTATGAAGCGCCTGGGCATCAACGCCGCGATTCAGCCGCAGCATCCCATTGGAGGCCTTGGGCAGGGCGTGTACGAGGGCTCGCTCGGCGAGGAGCGCATGAGCCATATGTGGCGCTACCGGGAGGAGGCCGACGGCGGAATCCATCTGGGCCTTGGTACCGACTGGCCTGCGGTCATGTCGATCGATCCCATCGACACCGTATATGCCGCGGTGACGCGCAGCGAGTTCGATGGGCATCCGGCGGAAGGCTATTTCCGCGAGAACGCGCTGACGCTTGGCGAGACGCTCCAGGCGCATACGCTCGGCTCCGCCTATGTCGAGGGTTTCGAGCGCCGTCTGGGCAGTCTTGCCGCCGGCAAGCTGGCCGACATCGTTATCCTGTCGGGTAACCCGTTTGAGATGGACCCGATGGCGCTTCGCGAGCTGGAGGTCGAGACGACCATATTCGATGGGCGTATTGTCTATCGCAAGGACGAGGCATAGTTAGGGTGATTGACGTGAGCAAAGGGACGGTCGAGAAGTACGCGTTGCTGTTTGTGGTGTGCGGCGTCGTGTTTGCCGCCAACTACGCGCAGTACCAGGTGTCGGGGTTGGCGCACATGGTTGTGTCGAGCCTGCGGTTGTCGTCTGCCGAGTTTTCGGCTGTCCTGTTTGCCCCGTTTATTCCTGCCGTGGTGTTTGGTATGCCGGCAGGCGTTTGTGCCGATCGTCGCGGCGTGAAGGCGCTCGTGTTTTTCGCATCGGCGGTTTCTGCGGCCGCGGCGGTCGCGCGCGTCGCGTGTTCCTCGTTTGCGACGCTGTTTGCAGCGAGCATGCTGCTGGGCGCGGCGCCCTGCGTCATCAACGCCATTGCGTTGAAGGTGTTGGGACCTGCTTTTGGCGATGACACCGATCGCGCCATGGGGTGGTTTTATGCGGCGGGCTCCGCCGGCATTGCCTGCTCGCTTGCGACGTCTCCTCTCTTTGCGGCGGCTGGGCAGGCATACGTGCTCGCCGCTGTCTTGTTTGCGGTATTTGGGCTGCTGTGGCTGCTTGTCGCGCCGTCGGCGGACGCCGTGCGTGCAGCAAGCGATGGCGGCGCCGGTGACTCCGTGCCGATGGCGGGCGCTTTTGGAACGGTGGCCAAGATGCCGATGATTTGGCTTGTGGCGGTGCTACTTGGAGTCGCTCTCGCGTCGGCTACGGCGTACTCCGGTTATTTGGTATCGGCGCTCGAGGTTTCGATCGAGCCGCAAACCGCTGGAGTCCTGGCTTCGTTTGTAACCCTCGGATCGATTGTCGGGAGCGTGGTCGGCCCCTATATGCGCGCGCAGTTTAAGGACTACCGTGCATTTATGGCTTTGTCGGCGGTCGCCGGAGGCGTGCTCATGTGGGCTGGGGAAGCCTTTATTTCCACGTCTTCGATAGGGCTGATGTTTGCGATCGGCATCGCGAGCGCCGTTGCCGGGCCCGTCGTCCAGTCGCTGCCGTACATGCTTCCCGGCGTGCGCGATGGCCTTGCGGGAAGCGCCGGCGGTGTGGTGAGTACCGTCTCGCTGGGATTGACGTTTTTGATTCCCGTGGTGCTTTCTTGCTGCATTGGCGAGAGCTACGAAACGCTTCTTTTGGGATGCGCCGTTCTGTTTGGCGCCATGGCGCTGGCGTCTCCGCTTCTGCCCTCGCCCGATTCGCTTACGTAGTGCCACGCCCCCGTTTGTTCGATGCCGGTTGGCACAATACTAGGAGTTGATTTACTTGACGTTGAAAAAGAGCACCGTCGTGACGATCCTCAATGGCATCGTCAACCCTCTGCTCATGTGTTCGTTTTTGCCGATTATCGAGGGAAAAGCCGCACTCGATTTTCAAGGCGTCACGGGCTTTTGGGGACAGCTTGCCCTAGCCATTGCCATTGCGCAAATTGTGAGCTTTATGCCGCTCTTTGGTAAAACCGTCGGCATGTGCGTCGAGTTTTTTGGCTTTGAGCCAGGTACTCCCGGCGCGCGTGTCTGCGGAACCGTTGTGGGCGCTACGCTGCTCTTTTGCCTTATCGGACTGTTTGAGATTGCTTTTCAGACGGGCTTTGGCGTGGTCAATGGCATGCCTTATTTTTCGCGCTGGGCACGTCTTGTGACGGGTGGCTGGGCGTTTGTTGTTGTGGGCGGCTTGCTGTTTGACCCCTTTGCCGCGGCGCTTGCCGCTAAGGTGACGGGCGAATAGAGCTTGGTGCCGCTTGTGCAGCGGGTATAACAGACGAATGGCTGTCGGGGCCGACCGGGGGACTGGTCGGCTTCTTTTTTTGCGCGTGCTACCATGTACGGGCATTTGTCTGATGGAGGCTGCCGTTGTCGCGTGCGTTGCAACATATGGAGATCCCGCTGCTCCTGGCGGTGCCGGTGGTGATGGCTGCTGCGCTGCCGGCGGGTATTGAGCACGCGGCGCTTGCCATGCTCGTTGTCGTGGCGTTGGTGCTCGCGCTGTTCTTTGCGGGTTACGAGGCGTCACGTCCGGGCTTGCGCCAGATTATGCCCACGCTGGTTTTGGCGGCGTTGGCGGCGGCGGGGCGCATCCTGTTCGGGCCCATTCCCGACTTTAAGCCGGTGAGCGCCATCGCCATTATCGCGGGGGCGACGCTCGGCCGACGTAATGGCTTTATGGTCGGTGCGCTGGCGGCGCTGACCAGCAATTTCTTTTTTGGACAGGGTATGTGGACGCCATGGCAGATGTATGCCTGGGGTCTGGTGGGCTATGTTGGCGGCGTGCTGGCTCATGTGGGCGCGTTCGACCGCGCCGACGGCATCGTGCGCATGCCGGCGCTGTTGGCGTATGGCTTTGCCTCGGGTTTGCTCTATGGCGTTGTGATCAACGCGTATGACATCATCGGTTTTGTGCAGCCGCTCACCTGGGCGGGCGCCGTGGCGCGTCTTGCCACGGCAGTGCCGTTCGACATCACACACGGCCTGGCAACCTGCGTGTTTTTGGCTGCCTTGTATAAACCCTGGTGTCGCCGCATCAACCGCGTTGTCGTGAAGTACGGGTTGTAAGGGGAGCGAGGCAGCTAATTTGGGCCGTAGGGCTACGCCCTCCGAACTTGCGGTGGAATAGTTCCTGTTTTCGGCCATATGGCCTCCAATCAGGAACTATTTCACCGCAACTCATATGGGGATGGGAGGATGATCCCTTTTCCTCCGTCCCCAGGAGATCAGCTGGGGTTAGAGCTCTAGCGTGAGGGTGACGGGACAGTGGTCGCTGCCGAAGATATCGCCACGGATACCGGTGTCGCGAACGCTTGCGGCGATTGAATCACTTACCAGGAAGTAATCGATGCGCCAGCCGGCGTTGTTCTTGCGGGCATTAAAGCGGTAGCTCCACCAGCTGTAGACGCCCTCGACGTTGGGGTTTGCCGCGCGCCAGGTATCGGTAAACCCGGCGTTGAGCAGCTCGGTAAACTTGCCGCGCTCCTCGTCCGAAAAGCCGGCGTTGCCGCGGTTGGACTTGGGGTTCTTAAGGTCGATCTCCTCGTGCGCCACGTTAAAGTCGCCGCAGGTTACGACGGGCTTGCCGGTCTCGCGCTCAAGCGCGCTCAAAAAGGCGCGATAGGCATCGTCCCAGGCCATGCGCACGTCGATGCGCGCGAGCTCATTTTGGGCGTTGGGCGTGTAGACATCCACGAACCAAAACTTGTCGAACTCGAGCGCACAGACGCGGCCCTCGGTTGCGGCTTGGGCGACGAGCTCGGCCGCCTCGCCCTCGCCGGCATAAGGCAGCAGCGCGTCGGCGCGCAACACGCGCAGCGGTTCCTGGCGGCTAAAGACCGCGGTGCCCGAATAGCCTTTACGCTCGGCGTAGCTCCAAGTTTGATGATAGCCGACCAGGTCAATATCGACCTGGCCCTCCTGCAGCTTTGTCTCCTGCAGCGCCAGGATATCGACGTCGAGCTCCTGCGCGATCTGGATAAAGCTCGGGTCCTTTTTGAGCACGGCGCGCAGGCCGTTGACGTTCCACGAGGCGAAAGTGTAAGTCTGAGGCATGGTGTCCTTTCGACGGGGTTTGCAGGCTTAAGATTAGCGCAACAGGGGCGGGGTGGGCTCCGTGCGTGCCGACTCAAAGGCCGCATGCTGGGACGTCGCCCAACGCTGCCCGACCAACAAGGACGGAGGACTCATATGACGCAGGCAATAACGGACCCCAAGCAGGCCTCCGCCGCGCTGGCAGAGCTGTTCGGTACCCACAAGCGCGTGGTCTTCTTTGGCGGCGCGGGTGTTTCCACGGCGAGCGGCATCCCCGATTTCCGTAGCGTGGACGGCCTGTATCACCAACAGTTTGCCTACCCGCCCGAGACTATGCTCTCGCATAGCTTTTACGAGGCGCATCCGGCCGAGTTCTTCGACTTCTACCGCACCAAGATGATCGCGCTTGGCGCTAAGCCCAACCGCTGCCACACCAAGCTGGCCGAGCTGGAGCGCGCCGGCAAGCTAAATGCCGTGGTGACGCAAAACATCGACGGCCTGCATCAGATGGCCGGCTCGCAGCATGTGTTCGAGCTGCACGGCTCGGTCCATCGCAACATTTGCCAGTCGTGCGGCGCGGTCTATAGCGCCGAGTGGATTTGCTTGCGCGAGCACGAGGACGCCGCGGGCGTGCCTGTGTGCCCTGCGTGCGGCGGGCGCATCAAGCCCGATGTGGTGCTCTACGAGGAGCCGCTCGACGAGCATGTGCTGACCGGCGCTGTTGCCGCCATCGCCGCGGCCGATGCCCTCATCGTGGGCGGGACCTCGCTCGTGGTGTATCCGGCGGCGGGCCTTACGCGCTACTTTACCGGCGATACGCTGGCCATTTGCAATCTTGCTCCCACCGATCAGGATGCAAATGCCGACCTGCTGATTTCTTGCGACATCGCGGCCGCGTTTGCGTTCTAGCCCGTGTGCGCGGATACAATAGAAAGACTGATTGCAAAGCGACCCCGCCGCCTGCGCCCGAGCGCGGCGGCGCGGGCATTTTAGGAGGATGTTCATGGCGAACGATAGCAAGACATGGCGGTGCGGAAAGTACGAGCTCAGCTTTGACCGCCCGCGCATCATGGGCGTCCTCAACGTGACGCCCGATTCGTTTAGTGACGGCGGGGAGCACTTCGACCCGGATGCCGCCATCGAGTACGGCCTGGCGATGCTCGACGCCGGCGCCGACATCATCGACGTGGGCGGCGAGTCCACGCGTCCCGGATTTACCCCGGTCAATCCCGACGAGGAGGCTCGCCGCGTGCTGCCCGTGGTGCGCGCACTGGCCAAAGAGGGCGCTATCGTCTCGATCGACACGCGCCATGTGGCGGTTGCCAAGGCGGCCGTGCGCTGCGGCGCCTCGATCGTCAACGACGTGACGGGCTTCACCGACCCCAAGATGGTCGAATTTGTCGCGACGAGCACCTGCGGCGTCATCGTGATGCATGCCGGTGAGGTCGCGGTGCCCACGCGCACGCATGCGACGGTACAGCTCGATACCTCGGCTGCGGCGTTTGTTGCCGAGAAGGCGCGCGAGGCGGCCGCCGAGGCTGCGCGCGAGGCCGAGAAGCCTGCCCGCCGTCGCCGTGGCAAGCTGCTGGGCGAGCCAAAGACGGAGGCCAAGCTGCCGGGTGGCGTGGTGCAGCCCTCGCTGCCGTTTGGCGATCCGGAGCCTGCGCCGGAGCCTACGGACGAGCAGAAGCAGGAGACACCGGCCGCCGGAGAGGTCGCCCCTGTTGCCGAGGCCGCTGCGACCCCCGAGCCCGCGCCGGAGCCCAATGACCACCTGGCAGCCATGATGCGCCGCAGCGCCCGCCGCGAGGAGGCCTACGTGCCCACCTCTCAGCTCCGCCGCTTTACCCTGCCCGATTCGGCGCCCATCATGCGCCGCGTCATGGGTTTTCTGTCCGACCAGGCCCGTTCGCTCATCCATGCCGGCGTGTCGCGCGACCGCATCTGCATCGATCCGGGCCCGGGCTTTGGCAAGACGGTCAACGAGGATATCGTCATCCAGCGCGAGACCGCCAAGATGGCGTCGCTGGGCTACCCGCTCATGTGCGCCGTGTCGCGCAAGCGTTTTGTGGGCGCTGTCTCGGGCGTGACCGAGGCCGCCGCGCGCGATGCCGCCACGTTTGGCGTGTGCCTGGGCGCTATCCAGGCCGGTGCCAACATCGTGCGCGTGCACGACGTTACCGGCTTTGCGCAGTTCCTGAACGGTTACTGGGCTGTCGCCAAGCCGCAACCGCGCCGTGCGTTTGTGGCTGTGGGCTCCAATCTGGGGCATCGTTGCGACAACATTCGCGCCGCGCGCGACATGATTGCCGAGATTCCGCTCACCTGCGTGTCCAACTGCTCGCGCATCTACGAGAGCGAGCCGGCCTACGAGACGCGCCAGGATGCGTTTGCCAACGCCGTCATCGAGATTAAGACCGAGCTGGCGCCGCTGGTGCTGCTCGACGAGCTTATGAAGATCGAGGCTGAGCTGGGGCGCGACCGCTCCAAGAAGGCCAAGGTCAACGGCCCGCGCACCATCGACCTGGACCTGTTGTGGATGGATGGCGAGACCCACGGCGGCAAAAAACTGCGCCTGCCGCATCCGCTCATTGGCGAACGCGACTTTGTGCTGGTGCCGCTCGAGGACCTGATGCACGACCCGGCGCGGTTCTTCCGCTACAACGGTGTCGAGGTCAAGGAGCCCGAGGATCGCGTGGGCCATATCGTGGGCGAATTGGGGCGTATGTAGATGATTGAGATGAATGCTGTGGCCGTTGGCGCCGAGCTTGACGCCGCGCGCGACGCGGGCCGCGAGGGTGCGTCCGCGGGCTGGTGCGCTTGGAGTGCGGGCGAGGCGTCGTTGACGTTTTCGCTGGTCGTGCGCCCGGACGTGAACATGCATGCCTTCCACGGCCTGCCGTTTGTGGCGGCGATGGGTATGATGGATGCGCTTGTGGGCACAGCGTCGACGCCGGGTCTGGGCCTTGCCGGCAAGGTGGGCATTGAGTGGCCGAGCAATATCGTGTGCGGCGCGCCCGCGTTTGAGACGTCGCTCGCGCGCGTCACCGTCAACGGCGGTGCCGGTGCCGCGGGCATGTTCGGTGCCGTAACGGTGGATATTGAGCGTTCGGCGCTGAGCGAGCTCGGTGTGGATGTGGCCGACGAAGCGCTGGTCGAGGCGCTGTCCGCCGCCGTGCTGGTCCGCGTGGACGCCTGGGCAGCTGTTGCCAACACGCCGCAGGGCGCCGCAGGGCCGTTGGCTCCCGTACTGGGCGAGTACTTCGACATGGTGCCGCTGCTCGGTCGCCAAGTTGCGGCGGTGTCGCCCAACGGCTTGCCGCTTGCGGTCGGTGTGTTTGCGGGCCTGGACATCTGGGGCCGCGCGACCATCAAGACCGATGCCGGCGAGCAGGAGTTTCCGCCCGAGGCCGTACGGATTCGCGGGCTGTAACGCGAGGCGCCCGCGTTCAAAGATAGCGATGACAACGAAGCTCTCTTCGGCCTCGAACTGCACCGGGGAGGGCTTCTGTGTGACCGCAGCGCGGCATCTCGATCCTATTCCTCAAAATTGAAAATATTTCGTTTTTGAGGAATAGGAAACATGCACGATATCGCTGTGCTGGGTGTATTCGAGGAGTCTCTATTCCTCAAAATTGAAAATTATTCAGTTTTGAGGAATAGGCTTGGCGAACGTTTGCAGGGGCTGTGGCATCGGGCATGCTCGACTTTAGCCCCCCGTCCTACCCTAGCTCCTGCATGCGGCGGTGGATTTCGCAGATGCCCTTGATGGTGAGCTGTCCGTCGACTACGTCGAAGGCATCGGTCGAATCGGCGACGATGCCGGCGAGACCGCCCGTGGCGATAACGGTGGCATCCTCGCGGCCCAGCTCGCGCTTCATGCGCGCGACCAGGCCCTCGGCCATGGCGGCGGCGCCCATCACGGCGCCGACCTTGATGCACTCCTCGGTATCGCGGCCGATGGCGTGCTCCGGCGCCTCGAGCGGAACGCTGGCGAGCTTGGCGGCACGGGCGGCAAGCGCGTCCATGGAGATGCGGATGCCCGGCGCGATCGCTCCGCCAATGTAATAACCGTCCTCATCGATGACGTCGATATTGGTCGCGGTGCCAAAGTCCACCACGATCGCCGGCGCGCCGTAGAAAGATTCGGCCGCAACGGCGTTGGCGACGCGGTCGGCACCCACGGCCTGGGGGCGTGCCGCGCGCAGCTTGGTTACGGCGGCCGTCTGCGGCCCGATGACGATGGCGTCTGCGGCAATGCGGTCGGCCACGGCGTGCCACTCGCGCGAGAGCTGCGGCACCACGCCCGCAAAGGCGATCGCGTCGACCGCGTCGAGCGAAAGGCCGTACATCTTAAAGAAACCCATCAGGCGCACATGGATCTCGTCGGCGGTATAAGAGCGGTCGGTGGGCATGCGCCACGACTGCACCAGCTCGTCTCCGTCAAACAGGCCCATGGCCGTCTGCGTGTTTCCCATATCGATAGCGAGCAGCATGTCTACTCCCAGTGTCGGCGTAAAAGGACGCGCACCATTGTATACGTGCCGTCGACGGCGCTCGGCTGCGATTCGTTTACGGTGATGCGGACTGAGGGGTTTAAATATGAAGGAATTATGCTCTACGAGATTTTCCTTGCCGTTTACCGAACTCCCACGTAATATTCTTTCTTGCGCACATGAGGCGCCCAGACATTGCGGGGTGGAGCAGTCTGGTAGCTCGCCGGGCTCATAACCCGGAGGTCGTAGGTTCAAATCCTGCCCCCGCGACCAAGAACTTGCAGCTCGTCGGCCTAGCCGGCGAGCTTTTTTGTTATCCCGGGATCGTTTCTTCGGTTCAATTCTCAGCCTCTCAATCAAAGATCTCGATCTGTAACACCAAGACCCGATTTGGGCGGCTAGGTGTTACAGATCGAGATATACCGGCGGTTTGGGCCGCGTTTGTCTAAATCTGTAACACGAGGGACGGATTTTGCCGGGCAGCTGTTACAGATTGAGATTTTCTAGCAGGCGGGTCCCGTTTGTCTTGATCCGTAACATCTGGGGCCCATTTTGCCGAGTAACTGTTACAGATTGAGACGAACCGACGGGCCGCCACGCCCCATCCACCTGCCGCCACCTGCTATCCGCCGATTTCCGTTGCGCTGTTGTATTCCCATGCCATATCCTCTAGACAACTACGCGGCATCATCGCCGCCGCGCCTACAAGAGAGGAATGTCCATGACCGCACCTGCATCCAAACTGCTCCAGTCCATTACGGTTGGCCCCCTTGAGCTCAAGAACCGCATTATGTTCCCGCCGCTGACCACTGGCTACGAGGAGCGCGACGGTTCCATCGGCGAGCGCAGCCTGGCTTTTTACGAGCGCCTGGCCCGTGGCGGCGTGAGCTACATCGTCATCGGTGACGTCGCTCCCGTCATGACCGCGAGCCCTACGCCCAAGCTGGCGACCGACGCCCAGATCTCCACGTTTAAGGCGCTGGCCGACGCCGTCCACAAGCACGGTGCCAAGGTCGCGCTGCAGCTGTTCCACCCCGAGTACGACGTGCCCGGCGTCGGCCGCATGGTCATGGGATCCATGGCCGCCGCCAAGGCCGCGCAGGAAGCCAAGGCCGCCGGTGACGAGGAGACCTTTGCCGCCAAGATGGCCGAGTCCAACGAGATCCGCAAGCAGGCATACGCCAAGCTGCACCACGACATGCAGCACTTTGTGAACGAGGCGAGCGTGGAGCAGCTCACCCAGATCAAGGAGGCCATCGCCGCCTCGGCCGCTCGCGCGCAGCAGGCCGGAATTGACGCCATCGAGGTCCACGGCGACCGCCTGGTGGGTTCGCTGTGCTCGGCCATCCTCAACCAGCGCACCGACGAGTACGGTGGCTCGTTCGAGAACCGCGTTCGCTACGCGCTGGAGGTCGTCGCCGCCATTAAGGAGGCCGCGCCGCAGCTGATGGTGGAGTACAAGCTCCCCGTGATCATGGAGAACCCCGACGGCACGCCGCGCGGCAAGGGCGGCCTGCAGCCCGACGAGGCCTGCGAGTTCGCCAAGCTGCTCGAGGGCGCGGGCATCGACATGATCCAGGTTGCACAGGCCAATCATACCGGCAACATGGGCGATACCATTCCGCCCATGGGCGCCATGCCCTACAACTGGACGCTGCCGGTGGCTGAGCGCGTCAAGGCCCTGGTCTCCGTGCCGGTGGCAACCGTCGGCCGTGTGGTTTCGGTCGAGGCCGGTGAGAAGATTCTGGAAGACGGCGCCGCCGACATCATCGCCTACGGCCGCTCGCTCATGTGCGACCCCGACATTGCGCTGAAGGCCGCCACGGGTGAGCCCATCCGCGAGTGCCTCAACTGCAACAAGGGCTGCGTCGATGCGATTCAAAACCGCAAGTACATCTCGTGCGTGCTCAATGCCGAGAACGGCGACG
>CATYJC010000038.1 GCA_958407555.1 uncultured Collinsella sp. | reverse complement strand
GTGCAATACGTGCTCGATTCGCTCTACAGCAGCTACTTCGCCAAAGACTACGCCCACTGCTCCGAATTCCTGGAGCGCTTGCTTCCCTACACCCGTCTGCCCGGGCTCAAGTAGTCATTTAAGAACATCCCCAATGACTACTCCGGCAACGCCGATGTTTTGGCAACGACAGCGAAAGCCCGTCAGAGCGAGCAAGGTGCCTTGAAACGAGGCGGCATTGACCTTCTGGTCATGCCGCCGAAGCTGAAAGGCAGATTGCCGCTCTGGCGGGCTTGCAGCGTCAACTGGTTACGCGGGTTGGTAAACCCGCGTAACTACCTACTCCCGAGCTCCGTACTGCTCGTAGTAGGCGTCGATGGCGGCCTTGAGCTCGTCATCGATGACAACCTTGCCGTCAATCTCGTGGTTGTAGAGGGTCTCGACGACCTCGGCCATGGAGACGATGCTCGCGACGGGGAAACCGTACTTGGCCTCGATCTCCTTCTGCGCGGTGGTCACGCCGCCCTTGCCGACCTCCATGCGGTTGAGGGACACGATCAGGCCCTTGATTTCGACGTCGGCAGCAGCCTTAACCTTGGGATAGGTCTCGTCGATGGACTTGCCGCTGGTGGTGACATCCTCGACCATGACCACGCGATCGCCGTCCTGGGGCTCATAGCCCAGCAGGTTGCCCTTGTCGGCGCCGTGGTCCTTGGCCTCCTTGCGGTCGCAGCAGTACTTGACCTCCTTGCCGTACAGCTCGTGGTAGGCAATTGCGGTCACGACGGCCAGCGGAATACCCTTGTAGGCCGGTCCAAACAGTACATCAAAATCGTCGCCAAAGTTATCGTGGATGGCCTGGGCGTAATACTCGCCCAGCTTCTTGAGCTGATAGCCCGTCACGTAAGCGCCGGCATTCATAAAGAACGGAGACTGACGACCGCTCTTGAGCGTAAAGCTGCCGAACTTAAGGACGTCGGACTCAACCATAAACTTGATGAACTCTTGCTTGTAAGCCTCCATGCGGGCTCCTCTCGTAATCGCGTACGTGCCTTCCAGTTTAGCGCAGGCAGGGCGTCGATGTGGGCGGTTCACACCGGCCTTTATCTTTTTCGACTGCCTCGTTTGGGTCTCGCTACACCAGGCGCATGGCCTCCTGGACAGCACCGTAAAGGTTGGCGTCGTTGCCGAGCTCTGCCGCCTTTATCTGCGGCACAGGAATGCCGGCAAGGGTCCCTACGTAACTCGCGAGGGCCAGCGGCATCTGCGCACGCAGGACATCGATGAGCTCGGGATGGCACGAGATGCCGCCTGCGATCACAAAGACCTCGGGGTCGAGCACGGCCTGCAGGTTGATGAGCTGTCCGTCAAAGGCGCGGGCGTAGCGGTAGAACGCGCGCTGCACCGCCTTGTCGCCATCCGCGATCCACTCAAAGACGCGGCGGCCGTCCACCGGAGAACCCTCAGGCAGGCCCTTCTCGGCAACGGCAGCATCGCGGAGCGCACGCCAACCGCCCGAATCGGCAAAGGAGTTTCCCATGTTCGCGGCAGTCGTGACATCGTTGCGCAAGAAGCTGAACTCGCCTGCAAAGCAATGCGCGCCGCGCAGGACCTTGCCGTCGATGACGATACCGCCGCCGATACCCGTGCCAATAGCGAGCACCACGCCAAAACGCGTCCCGCGCAGGGCGCCAGCCGCATACTCACCGAGTGCACAGCACTTACCGTCGTTATTGACGGCAACCGGCACCCCCAGCGCCTCGCGCATGAGCTTTCCCAGTGGGCAGCCGTCCATAAACGTGAGCGCACCGCCGCGATGGATCGTTCCCGTGACGTCTCCCTCATAGAGACCACTCGTTTAAGTACGTCCCCAATGACTAGGTAAAAATGGGCCATGTGTCCCAGTTGTGGAGACTCCTTGAGCCGTCTGGGTATCGTGAAAAATCGCGCACTCCCCCATCATCAAAAGTGACACACGCTACCTGTTGATGGGAGGCAGCCATGGGCTTCTTTGACAAGATGTTCGAGAAGAAAGAGTGCGCGATTTGCGGTACCGAGCTGGGACTTCTCGGCAAGACCAAGATCAACGAAGGCTACCTGTGCAAAGAGTGCGCCGGAAAGCTCTCCCCCTACTTCCACGGCTATCGCTCCAGCACCGCGGACGATATCCGTGAGCAGCTCGCCTACCGCGAGGCCAATGCCGAACGCCTGGCGTCGTTCAACCCCACGCGCACGCTCTCTGCCGGGCGAACCAACATCATGCTCGATGAGGACGCGGGGCTGCTGATCATCACTTCGCAGAGCCGCTGGCGCGACGCCAATCCCGACATCATCGAGTTCTCGCAGGTACTCGGCTGCGATATGGATATCGACGAGCATCGCACCGAGATCTATCGCGAGACCAAGGACGGCGAGCGCGAGAGCTACAACCCGCCGCGCTATGACCTGGATTACGACTTTAACCTGACCATTCACGTCAACACGCCGTACTTTACCGAGATCAACCTGCGCGTGAACGACTCCACCATCGACCAGCGCGGTTCCATCGAATACCGCGAGGCCAAGCGCCAGGCAACCGAGGTCCGCGACGCGCTGGTGCAGCTGCGTCAGGAGACGCGCGACAGCGTCGTGGCCGCTAAGGCCCCCAAGACCGCGGTCACCTGCCCCTTCTGCGGTGCAACCACCATTCCCGATGCCAGCGGGCGCTGCGAATACTGCGGCGGCGCCATCGGCGCATAGCCTCCGGCAGCGAAAGGACCGATCATGGCCTTCGAAAGCGTCAACTATCAGTGCCCCGCATGTGGCGGCCCCCTTCACTTTGCCAGCGCCGAGCAAAAGCTCGTCTGCGACTACTGCGATTCGCGTTTTGAAGTCGAAGAAGTCGAGGCCCTCTATCGCGAGCGCCAGGACAAGGCCGATGCCAAAGCCGATGCGGCAGCCGCGGCCCCCAAGCCTGCTGTCGACGATGCCGTGCAGGAGCTGGCTCAAAACGCCGGCTACATCTGCTCGTCGTGCGGTGCCGAGCTGGTCTCGGACGGCACCGTCGCCGTTACCACCTGCCCATACTGCGGCAACTCCGCCGTAGCACCCGGCCAGCTCTCGGGCGACTTCTCACCCGACCTGGTGATTCCGTTTAAGCTCGGGCGCGATGACGTTATGGCCGCGCTCAAAGACCACTACAAGGGCAAGATCCTGCTGCCCAAGAGCTTTGTCACCGGCAACCATATCGACGAAGTCCAAGGTGTCTACGTGCCGTTTTGGCTCTACGGCGCCCGCGTTGACGGCGAAGTGTGCTTTGACGCGACCAACGAGACCGTTACCGAGGAATCCGACCGCACCGTCACGACCACCGACCACTACGACGCCTACCGTAAGGGCAATATCTCGTTTGAGCGCGTGCCCGTCGACGGATCGTCCAAGATGCCCGACGGCCACATGGACGCCATCGAGCCGTTTGACTACGACGCGCTGCGCCCGTTCTCGGTCGCCTATATGCCCGGCTACATCGCCAACCGCTATGACGAGGATTGCGAAACCTGCAAGGCGCGCGCCGAGCGCCGCATGGAGGAGAGCACGATCTCGGCCCTGCGCGAGACCGTCGTCGACGAGTACGACGACGCCACGGTCGAAAGCAAGCAGCTCGACTACACCTGGGAAGAAAACGATTATGCTCTGTTCCCCGTGTGGATGCTCTCTACCTCGTGGAACGGCAAGAGTTACCTGTTTGCTATGAACGGCCAAACCGGCCGCATGGTCGGCGAGCTTCCCTGCTCCAAGCCCAAGCTCGCTATCGCCTCGGTGCTGTTCTTTGCGATCGGATTTGTCCTTTCCCAGATTCTCTTTATGGGCGAGAACGCCTTCGATCCGGATTACCTCACCTTTGATGTCGAGGGCATCCTCATCAACATCGTCGCGCCGCTGATCATCGTGATCATCGCAGACGTGCTGCTGGTAGGCCAGCTCAAGACGGCCAACGAGGCCACCCACGCCGACTGCTACTGCGGCGAGCTCGACCTGACCGAGAAGCACGACACCTTCAGCCACACCGAGACCACTGTTGTCATGAAGGACAACAAGGACGATTAGCCATTCTGACCAATACCACCCGGCCTTTGACGAGAAAGGAAGATCACCATGGGACTCTTGAAAGCTGGATTGGGTGCTGCCGGCGGCGTCATGGCCGACCAGTGGAAGGAATTTATCTATTGCGAATCGATGCCCGCTGACGTCTTGGCCTGCAAGGGCAGCAAGCGCACCGGCGGCCGCAGCTCCAACACGCGCGGCGAGGACAACGTCATCTCCAACGGCTCGGTCATCGCCGTCAACGATGGCCAGGGCATGCTCGTGGTGCAAAACGGCAAGATCATCGAGGTCGCACTGGAGCCTGGCGAGTTTGTCTTTGACACCGGCAGCGAGCCAAGCGTCTTTAGCGGCAATCTGGGCGACTCCATCAAGGAGACGTTTGCCAATATCGGCAGCCGTTTTACCTTTGGCGGCGATGCAGGCAAGGACCAGCGCGTCTACTTCATCAACACCAAGGAAATCATCGGCAACAAGTACGGCACCGCCTCGCCTGTGCCCTTCCGCGTGGTCGATAACAATATCGGTCTGGACGTCGACATCTCCGTTCGTTGCAATGGCGAGTATTCGTACCGCATCACCAACCCACTACTGTTCTACACCAACGTGTGCGGCAACGTGACCGATAGCTATACGCGCGACAAGATCGACAGCCAGCTTAAGTCCGAGCTGCTCACCGCCCTGCAGCCCGCCTTTGCCAAGATCTCGGAGATGGGCATTCGCTACAGCGCCATCCCCGGTCACACCACCGAGCTCGCCCGCGCGCTCAACGAAGTCCTCTCCGCCGACTGGCGCGACCTACGTGGCGTCGAGATCGTGAGCTTTGGCGTCAACTCCATCGCCGCCTCGCAAGAAGACGAGCAGATGATCAAGGACCTGCAGAAGGCCGCGGTCATGCGCGATCCCACCATGGCAGCCGCCAACATCGCCAGCGCCCAGAGCGACGCGATGCGCGCGGCAGCGGCCAACCCCAACGGCGCGATGGCAGGCTTTATGGGCATGGGCATGGCAGGTGGCATGGGCGGCATGAACGCCAGCCAGCTGTTCGCTGCCGGTCAGGCACAGCAGCAGGCTGCCCCGCAGCCGGCTCCGGCTCCCGCCCCCGCACCGGCACCCGCTGCCGCACCTGCGGCCGGCGCATGGACCTGCAGCTGCGGCGCCACCAACACCGGCAAGTTCTGCTCCGAGTGCGGCAGCCCCGCACCCGCCCCGGCACCGGCCAAGTGGTTCTGCCCCAACTGCGGTAGCGAAAACGGCGGCAAGTTCTGCAGCAACTGCGGAACGCCCAGGCCCTAACCCCTCTATCTGGTAATTGGCGGGGGTTCCGCCACCCCCGCATTTGCTTCTATGGGTTTCGTTCGATAAAGGAGGACACCATGAAGACAACGTTCAAAAAGTCCGTACTCGCATTCCTGACATGCATCTTGGCGCTCGCCTTTGCCCTGACGGGCTGCAGTGGCGGCGGCAAAGACCCCAAGGCCAACTTCGTCGGCAGCTGGGAACTCTCGGGCGAAACCGTGGAGGGCGAAGAGCTGACCGATGAGTACATGAAGATGCTCGAGGATTGGGGTGTCCACTGCGTCCTGATTCTCGACGAGGACGGTACAGGCGCCCTCGACCTGTTCCTTGAGGTTGTCGACCTGAAATGGGAGGCAAAGGACGCCACCACCGTAACCATCACCGCCGAAGACGAGTCGCATGACATGAAGCTCAAGGACGGCAAACTCATCCTCGAAGAAGATGACGGCAATCTTGTCTTTACCAAGTCCGACAAGGACCTGTCCGGTACAGTGAAGAAGGATCGCGAGGCGGCCGAGAAGGAAGAGGAGATCGATGAGGCCGTCGAAGACGACGATGTCCAGAACGTCGAAATCTCCCCCGCCGTCACCGTCGCCGATGACGATCTGTGCACCATCACCATCACCGAGAAGTTCAAGGACGACTGGGGCGACATCGGCTTTGTCGTCAACATCACCAACAAGAGCGACAAGGACCTGACCTTCTACGCTCCTTCCGGCAAGACCAACGTCAACGGCACCATGAAGGAACCCTGGTTCTCGGCTAACCTGATGCCCGGCACCAGCGCCACCGAGGAATTCACGTTCTCGAGCGGCGAGCTTGACAGCCTTGACGACCTGGTCAATACGACCATCGGCATCGACGCCTACCTGACCGATTCCTACGAGGACGTCGCCTCCTACAGCGCAACCATCGCGTAGCGGCAGACATCGACGGCCGCGGATTGGCGGACACATCCGCGCACTTGCCAGGCGGGGCCGCAGGAGATAATTCTGCGGCCCCGTCGCTTTATGCCGACAGCACCGCTCACACAAGCAGGCCGCCCGCCGTTTTTAGATGCAAAACGGCGGGCGGCCTATCTTTGGCGTTGGAGCACGGGCGGCACACCGACTACGGACGCTCCATATTGGGGACGATGCTGCCCTCGGTCACCGCATGTACGGCTAGGCGCATGATGTTGTCGTAGCCGGTCTTGCTCAGGATCTCCGAGATGCGGCGCTTGATGGTACCCTCACTCATAAACAGCTCGGCCGCGATCTCACGGCGGCTCTTGCCCTCGCAGGCAAGGCGCAAAATCGACAGCTCGACATCGTCGAGTGCCGCCGTGCCCGAAAAAATGCTCTCGGGCGGCTTGGGAAACGTGCAATAGCCCGCCAGCGTGGAGCGCATCACGGCGAACAGCTCGTCGATACCGACGTTCTTGTACACAAAGCTATCGACGCCCGCCTCGCGGGCCTGATCGACAAAGGTGATCTCGGGCATGCCGGTCATGATAATGATGCGGCACTCGGGCAGCTGCTCCTTGATGCGCGCCGCCGCCACGATGCCGTTGGAATCATGCTCGGTGCACACGTCCATCAGTATCATGTCCGGGCGCTCCTTGAGCGCGGCACCCAAGGCCTCGGAGGCATCGGCGATGGCTGAAACAACGGTCATATCGGGCTGGTCGCCAACGGAGCGCGCCAGGCTCTCGCGCAGAATGGCCTGGTCTTCGACTATAAGGACGCGAATCATGAGCTTCTCCTCCGAACAGCGGCGTTGGGCGTAAGTGGAATGGATACCGTAAGCGTAAAGGGCGGGGCGGCGTGGACCTCTAGGCTGCCACCCAGATCTTGCGCGACATGCCTCATACCTGGGATACCCGTTCCCTCGCGATACGATACGGGGGCCGGGGACCCGTCGTTAGAAATCGTCATGTGCGCGACGGTGCCAGCATCCGCCCCCTCCTGCCACAGGCGCACGTGGACCCGATGCGCCTGCGCATGCTTGGTGGCATTGGTCGAGGCCTCGCGGATAATCTGCAAAAATGCGGCGGCGACACGCGCATCCTCAGGCAGCGCGCCCTCAACATCGATCTGCACACTCACCAGGCCAAAAGCATGGACGATATCACCCAGCTGCTCTGCAGGCTCGCTGGCACCACCACTGCGCAGATCGGCAGCGATTGAGCGCAGCAGTGGGTCGATCTGCTCGAGTGACTCGTCATCCAGGCGCCCCTCCTCCAAATAGCGATGAAGAATGGACAGGCGCTGGCCAATCACGTCGTGCACGCGAGCGCGCATACGCAGATAGGCCGCATTGTCGGCAACCTTTTTAACTTCTTCGATCTGGGCCTGGAGCTCTTTGCCCGCAAGCTCAAGCAGGTGATTGGCTTGCGCCAGGCGGTCATGAGCATGCGCGTACTCTGTCACATCAAGACCGATAATACGCTCGAACGAACGGCCCGAAACCATAACGCGATCACACACAAATAGGCGAATCTCGGAAGGAGAGATCTCGACCACCGCACGCGCCTCACCAAAACGGTCCAAGTTAATCCGCACACGGTTCCTACTGCTTTCGGGCATTTGCATGCTAAGTTTGCGCAGGTCGTTCCATGTGCCGCTCATGTCACCTAGATCGGTGGGCATATGAAGTTCCACCAGGTTTTTGCGCATGCAGCGGTTCATGAGCAGCGGACGGCCCCTCGGGTCCAGATACAGGATGCCCACGGGAATCACGTTGATGGTCTCGATCGTCGAGAACGCGGTGATATCCTCCTGGCGGTTACGGACGTCCATCAAGAGCGCCGCGATGGAACGGAACAGGAAGAACGCTCCCTCTGCGATAAGGACAACGGTCCACGCCGAGCCCATGGCAAAAACCACCGGTGGTGTAACGGCGACAACAAGCAACAGTTCGGCCAGCATGACGAGGCGACGATAGTGCACCATAAGTACCACGCCATAGGCAAAGATTGCGGCATTGAGCCACAACGCTCCGCCCATTGCCCTGGCGCAAACGTCAAGCGGCGCCACCAGATACGAGCCAGACGACGCGAACAGGATAAGCGCCGAAACCACCAGGTGAAGCACAAGGCTCGCCTCGTAGGCGCAAATCACCTTACGGTTATAGGACGAGCGGCGCGATGAAATGAGCGGGACGTGGATCGTCTGCAGACACGCAGCCAGGGCAAAGACAACATCGAGCGCAACGATTTGGGGAAGGATGAGCGGAATCTGCATCGTCACTCACCCGCCCTCGGCATCAAGACGATCATGCGCAGCTGGCCGGGCTCGCCCTCAAGGCGGTATGCCACGCTGCGCCCTTGCAGAGCGCTTTCGAGCTCTTGCGCAGCGAGCGTCTGCGAAAGATCTTCATCATCGTTGGAAAAAAGCGTGGCGCGCAGCTCGACACTGCATCGGTCATGGTCGCCCAAGTGATACATAAGCGCCGGATGGTCGGTGGTGTAGGCAAAAAACGCAAAGTCATACACGCAGTCGTACAGGGCGCTTACCGTACTGGCGTGCAACGGGCGCCGTATGGCGATAATCGAGGCGCAATCGATATCGATGGTGCGCAGGTCGCTTGCGAGCTCGTTGGCGATGAGCTGAATGCGGTCGCGATCAAAACCGCTCTCCCCGTGCTGTGCCAACGTGAGCGACCCCTTGCGCTTGCAATAGGCGACGAGCATCTTGGCGCGCTGCAGCATGCGGTAACGCTCGTGCGAAGACGCTTCGTCGGTCAACGGTGGCAGCGAGCCCAGCAGGTCGTACATCTCTTCGAGCGCGCGGGCAAGCGCCTGGTCCACGTCTTGGACCAGCAAGGTCTCGGCCTCTTGATCTGCCAAATGCGTCTTAAGGTCGTAGTCGGCGGCGAGCAGCTCGTTTTGACGCTGCAGCTCCATTCGACGATGTGCCAGTTCACGGTTAAGCTCGTTGAGCTCCGACACGTCTTGGGCAAGCAGCGCCGATCCACCCAGCAGCGGAAAGGCACGGTACATCACATTGGGATCGGACGCCACGGCAAAGGCATGGGCGCGGCCGTGCTCCTGGGTCCGCAACTCCTCGCGCACGCCTACCGGCATTGGCTTTGACACTGGCGTGGCATAGACCTCCTGCAGGTCGCGCGTTAGGACTTTGAGGTCGAGCGGCAAGGTGTCGAAGATGCCGGCGATGTCGTGATACGACGGAATGACACCGCAATCGAGACAGATTTCCATCGCCACCACGCACAGGACGCAATAGACGAGCGAAAAGTTGAGCCTCCATGCCCAGGGCACGCGCAACACATACGAGACGGCAAAGAATGCGCCACCCAGCAGTACGAGCGCCGCCGTGCCCGAGAAACGCTGGATGCGAAAGGACGAGGACCGACCAACCAGGATAAAAAAGGCCACGAAGTCAAAGGCCGTCCACACGAGGACGGCGAAATAACCCCAGCCGTACGTGTAATCGTTGCTCCAGGTGTCGCTTGTACGGTCAAAGTGGAAGACCTGCTGGTGAAAATCGTTGGTGAGCACAAATCCGATAAGCAGGATGGCCACAATCCACAGCGCAGCGCAGTAGCGGCGACCCAGACGGTGTTGCTCCAGGCCCGCAAGGCGCAGACCACACAACTGGTAGAGCAGCGGAATGAGCGTCATGGGCACGTAGTACAGGTACCACAGCACGGTGGCATAGAACGGCGTGAACGACTTGTACTTGAGAATGACTTCGATCATCCACAGGGCGCAGATGGTGGCGATGGCAACAAGGCGGCGGCGCAACACATAGTCCAAACAGCGCAGATAGACCGATACGCCCCAGATCGAAAATACAATTGCGGCGACAAGCAGCGGGAGAGAGCTCGAATGGGCGAGCGCATCCACGACCTCTTCGGACACCTCGCTATAGGCGGGCACGACGTTAGAAAGTTTGGGATCGAAGGCGAACAGCGCCGGCAAGACCGCCAAAAGCATGAGGAACAGTGCGGTGATGGCGCCGGCGATAGCAAAGACGCGATGACGATACACCTGATGTGTTATGCCAACAAGGAATCGCGGCATGGCGAAGAGCCTGCCACCCCTGGGATCCGCAACCGGCGCGGTCCGGGCGGCCGCGTGGCCGATATGTCGCTCGCGGGTACCCATAGTCCCTTTAGTGTACCGACAGATAGGTCGAAAAAGCGGGCCGCATGTCCCAAAATCCGCAGACGGCAAGGCGCCCGGAGAGCGCATACTCGCCGGGCGCCTTGGCTAGGAGGCTATGAAGTTGAGTGTCTCAGCTTCCTTAGGATAGGTCCTCACCATTCGTTTCAATGACATGCTTGTACCAGTCGAAGCTCTTCTTTTTGGAACGCTTGAGGGTACCGTTGCCCGCATCGTCGCGATCCACATAGATAAAGCCGTAGCGCTTGGACATCTCGCCCGTGCCGGCAGACACCAGGTCGATCGGGCCCCAGGTGGTGTAGCCCAGCAGGTCAACGCCGTCCTCGGTCACCGCGTCGCGCATGGTCTGGATGTGCTGACGCAGGTAGTCGATACGGTAGTCGTCGTTGATGGAGCCGTCCTCCTCGACAACATCCTTGGCGCCCAGGCCGTTCTCGACCACAAACAGCGGCTTCTGATAACGATCGTACAGGTCGTTGAGGGTGATGCGAAAGCCCAGCGGATCGATGGCCCAGCCCCACTGGCTCTGCTGCAGGTAGGGGTTCTTGGCGCCGGCGAAGGCGTTGCCCTGGGTCCTCTCGACATCGGGGTTGTCGGCACCGGCAGAGCAGCGGGTGCTATAGTAGCTAAAGCTGATGAAGTCGACGGTGTTGGCGGCCAGGACCTCGCGATCCTCTTCGGTCATGCCCACATCGATGCCTAGACGCTCGAGCTTCTTGACGGCATAGGCCGGGTAGTAGCCGCGGCTCTGGACGTCGACGAAGAAGTAGTTGTCCTGGTTATCGAGCTGCGCCTGGCGTACATCGCCCGGACGGCAGCTGTAGGGGTAGTAGCTACCTGCGGCGAGCATGCAGCCGATCTTGATCTCGGGGTCGATCTCGTGAGCAATCTTGGTTGCCCAAGCGCTGGCGACGAGCTCGTTGTGGGCGGCCAGGTACTCGACGGCCTCCTTGTTCTCGCCCTCCTCAAAGACCAGGCCGGCACCCATAAACGGCAGGTGCAAGATCATATTGATCTCGTTAAAGGTGAGCCAGTACTTCACCAGGCCCTTGTAGCGGGTAAAGATCGTGGTCGCGAGATTCTTGTAGAAGTCGATGAGCTTGCGGTTGCGCCAGCCGCCGTACTCCTTGATGAGATGAATCGGGCAGTCGAAGTGCGTGATAGTCACGAGCGGCTCGATGCCGTGCGCCTGGCACTCGCGGAACACATCCTCGTAGAAGGCCAGGCCAGCCTCGTTGGGCTCGGTCTCGTCGCCGTTGGGGAAGATGCGGGTCCAAGCCAGGCTCATACGGAAGGTCTTAAAGCCCATCTCGGCAAAGAGAGCGATGTCCTCCTTGTAATGGTGGTAGAAATCGATGCCGGTCTGCGCGGGATAGTAATAGCCGTCCTCGAAGTCGAGCATCTTACGCTGGCCGGAGACCACCGCATAGCGCTCGGGGCCGTGCGGAGCCACGTCCACGTTGGCAAGGCCGCGGCCGTCCACGTTGTAGGCGCCCTCGCACTGGTTGGCAGCCGTTGCGCCACCCCACAGGAAGTCATTACGGAAAGCCATGCATCAATCCTTTCGCACGCTGTTATCATAAGCTCAGTATCCCTGCAAACGGGGTACCGCTCAACGGCAACGGCGCAGGCCGATACTTCTTTTCGCGTACAGGCGCCCGGCAACCACCCCGTCTGACACTTTTTGATACCCGCCTGTCCAAGCCGCCACAAAGGGGACAGGCACCTTTGTGGTGGCTTGGACCCGGTTTGTCTCAATCTGTAACAGTTAGACGGCCAAAATCGGGCCTGGTGTTACAGATTGAGATTGTTCGGCCTGTCCCCTGCAGTTTGTCTAAATCTGTAACAGGTAGAGACGATCTAGCCCGCTAGGTGTTACAGATTGAGACAGAAGATTCTAGTCCACGGTGATGTCGAGGTTCTTTCCGATGAGGCCCACGTAGCCGCCTTCGGCTGCCTTGGGGCTGTCGGCGTGGCAGAGAACCCACTTGTCGGCCTTCCAATAGCAGTAGCTGTCACCAGCGGCAGGCATGTCGGCTGCAGCCTCGGGGCGCGGGCCATTGGTGCCCGCCGGCAGCGCCACCATCACCTGGAAGCCGCCGTCGTCGACCATGCACGGCGTGTAGTGGAGCGTGGTGTTGAAGACCTCGACAACCTTGCCCGCCGGCACGCGGAACGCCTTGACCTGAGCGGTGTCGAGCTTGCCGTCCTCGATCTCCCAGCGATGCGCCACGAGCAGGATAAAGTCGCGCGCGCCCAGGTTGAACTCGCTGGCACGGTGATACTCTAGGCAGTTGAGACGCGTGTTGTGGCCGTTGCACCAGCCAAGCTGGAAGGAACGGCCACCAAACATGAGAAAGCCCAGCTTGTCGGCATCCTTGACGCCCTCGAGCTCGGGCGCGGAGGCCACGTATTTGCTGCCCTCGGGGATGGGCGTAGCCGCGAGTGCCTCGACGAGTGGAGCGGTCAGGCTGGACGGAACGTCATCCCACACGCGGCCATAGGACTTGAACTCGGGATCTGAGACAGAGTAGATATGCATGTTCACTCCTGTTCGTAAATGTGACTATACGAACATTCTAGAACAAACATGAGCGATTTTGAACGCTCGTCCTGACCACTCAACAAAAAGGCGCCCCCGCATAAGCGAAGGCGCCCAATCCGTGCGTTTTAGGCGATAAAGCCCTTACGCCTGCTGATAATGCAGGTGCTTCTCGTCGATATCGGCCAGGTCGCGGTCGAGGTAGCGGCGTGCGAGCCAGTTTGCCATGGGGAGGTTCTGGTCCAGATAGTTACCGCACTCCTCGGGAGCGGCACCGGGGACATCGCCCTCAAAGCCGGCGACAAACTCGAACAGCTCACGCACGAGCGACAGAATCTCCTCGCTCGTCACCTCACCAAACACGACGAGGTAAAAGCCCGTGCGGCAGCCCATGGGCCCAAAGTAGACAATGCGGCTCGACCACTCGGCATGGTTGCGAAGGAACGTCGCGCCCAGGTGCTCGATGGTGTGGCACTCGGCCGTGTTCATGACCGGCTCCTTGTTGGGCGTGGTCAGGCGCAGGTCAAACGTGGTGACGGCGGCGCCGGTCGCCGGATCGCGGTCGATGCGGCTCACATACACGCCGGGCTCAAGCAGCAGATGGTCAACGGAAAAGCTCGCGATGCGCTCCATGGCAGATCCTCTCGATAGTCAAATTGGGACGGGCTCTTTTAGCTGGTTCGAATGGTCGCACCAATCATACCAGTCAAAAAAGCCCCGTCCCAAATTGACTACCTGGGACGAGGACCAATGATTTTTTAATCCCCGTCCCAGAAAAACCATTCTAGGCTGTGTAGGCAATCGTTGATTTCACGGCGTGGCGCCAGCCGGCGATCTTTTTAGCGCGCTCGTCGGCGGGCATCGACGGCTCCACGATGCCGCGGGCGCCGTAGACGTCGACGACACCGCGCGTGTACATGCCCAGCGCAATGCCGCAGGCCCAGGCCGCGCCCAGGCCGCTCATCTCGTCATTGCTCGCGATGCGGATGGGCGAGCCAACCAAGTCGCTCTCAAACTGCATCAGGTACGCGTCGCGCGTGGGACCGCCGTCAACACGAAGCTCGGCCAGCGCCGCGCCCGAATCCTCGACCATCGCATCGATGACGTCGAAGATCTGATAGGCGATCGACTCGTCGGCGGCCTTTACGAACTCCGCACGACCCGTGGTGCGCGTCATGCCAAAGACGCAGCCCTCGGCGTCACTCGCCCAGTGCGGCGCGCCCAAACCGGTAAACGCCGGCACAAAGTAGACGCGGCTCGCCGGATTGGCAGCGTAGCACAGGTCGGTAACTTCCTCGGGGTTATTGATGAGCTCCAGATCGTCGCGCAGCCACGTCTTGACAGCACCGGCGTAGCTCACGTTGCCCTCGAGCACGTACTCGGTCACGCCGTCCATACGCCATGCGAGCGAGCTCGAAAGCCCGTGCGAGCTG
>CATYJC010000037.1 GCA_958407555.1 uncultured Collinsella sp. | reverse complement strand
GTGTTCAGCAAGCACGGAATCGAGTGCCCGCAGGCCCTTGCCGACGTCATCGAGCAGTATTCCAACCTGCCGGCCGACGCCACGCAGGCCATGAAGGACGCCATCCTGCTCAAGCTCGACGACGAACTTGTGACCAAGTGCAAAGAGGCCGGAATCAACATCGACGCGGGCCTCGCTGACGGCATCAGGAACGGAACCCTGTCCCCCGAGGCGTCCGCTGCGCTCGGCCAGGACGTCATCGACAGGGCCAGGGAGATTCTCGGCGTCCACTCGCCGTCGACGGTCTTCGAGGCCATCGGCGGCGACCTCGACGCCGGCCTCCAGAACGGCATCGAGGGAGGCAGGGAAGGCCCCATCAGCGCCATGTCCTCCATCGGGCAGGCGCTGTCCAGCGCGCTCAACTTCCTCGCCCCCGAGATGAACGGAAAGGGCGCTACCGCGTCCTCCGAGCTTGCAAACGGCGCTGGGTCGAACCTCGGCTTCGTCGCATCGACGGCCGCGAGGCTCGCCGGCAATGCCGCCAGGATGGGCGACGTCGGCGACATGCGCGGCAAGGGCGCTACCGCGTCCGGCAACTTCGGCTCCGGCATCGGGTCGCAGGCGTGGAGCGTGGTCCAGAAAGCCGCGAACATCGCGGCGAAGGCCGCCACGATGACTGCCGTGGGCGATACCTACAGGTCCGGCTCGCACCTCGCATCGAACTTCGCCGCCGGCATCAACGCGGGAATCGGCTGGGTGTCGAGGGCCGCGACCAACATCGCAAACGCCGCGAGGTCAATCCTCCAGTTCTCGGTCCCCGACAAGGGTCCGTGGTCCGGCGCGGAGCGCGGCGGAAAGCGCTCCGGCCTGCACCTGGCCCAGAACTTCGCCGCCGGCATGGTGTCCGGCGTCGGTTCCGTCAGCAAGGCGGCGGAGACGCTCGCCTACGCGGCGTCGGTCGACGCCTATGCCGGGAACGTGTCCTCAAGGCTGTCCGGCGGACAGTCCTACTCGAGCGTCAGCGAGTCCAAGACGGTCAACTACTACGTGACCGTCGACGGCCGCACGGTCCAGGCGAATTCCGGCATCGAGGACGCCGTCCAGACGCTCATCAAGAGCACGGGCAGGTTCTACAAGATGAAGTGACGAAGGGGGTCATCAGGCCCCCTTCCTGTTCAAATAGGGAGTCGGCATGGCAGAAGCCTATTCCGGTTGGTCCACGAACTACGCGGACTACCGTATGCGCGGATACGTCAACGCATACGTCTCCAAGAAGGATGACGACAACGTCTGGATCACCGTCGATGGCAATGCGTACTTTGACGCCGCCTGTCTGTACGGTATCGCGGGGCAGGTCGGCCATGCCGCCACGAGCGATGTCTCCGCCCAGTGGAGCGGGGACATCGACTGGGCGTGCCTCAGCACGCACACGAACGGCGCTTACGGCAGCGCCACTTACGGCCCGTTCCCCCGCAAGGGCGACGCCTACAACGTCTACTGCTGGTACAAGACGTGGGGCAAGACCGTAAGCGGCTACGGCGCATGGCGCTGGGGCGGCACTGAGGCCGGCGTCAACGTGACCGTACCGGCAATCGAGTACTACACGCCGCACCAGCCGAAGAACGTCAGCGTCTCGCGCGTGAGCGACTCCTCGCAGAAGATCGCGTGGGAGGCCAACTACACCGGCATGAACGGGCATTACCCGTGGACCGGCGTGCACGTCGACCGTCGAACCGACGACGGAGCGTGGGTCAACATCAAGGACGTCTCTTGGGACATCACGAACTGGACCGACAACTCCACCGAGGCCGGTCACAAGTACGCATACGCGCTCCGCTCGTACGGTCCGGGAGGAAAATCAGACCGAACGTCCGAGCTTGTCGTTTACACGACGCCGCTTGCCTTCATGCTGTCGACCTCGAAGAGCGACACCGGCAGCGTCGTCATGGTTGCGGCGTCCTCGCCCATGTACTACGAGTCCATCGAGTCGGAAATCTCGACCGACGGCAAGACGTGGGCCTCCGTCGAACTAAATAGGACCGGCAGGGGCTTCGAGGACACGGCACCGCCCGCCGGCACGGTCTACTACCGCATCAGGGCTGTCCAGTCCGGCCTGAAGGGCGAGTGGGCGTACAGCGGTGCGGTCATCACGATCTGCCCGCCCGGTCCGCCCGGCATCTCCGGGCTGTCCGGCGCATACGCGTTCGACGGCACGTCCGCGAACGTGGCGTTCACCATCATCCCCAACCATCCCGACCGCACCGACCCGTCCGCGCAGCAGGTGGAGTTCACACTGCCCGACGGCAACACGGAGTCGATGACGCTGCCGGGCGGCCAGTCACTCGTGACGAAGGCGGTATCGTCCAAGGGAAGTTACAAGGTCCGCGCCCGAACCAAGGGAGTAGACCCGAGCTGGGGCGAGTGGTCGCGCTACTACGTGTTCAACGTGGCGAACGCACCGCAGGCTTACTTCACGAACCCGGCGAGCGACTCCGTCGTCATCGGCGAGATTCCCATCAACGTTTCTTGGAACATCGCCGACGAGACGGGCGTCAGCTACGTCAAAGTCTCTCTTCTCGACACGGATGGCAACGAGGTCGAGTCCATAACGCCGGCTACGGATGCGACATCGTGGAACGTCGGTGCGTACTCGACCATCAAGAACGACGCGTCGTACACGCTCGTGCTAGACGTCCGCGGCGGCTCCGGCCTTACCGTGAGGGCCATGAGGCGCTTCACGACGCACTGGTATGAGCCTGCTCCGCCTAAGATCGCCATTTCCTACGACGATGAACTCGCGGGCAGCATCCTCATCGAGAAAGGCTCGACCGAATACACGGTCGACGGCACGGTGCTGGTCGGCCCCATGTCAATCATCGACGGCGGTGCCGCGCTGAGCGGAAAGACCACGGTCGATGGAAAGACCATCAATCTGTCGAACGCAGTCGCCGAGGCAGTCTCGTTCGATGTCTCGCGCGTCAACCCGGACGGCACCATGACGAAACTTGCGTCCAAGCTGACGGGTGGTAGCGCCGCGTTCGACCGCCTTCCGCCGCTGAACGTCAAGTTCTACTACGTAGTGACCGCGTACGCGTTCTCCGGCACCTCGACCGAAGTCGTCGTGCCGACCATTTGCCGCAGCAAGTTCGCGGCCATGAACTTCGGCCGCGACGGAGGCACGTTCCTGCGTGCCGGGTTCAACCCGACGTCGTCCCACGGCGTCGAGCACAGCCGCGAGCTGTACCACTTCGCCGACAACGGCGAGAACGGCGGACTCCCGATGAGGTACGACCTCGACGAGATGGACGTGAGCCTTGCCTCGTCGTGGCAGCTGTACGACATCGCGCAGGCCAACGCGGTCCGCGAGCTGTCGCGCCGCTGGTCGTGGTGCTGGTTCAGGGACCTCGACGGCAACCGAGCGACCGTGGCGGTCGACATGGAGGTCGAGCGCGAGTCGTCCGGCCTCAAGAGGTGGAGCGTATCCGCCTCCATGACCGAATCGGTGTGGGAGGAGCCTGTCAATGGCGACGTCTGATACCGAGCGATGGCTCTCGAAGGGCTTCAAGTCGAGGCTCAGGTTCATGGTCGTATCGCGCAGCACCGGTGCCGACCTGCGCCTACTGCGCGGAATCAAGCCGCGTACGCTCCAGCTCTCATGGAACGACGACACGTCCATCAAGGAGTCCGGCACGGTCGATTATGCGGGCCGGTTCAGCATCGGCTCCGACCTGCTGCGCGTCCATCTCGACGCAGAGTTCCACGACGGCTCGACCGCGACGTCGACGCTCGGCACGTACATCGTGAGCACGCCCGAGCGCACTGCGAACGGCAGCGCGTCGAGGGGAACGCTCCAGATGTACGGCCGCCTCCAGGAGCTTGCAGATTCGCAGTTCATGATGCCGGTCACCGTACCCGCCGGCGCAGACCCCGTCGAGGTGGCTGCCGGCTTCATCCACGGCCAGGGACTCGAGTGCGTCTTCGAGCAGACCGACTACAGGCTGGGGGCTGAGAGGACGTACGGCGTCGGAGGCGATGGTGACGACTCAATCCTCGACGCCGTGAACGACCTGCTCAAGTATGCGGGGTTCCGCTCCGCATGGACCGACGGCTACGGCGTCGTCCACCTGACTAAGTATCGCGAGCCGTCCAAGAGCGCACCGGTCTGGGAGTTCATCGAGGGCGCTAACGCCCGATTCCTCAACGAGGTAACGGAGGAGCGCGATACGCACGGCGTCGCGAACGTCGTGCGCGTCACCTACTCCACCCAGGAGAAGTCGTTCGTCGGAATCGCCCGAGACGACGACCCGGACAGCGAGTTCTCAACGTTGAACCAGGGCAGGACCATCTGCCGCACGGAGTCGCTCTCGGACGTGCCCGATGAGTCGACAGACGAGCAGATTCAGAAGCTCGTCGATGACAAGGCCAAGGAGCTTCTCGGCACCGAGCAGAGCGTCATCCACCGCATCACGCTATCGACCGTCTGGTGCCCCATCCGATACGGGGAGACGGCGCGAATCGAGTACCCGAGCGCCGACATCAGCGGCCTTTTCTCAATCAGGACCATGAGTCCTACCGGCGAGCCGGGAGTCCTCATGGACGTGGAGCTTAGGAGGTACGAGAGGTGACTGTACGAAGCGTCGAGGATGCTGCACGCGAGCTTGCCTCAATGCTGCGCAAAAGCTCCGAGACGCCATATGTGACCCGTAGGTACGCGACCGTGACCGCGGTTGCCTACCCGAAGTGCTCAATCCGCTACGACGGCGAGACGGCCTCGGACAGCCCGCACGCGGGCGTGTCGATGACTGTCTCGTGCAAGGGGATGGCAAAGGGCGACCGCGTGATTGTCGACATCGTCGGGCACCTGGCCACGGTGACCGGCGTCATCGCCAGGTAATGAAAGGAGTGGCACGACATGGCTGAAATGGCCCAGTTCCTCACGAACGAGAACGGCAACGTCGACCGCATCAAGACGACCGACGGAACCATCTACCGCATCGAGTCGACGATCTCGATGGAGGCCGCCGACGCCGCGAATAAAGCCGCAGATCTAGCCAACACGGCTGCAAGCGGCGCGAACGCCGCAAACGCAAGCGCTACCGCCGCGGTGAGCGCCTGCGAGACGGCCACGAGCGACGCCAAGCAGGCGAAGCAGCTCGCGGACGAGGCGACCGGCAATGCAAAGACAGCGACCGATAACGCGAACAAGGCAAAAGCCGCGACTGTGGCCGCGACCACAAAGGCGGCCAAAGCGGCAGAGGACGCCAACGCCTCTAAGGAAGCGTGCGACGAAACCGCCGCCAAGCTGGCCGCATTGTTCCCCCTCGGAATCTACCTGGATGCCGAGGGCTTTATCTGTCAGAAAGCAAAGGAGTAGTCCAATGGCAGACGCAGACAACAGGCTCGTTCTCGACACCACGGGCAACGCGATCCTCGCATCGCTCAACGTGCAGAACGGCCTGCTCGCACAGATGGTGCGCAACAACGCCGTCTCGACCGAGGTCAGCTGGGACGAGGTGAAGCACATCGCCAAGTCCGGTCAGGCAGACAAGGCCTTCTCCGTTGGCGACCAGCTCGTCGTCAAGCTGACCGACGGCTCCAACGTGTACGACGACCCGTGGGACGTCACGGGCTTCGCCAACGTCCGCAACAAGGTCGGCGACATCGTCCCGGGCATGTTCCTACAGCAGCACTACACGCTGCCCTTCGCCACCAGCTTCGACGCCCGAGAGGCGTTCTACGTGGCAGGTGAGTCCGGCCTTCCCGCCGGCATCTACAACGTGACGCTCGGATACAGCCAGGGCACGATGGTCAAGGGGAAGACCTACCAGTTCACCCTCGCCGATCCGCTCGTAAAGGGCAACCAGCTCCTCGGCTTCTATGGCGCATGGGACAGCAAGGTGACCGACTGGAAGGTCTACGTGTTCGACAGCGCCTCCGCGGCCACTCCCAGGGCGACGCTCGCCGTGGCCGAGGGCAGCGCCGGCACGAGCCTCGGCACGCTCGACAAGCCCAAGAGCGGCGACCTCTGGTCCATCCAGTGCGCCGCCTACGGCAACGGCGACTGGGAGCACTCGAACCTCCGTCAGTGGCTCAACAGCCACGACGCCAACTGGTTCAAGCCCAAGCACGACTACGACCACATCCCGTCCGCGTCCGTGTGCTACGGACCGTACGACTCCAGGGCCGGCTTCATGTCGATGCTGCCCGACGACTTCGTCGCGGCAGTCGGCGAGATTGAGGTCGTGACCGCCCGCAGCTACATCACCTATGGCGGCACCTCGGATGCGCCGGCGCTCTCCAAGACCTTCGACAAGTTCTTCCTGCCGAGCCTCGAGCAGCACTGGATCAACTGCAACGAGTCCTCCGTCAACGGCGTCGAGGGCGACCCGTGGGAGTACTGGAAGCTCGCCCGCGGCGGCACGTCCAAGGCCCCGCTGTGGCAGAAGGAGCCTGCGTACATCCAGTACGCGCTCAACGCCAAGACGACTGCCCAGAACTCCTGGATGCGGTCCGCGAACCGCGACAACGCGTTCAGCCCGTTCATCGTGTACGCCGATGGCTACGTGGGCAACTACACCGCGTACGGCGGCGGTCCCGCAGCCCCCGCTTGCGTCATCTGCTAATCGTCAATCGCCGGGGCGACACCTCGCCCCGGCCCCTACAACAAAAGGAGGCCATTCATGACCGTACCCGCCAGCAGGCGCGGTAAGAGCAGGATGGAAGTGTTCGCGAAGGCAAATGAGCTTTGCTCCTACACGGTCGAGATTACGGCCAACGAGAGGACCTTCAAGCCCGAGTTCGCCATGCTGACGGCCCGCATCGTGGACGCCAGCGTGGCAATCGGCCAGTACCTCTGGAGCGCGAACAACATCAAGGTCGTCGACGATGACGACCTCGCCGAGAGGAGGAGCCTCCAGCGCAAGGCCAAGGTCAAGTGCAACGAGCTGATCTTCCTCATCGGCGTCGCGAAGAAGACGTTCCACCTCCGCGGCAGGCGGGTCCACCATTGGTCCGGACTCGTGAGTTCCGTGAGGTCGATGACCTCCGCATGGAGTGAATCAGATGCCCGACGCTTCCGTGCCGGGCATTAGAGATTCTTGGACCGGGGCTGATACTGCCCAGAACTCCTGGATGCGGTCCGCGAACCGCGACAACGCGTACAACCCGTTCATCGTGAACGCCGATGGCAACGTGAACAACAACAACGCGTACAACGGCAATCGCGCAGCCCCCGATTGCAACGGGCACGGCGGCATGGAGAGGCGACGCATAGCGCCGTCCGCCGCAGACCCCGGCGCAAGGAGTCCCGGTCCAGTGCCCGAGAGGGCCGAACACCGCGGCGGCGACGGCCCCACCTCCGATGGATGTGCTGGGCCTGCAAGCGCCGTCGACCCCATGTCGTTCGAGTGCCTCTGGGAGGCAATGGAGCGATGCCGCAGGGGAGTGATGTGGAAGGGCAGCGTGGCGAGCTTCGTGCTCAACGCGCCGACCGAGGTGGCGAGACTCGCAGACGAGCTTGCGGACGGCACATACGTCCAGCGCCCGGTGAGGCGCTTCCCCATCTACTACCCCAAGCAGCGCGACATCGTCGCAATCCCGTTCAGGGACAGGGTCTTCCAGAGGTCGCTCAACGACTTCGTCCTCTACCCGGCAATGAGCCGGGACTGGATATACGACAACGCATCGTGCCAGACCGGCAAGGGCACGGACTTCGCGCGGAACAGGCTCAAGCGGTTCATGCGCGAGCACTACGCGAAGCACGGTGAAGACGGGTGGGTGCTTACGCTCGATGTGGCCGGCTACTACCCGAACATGCCGCACGCGACGGCGCTCGCGCCGTTCGAGCGACATCTCGATGCGAGGTACGTCGGCATCGTGGCCTCGATTCTCGAGAACCAGTACACGGGCGACGTCGGGGTCAACCCCGGCTCGCAGCTCGTGCAGATAGCCGGAGTGTCGGTCCTAAGCCCGATAGACCACATGGTCAAGGAGCGGCTCAGGGTCCGTCACTACATAAGGTACATGGACGACTCCATCCTCATAAGCGACAGCCGCGAGGAGCTTGAGCGGGCGCTCGACGTCCTGACAGATGAGTACGCCAAGCTCGGCTTCGCTCTCAACAGGAAGAAGACCCACATAAGGCCGCTATCTCGCGGCATAGATTTCCTCGGCTTCCACTTCAAGCTGTCGCCGACCGGGCGCGTCTTCATGAACGTCCTGTCTGCGAAGGTCAAGCAGGAGAGGCGGCACCTCAAGGGCGTCGTCAGGCTCGCGAAGCGCGGCGTCATCTCAAAGGAGGACGCCGACGCGAGCTTCGAGGGCTGGGTCGCCCACGTCAAGAAGGGCGACTCGTTCAAGTTGATACGGCGCATGAGGCGCTACTACAGGGACCTCTGGAAGGGAGATACCGATGGTCGTAATCAAGCGAACCAATGGAGACATCGAGGGTAGCCGCAGGGAGGAGAACATCGTCGCCGCGCTCGACACGTACAACGCCAACATCACGTACCTCTCGTGCATGTGCGGCGTCGACCTCCCCGAAAACGAGGAGGTGACCGGATATGAGCACGCTGGCATCGAGGATTAAGACCTGGTACGTCAACGACAAGTGGACTAAGACCATGGTCGAGAACGTACACGGGAAGGGCAAGATCACCGACGAGGAGCTTGCCGAGATTCTCGCCGCAAAGGGCGAGCCTGACACCGAGTAGCTACGGCCCCGCACATGCGGGGCCTTTTTCATCTAGGAGAGACAATGGAATACCAGCTCACCGAGCCGCAGGAGTGGGCAATCGTCATCGCGTGCGGCTTCATGGTCATGGACATCCTGACCGGCTTCATCGGCGCTGTCATCAACGGCAACGTCTCGAGCGCCAAGATGCGCGTCGGCCTCGGCCACAAGATTCTGCTCTGCTGCCTCATCGCGGTCGCAGTGATGATCGAGCTTGCCGGCGCTCACATCGCCGGCCTCGGCTTCAGCGGCGTCTCCGTGACCATCGTGTGCGTCTACATCATCATCATGGAGGTCGCCTCCATCCTCGAGAACGTGTGCGCCGCATACCCCGAGCTTCGCGACACCCCGCTCATGCGCATCTTCGACCATGACGGGACCGGCGAGTAGCATGGCAAAGCTGTTTGTCATCTGCGGTCACGGAGCCGGCGACCCTGGCTGCTGCGCCGGCGGCTATACCGAGGCCGAGCGAGTCCGAACCCTCGGCAAGCGCATCAAGGAACTCGGCGGTTCCGAGGTCGAGCTAGGCGACATGTCCCGCAACTGGTACGCCGACGGCGGCATCAACCGCCTGAACACCGACGCTCCGGTGGTGGAGCTGCACATGGACGCCAGCGGAATCGCGACAGCACACGGTGCCCACGTCATCATCAAGTCCGGCTTCGAGCCAGACGATTACGACAAGGCCCTGGCCGACAAGCTGTCGACACTCATGCCCGGCCGCGCCGAGAAGATCGTGCGCCATTCCGAGCTTGCCAACGTAAACCGAGCCGCGGCGCGCGGCATCAACTACCGCCTGTGCGAGAACGGCTTCATCGACAACGGAGGCGATTTGCAGAAGTTCAATGAACACCTCGACGACCTGGCCCGAATCTACCTCGAGAGTTTCGGAATCAAGGCATCGAATTCCGCACCCGTTCAGCAGACACCCGCGAAGCAACAGACCCAGCAGGCGACTAAGACCGAGAACTTCGGTGGCCGCTACCGCTGCACCGTGTCCAAGTTGAATGTGCGCACTGCCCCGTCGCTTTCCGGCTCCGTCGTGGCCTCCTACGGCCTCGGCCAGACCGTCGTCCTTGACGACTGGTACAAGTCCGCAGACGGATACATCTGGGGCCGATATACCGGTTATAGCGGAAACGTCCGCTATGTCGCCGTGGGACGCGCCACCGGAAAGCCCGAGGCTGACGACTACCTCATAAAGGAGTGACATGAAGTTCAGCGAGAAGCTGTTTGGCTTCGTATACGCGGTGCTGGCGGTCATCGCCATGTTCGCGCTCATCACCGTCGCCTGCTCGCTTGCGCACCCCAGCGATGCGAGCGCGACGGGTGTCGCCACGGTCATAGACCAGTCCGATGGGCCGCTCTACGACCTGCCCCAGAACGTGAACTCGTACATCGCCACCGAGCGCTCGACCAACCGTGCCTACATCGTGGTCGAGAGCGACCGCGGCATCGCCATCACGCCGTACCTCGACGAGGATGGCGACCAGGTCATCATCGACAGGCCATAGCAGACGCACCACCCTCCTCGGCATGATGCCGGGGAGGGCTTTTTTGTTACCGATGCTGTCAAATAAAGGCCACGCCATCCAATTCTACGGAATGCGTGGCCTTTGGTCCCTATTTGGTCCCTGCGGTGCATCTTGGTGAGTCTTGTGAGTCTTGTAAAATGAATAATGCCTGTTGTGAGTCTTGTGTTTGCTTAGAAGGCCATAAGTGGTAATCTAACGACGTTTGTTTATATTGCCCGAGCATCTGCGCTGGGCTTTAGGTCGAAACCGATAGGAGACACGTATGTCCGGACACTCTAAGTGGGCCACAACCAAGCATCGTAAGGGCGCGCAGGACGCCAAGCGTTCCGCCCTCTTCTCCAAGCTCAGCCGCAACATCACCGTTGCTGCCCGTCTCGGCGGTGACCCGCTGCCCGAGAACAACGCCAGCCTCGCCGCTGCCGTTGCCAAGGCCAAGGCTCAGTCCATGCCTAAGGACAAGATCAAGTCCGCTATCGACAAGGCTTTTGGTTCGGGTGCTGACGCCGCCGTCTACGAGAACATCGTGTACGAGGGCTACGGTCCCGCCGGCGTCGCCGTCTACGTCGATTGCCTGACCGACAACCGCAACCGTACCGCCGCTGATGTCCGTTCCGCCTTCTCCCACGCTGGTGGCAACCTGGGCACCTCCGGCTCCGTCGCCTTCCAGTTTGAGCGTAAGGGCCAGATCGTCGTCGCCAAGGAGATCCTGGACGAGAACGCCAAGAAGGAGACCATGATCGCCAACGGTGCTGCCGGTGACGAGGATGAGTTCATGATGGCCATCGCCGAGGCCGGTGGCGAGGACTACGAGGACGCCGGCGAGGAGTGGATCGTCTGGACTACTGCCAACGAGGTCATGGCTGTCTCCAAGGCGCTCGAGGAGCAGGGCGTCCAGGTCAAGGGCTCCGAGACCACCATGGTCCCGACCACCCCGACCGAGGTCTCCGGCGCCGACGCCAAGAAGGTTCAGCGCCTCATCGACCGTCTTGAGGAGCTCGACGACGTCCAGGATGTTTACAGCACCATGGACATGACCGACGAGGTCATCGCTGCCCTCGAGGAGGAGTAGCGCCCGCACGGGTTAAGCCGTGCATATCTGGGCATAATGAAGCGAGCATGCAAGCCTCGTGGAATAGATGAGCCGGATCCGCGTGCGTACAGCACCGGACCCGGCTCTTTTATAATGATGCGAACCGTTTTGCATTTCGAGAGCCGAGATTTGAAGGGAGCGCCACGTGCGCGTACTCAAACGAGCCCTAGCGATTGTGTATCTTGCCGCCGCCATCGTGGCGCTGGGTACGCTTGTCTGCCAGTTTTGGGGGCCGTATACGTATCGCTTTATGCTGCTGATGCGCGACCCCATGCCGCGCATTGTCGTGACGGCATGCGGCGGAGTTGTGGCGATCGGCGTGCTGGTAAGCTTCTTCCGCCTGATGTTTGCTCGTCGCGAGCCGTCCTGCGTGCATCCGGCGGGGGAACGCAATATCGAGGTTACCCTTGCGGCGCTTTCTTCGTGCGCCAGGGCTGCTGCCGAGCGCGACGACCGCGTGATGGTCGAGCATGTCGAGGCCCGCGTCCAAGGCTCCGACGATTCGCACGTCCGATTTAAGGTCGAGGCTATCGCGCTTGACGATAAGGACGTGGCATCTCTGGCTACCGCGATGCAACAGCGCATCGAGGAAGCTTGCGACACCATGCTCGGCACGCCGGGTACGACCGCGCGCGTCCGTTTTTTGCCGTCCAAGACTACCGTCCAGACCGTGGAGGTTTCCGGTGAGTGATACCAATCAAGATAAGACCGCTCGTACGCCGCGCCTGACGATTGACCAGAGCGCTGCGCCGGCGAGCGAACCTGTTGATTCCAAAGCAGAGGCAACCGAGTTGCAAGATGCGGCAGCCGCGGATTTTGACGAGGCTATGGGTCTCATCAAGGGTACGGGCGCTGCCATCTGGAGCTATGCTGTGCGTCATCCCAACACCACGCTCGGCGCCGTCGCTGGCTTTATCCTCGCCGTGTTGGTGCTCACGCTCGGCCTGTGGGATACGCTTGTCATTGCATTCTTCGTGCTGATCGGCGCTGTGATTGGCCAGATTCGCGACGGCGAGAACGGGATCGTCAACTTCTTCGGCCGTCTGTTTAGTGGCCGCTAATATGTATTCGACTGTCGCATCCGCGGCAGGCATAAGGAGGAACCATGGCTTTTAATACGAAGGTCGATGTGGCCGATACCGAGCTCGAGGAGAACGAGGCGGTCGTCGCCGAAGCCGAGGATGTGACGCTCGAGGACGAGGCTCTTGTCGAGGTCGAGTCCGATGAGGATGAGGACGACGAGGAGGCGGACGAGTCCGAGGACTCGCTGACCTATTCCAACGGTGTGATCGAGAAGATCGTTGCCATGGCCACTCGCGAGGTTCCGCACGTTCTGGGCATGAAGGGTAACCTCATGCACTTTGTGCAGGAGCAGTTTGGTGCCGAGAATCTGACCAAGGGCGTGACGGTCGAGGTCACCGATGACAATCGTGTGGTCGTCAACATCTCCGTCATTATCGAGTACGGCGCCTATGCGCCCGCGATCTTCGACGATGTCAAGGCACGTGTCACCGAGCGCCTTGCCGCGATGACCGGCCTTGAGGTGGCGGGCGTCAACCTGCGCATCGAGGACGTCATCACCCCCGAGGAGTACGAGCACCGCACCAGCCAGCACGAATAACCTTCCAAAAAGGGACAGGTTTGTTTTAGCAGGTTTTATCTGCGAAAACGTTAAACGGCCGACCGCGCAAGCAAAAGCGTGGCCGGCTGTTTTTGTACGCTCCCGATATAGTCATACCGCTCGTCTAACTAAGGGTTGCAATCCCCACGTTCCGCGTTACCCTAATGAGCGCATTGTTTCCAAATTGTTAACGAGGAGTTGCCGTAATGGCCGACGAGCACGAAACAGAAAGCAAGGCATGGGCGATTGAGGCCGCCGCTGCAGAGGCGGCATCGCGTGCTGCCGAGGAGGTGCATCGTCCTCCCGTGGTGCCGATGGAGCGCGTGGTTGATCGCACCGATATCGAACGCGGCGAGCGTGCCGGTCAAAAGCGCAGCCAGGAGCCAGGCTTCCCGCGCTTTTTTGCCGAGCTCAATCTGGGTCTGATTCTTACGGCCTTCGCCATCGTTGCGTTTAAAACCCCTAATCACTTTGCTTTTGGCGGCACCTCGGGCGTGTCGGTCATTCTGTCCACGCTGTTCCCGACCCTGCCCGTCGGCGTCTTTATGTGGATTATTAACGCGGTTCTCGTCGTTTTGGGCTTTATCTTTTTGGAGCGCAAGGCGATTCTGTGGAGCGTCTTCGCCTCGTTTGCGCTGTCCGCCTATGTTTCGCTGTTTGAGCTCTTTATTCCGACCGATGTCTCGATGACGGGCGATATGTGGCTTGACCTATGCTTTGCCGTCATCTTGCCGGCGCTCGGCAGCGCTATTGTCTTTGATATTGGCGCCTCGACGGGTGGCACGGACATTCTTGCCATGATCCTCAAGCGCCGCACGACGCTCGAGATTGGCCGCGCCCTGCTGCTGGTCGATATCGGCATCGTGACAATCGCGGCCTTCTTGTACGGCCCGCGCGTTGGTCTGTACTGCGTGCTCGGCCTGTTTGCCAAGACGCTTGTGGTCGACAAAGCCATTGAGAGCATTCACCTGCGCAAAGTCTGCACGGTCATTTGTTCCGAGCCCCTTAAGGTCGAGGAGTTTATCGTCAAGCATCTCAACCGCACGGCGACCATCAGCCGCGGCTACGGTGCCTTCTCGGGCAAGTGTGTGACGGTGATCATGAGCGTGCTGAGCCGTCGCGAGGCCGTGCAACTGCGCCGCTATGCGCGCGAAGTCGATCCAGGTGCCTTTATCACGATCGTCGACAGCTCCGAGATCGTCGGCAAGGGCTTCCGCGGAACGAACTAGCACAGACGTATTCAACGAACCGCCTGCTGGCGCCGTGTACCTTGCAAATCGGTCATCTTTGAGTATTTGACCCCACATTGGGCAATAATGATGCTAAATACATCGTTTGCGATTCAAGTGATTTGTTCAAGATACGAAGGGATGATTCTATGTTCTGCTCGCAGTGTGGCGCCCCCATGGGCGATAACGACAAGTTCTGCGGCGTGTGTGGTGCTCCTAATGCGGGTGCCGCTGGCCCCGCTCCCGAGGGACAGCCTCAGCCCCAGCAGTTTGTTCCGCAACCGCCCGTGGCGAATGCGCCAAAGGGCTGTGTGGCCCAGGCGTTCCAAGATATGACTAAGACTCCGGGCGTGCTGCAGCGCGTGTGCCAGATTGCCTTTTTGCCGGCGCTGATTTGCGTTGTGTCGGTGCTCGTGTTGTTTATTCCCGTTATTGGCGGCATTGCGGCTGCCATCGGCTTTTTGGCAGCTTGCATTGCGAGTGTGTGCGGTTCCGGCTTCGGTATCGAGTGGGGCCGTGATCTGTCGCTCAAGGTCGATGACGGCATGGACCGTCCACTCATGCGTTCCACGTCGTTTGGTCTCGGAGTCTTTTCGAGCGTTATTTCGGTCGTGCT
>CATYJC010000036.1 GCA_958407555.1 uncultured Collinsella sp. | reverse complement strand
TCCGTCCCCAAGGGATCAATATGTGCGGGGGAGTTGTGGAGTTGTGCAGGCAGACGAGGTTTTTCTGGAAATACGCACCCAATGCGCGTATAGTACCGATTGTTTTGTCGGCTCCTGCTGCGTCGAGTCCAAACCGCGAAATGCCATGAGCGGCGCGGATGCAGTTAGGAGGCACGAGGACAACCCACCGTGGCCACGCCCCGTGCTTAAAACCCCAAGAAGGAGTGAACAATGGCAGAAGAGAAGTATGTGCCGCGTCTGAAGACCAAGTACAACAACGAGGTCAAGCAGCAGCTTCAGGACAAGTTCCAGTACGAGAACGTCATGATGATCCCCAAGTTTGAGAAGATCGTCGTGAACATGGGTGTCGGCGAGGCCGCTACCGATTCCAAGGCCATCGACGGTGCCGTGCGCGACCTGCGCGCCATCACCGGCCAGCAGCCGATGATCACCCGTGCCCGCAAGTCCATCGCTACCTTCCGCCTGCGCGCTGGTATGCCGATCGGCTGCAAGGTTACCCTGCGTGGCGACCGTATGTGGGAGTTCTTCGATCGTCTGACCTCCGTCGCGATCCCCCGTATCCGCGACTTCCGCGGCATCTCCGCCAAGAGCTTCGACGGCCGTGGTAACTTCTCCATGGGCGTCACCGAGCAGCTCATCTTCCCCGAGATCGACTTCGACTCCGTCGATCACCAGCGTGGTATGGACATCACTTTCGTGACCACCGCCAACACCGATGAGGAGGCCAAGGCCCTTCTGGACGCCTTCGGTTTCCCGTTCAAGAAATAGGTTCACCTGCCCTATAAGCGCCGTTCCCACAAGGGGGCGGCGCTTGGGGCGAACAATACTCTATGTGAGGAGGATATAAGTGGCTAAGACATCGATGATCGTCAAGTGCAATCGCAAGCAGAAGTTCTCTACTCGTGAGTACACGCGCTGCCAGCGCTGCGGCCGTCCGCACTCTGTGTACCGCAAGTTCGGCCTGTGCCGTGTCTGCTTCCGCGAGCTTGCACTCAAGGGCGAGCTTCCCGGCGTTAAGAAGGCCAGCTGGTAAGTCACTACCAGCGTTTCAAGCATCAGTTTGGAACAGGGAAAACGCGCTAAATAGGCTTTGCCGTTAAGGGCGGCGAAGAACCAAGAGCACGTGTTCATCAAGAACGAAGGAGAATCTGTATGAACCTTACAGACCCGATCGCAGATATGCTTACGCGCATCCGTAACGCTAACTCTGTGAACAAGGCCACGGTCTCCATGCCGAGCAGCAAGAAGCTCGTCGAGATCGCTCGTGTTCTGCACGAGGAGGGCTACATCGAGGGCTACGATGTCGAGGACACCGTTCCCCAGAAGACTCTGCACATCACGCTTAAGTATGGTCCCAAGAAGGCTAAGGTCATCAACGGCATCCGCCGCATTTCCAAGCCGGGCCTGCGTAAGTACACCGGCGTTGCCGACATGCCCCGCGTCCGCGGTGGCCTTGGTACCGCCATTATTTCCACCAGCCATGGCGTCATGACCGACCGCGATGCTCGCAAGCACAACGTCGGCGGCGAGATCATCGCTTACGTCTGGTAATTCGCTCGGTAGGTAGAAGGAAAGGAGATCACCGTGTCTCGTATCGGTAATAAGCCTGTCCAGATTCCCGCCGGAGTCGAAGTGGCAGTCAACGGCAACAACGTTGTCGTCAAGGGCCCCAAGGGCCAGCTCGAGCTCGATGTCTTTGAGAAGCTCGCTATCAACGTCGAGGACAACGTCCTCACCGTTTCCCGTCCCGACGACGAGCGTGAGACCCGTGCCCGCCACGGCCTCACCCGCGCTCTCATCCACAACATGGTTGTTGGCGTTTCCGAGGGCTTCGAGAAGAAGCTCGAGCTCGCCGGCGTCGGTTACCGCGTGCAGCAGAAGGGCAAGAACCTCGAGTTCTCCCTGGGCTTCTCGCACCCCGTGATCGTCGAGGCTCCCGAGGGCATCACCTTCGAGGTTCCCGACAACACCCACGTGAACGTCAAGGGTATCAACAAGCAGCAGGTCGGTCAGATCGCCGCTGAGATCCGCGGCCATCGTCCTCCCGAGCCTTACAAGGGCAAGGGTATCCACTATGTTGGCGAGCACATCCGCCGCAAGCTGGGTAAGGCCGCCAAGTAGTCGTAACCGACTCACTCGCATAAGACCAGCACCCCGTTAGGTGCTGGCAAGATCAACCTTTTTAGGAGTTTACGTATGAACAAGCATAAGGCGAAGCTGGAAGGCCTCAAGCGTCGTCAGCGTCGTGTTCGCGGCAAGGTCTCGGGTACCGCCGAGCGTCCGCGTCTTCGCGTGACCCGTACTAACGCCAACATCTATGCCCAGATCATCGACGACAGCAAGGGCTCCAGCCTGACGCTCGTCTCCGCCTCGACCCTCGAGGCCGAGTTCAAGGGCACCCACACCTCGAACAAGGAGGCTGCGGAGAAGGTCGGTCAGCTCGTTGGCAAGCGTGCCATCGAGGCCGGCATCACCAAGGTCGCTTTCGATCGTGGTGGCCGTATCTACCATGGCCGCGTCAAGGCCCTCGCCGACGGTGCTCGTGCCGCCGGTCTCGAGTTCTAGGAGGTATGTAGCACATGGCTCGTAATCAGAAGCAGCAGCGCGAGGCCTCCGAGTTCGAGGAGCGCGTCGTTTACATCAACCGCGTGTCGAAGACCGTCAAGGGTGGTCGTCGCATGAGCCTCGTCGCTCTCGTCGTCGTTGGCGACGGCAAGGGCAACGTCGGCGTTGGCATGGGCAAGTCCGCTGAGGTGCCCATGGCCATCTCCAAGGCGTCTCTCGATGCCAAGAAGAACATGTTCCACGTGCCGGTGACCGAGCAGGGCACCATTCCGCACGAGGTTCTCGGTCACTTTGGTGCCGGCCGCATCATCATCAAGCCCGCTGTCGAGGGTACCGGCGTTATCGCCGGCGGCGCTGTGCGTCCCCTCTTCGAGCTTGCCGGCATCAAGAACGTCCTGTCCAAGTCCCTCGGTACCGACAACGGCCTCAACATCATCAAGGCTGCCGTCGAGGGCCTCAAGGAGCTCTCCAGCCCTGAGGACGTCGCGGCTCGCCGTGGCCTGACGGTCTCCGAGATGTTCGTCGGTAAGGAGAACTAAGCATGGCTGACACCATCAAGATCAAGCAGGTCCGCAGCACCAACGGTTGCAAGCAGGACCAGGTCCGTACTGTCCGTGCCCTCGGTCTCCACAGGATCCGCGAGGTTCGCGAGATTGCTGACAACGAGTCCGTCCGCGGCATGATCTTCAAGGTCAAGCACCTTGTCGAGATTGTAGAGGAGTAGCAAATGCAGCTTCACGATCTTACTCCCGCGCCCGGTTCCACCAAGAACCGCAAGCGCGTCGGCCGTGGCAATTCTTCGGGTCACGGCACCACTTCTGGCCGCGGTCAGAAGGGCCAGGGTTCCCGCTCTGGCGGCACCAAGGGTGCCGGCTTCGAGGGTGGCCAGACTCCGCTGGCTATGCGCCTGCCCAAGCTTCCGGGCTTCCGCAACCCCCGTCGTATCGAGTACACCGCCGTTAACGTTGAGCGTCTCGAGCGCAAGTTCGAGGACGGCGCTGTGATCGACGGTGCCGCTCTTAAGGCCGCTCGCATCACCAAGAGCGAGTTCGAGCCCGTCAAGGTGCTCGGCAATGGTGAGCTCACCAAGAAGTTCACGGTCAAGGTCGACAAGGTCAGCGCTTCTGCGCAGGCCAAGATCGAGGCCGCCGGCGGAAAGGTCGAGCTGCCGTGCTAAATGGTCTTAAGAATGCTTTCCGCATCAAAGAATTGCGCGAAAAGATTCTTTTTACCATAGCTATGCTCGTCGTGTACCGCATTGGTGCGCACGTTCCTGTGCCCGGCATTCCCTTCCAGGGGATGCTGGGCCTTTTCTCGACCGATAACAATTCGGTCGCCGCAGGTGCTATGGCCCTCCTGAATCTTTTCTCTGGTGGCGCGTTGAGCTATGTTTCGGTGTTCTCCCTGGGCATCATGCCTTACATCACCAGCTCGATCATCCTCCAGATGCTCCAGGCCGTTGTGCCTTCCCTGCATGAGCTTGCCCGCGAGGGCGAGGTCGGTCAGACCAAGATTACGCAGTATTCGCGTTACCTCACCCTGGCTCTGGCAATCCTCAACTCCGTGGGTTACCTCTTCCTCTTTAAGAGATTTGGCATCAGCTTCAATGGCGCCGGCGCTCCCGAGATCATCTTCGACCTCATGATCGTCGGCACGCTCACCGCGGGCGCCATGCTGATCATGTGGATTGGTGAGCTCATCACCCAGCGCGGTATCGGCAATGGCATGTCGCTGATCATCTTCGCGAACATCATGGCCGGCCTGCCGCAGGCGATCTTCTCCAGCACCGAGGGCAATGCCGGTGGCATCATCACCATGGTGATCATCTGCGCCATCATCCTGCTGGTCATCCCGCTGATCGTTTTCCTTGAGCGCGGCCAGCGCCGCATTCCGGTCTCCTACGCCAAGCGCGTCGTGGGCCGTCGCATGATGGGTGGCCAGACCACCTACCTGCCCATCAAGGTCAACACTGCGGGTGTCGTGCCGATCATCTTTGCTTCGGCGCTGCTGTACTTCCCGGCCCAGATTGCCGTGTTCTTCCCCGGCATCGGCTGGATCCAGGCAGTTGCCTCTGCGCTTTCGACCGGTTGGCTCAACTGGGTGCTTAACGTTGTCCTCATCGTGTTCTTCGCGTACTTCTACACCTCCATGGTGTTCAACCCCGATGACACGGCCGACAACCTTAAGAAGCAGGGCGGCTTTATTCCGGGCGTCCGTCCGGGTAGGGCTACCGCGGCCTACATCAAGAACGCGCTCAACAAGATCACGCTTCCCAGCGCTGTCTTTTTGGCGCTCATCGCCATCGTGCCTTCGATCATCTTCTCCTTCACGGGTAACCATCTGATCCAGGCGTTTGGCGGCACGTCCATCCTCATCATGGTCGGCGTCGTGCTCGACACGGTCGATAAGCTCGAAGGCCAGATCAAGATGTATGATTACGATGGATTCTTTAAATAGGCTAGAGGAGGATTGCTCATGAACCTCGTATTGCTCGGAGCTCCGGGTGCCGGTAAGGGCACCGTCGCACAGGAGCTCGTCGCCGAGTTTGGCGTCGCTCACATTTCCACGGGCGACCTGCTGCGTGCTGCCGTCAAGGGTGGCACCGAGCTTGGTATTCAGGCTAAGAAGTACATGGACGCTGGCGAGCTTGTTCCCGACCAGCTCGTGATCGACCTTGTCAAGGAGCGCCTTGCCGCCGATGACGCCCAGCAGGGCTTCATCCTCGATGGCTTCCCGCGCAACACCGCCCAGGCTGTGACGCTCGATTCCGAGCTCTCCGCCATGGGTCGCGAGATCGACTGCGCCCTTCTGGTCGATGTGGCCCCCGACGTCATCATCGATCGTCTGTCTTCGCGTCGCACCTGCCGCGCCTGCGGTTACACCGGCACCGCTGCCGATGTCACCTGCCCTAAGTGCGGCGGCGAGATGTATCAGCGCGACGACGACAAGCCCGAGACCATCAAGAACCGTCTCGACGTCTACGAGAAGTCCACGAGCCCGCTCGTCGACTACTATCGTGGCCAGGGTCTGCTCAAGTCGGTCAACGGTGACCAGGCTCGTGAGACCGTGTACGGGGATGTCAAAGAGGCTCTCGGTCTATGATCAAGATTAAGTCTGCAACGCAAATTGAGCAGATGAAGAAGGCAGGAGCGCTATCTAAGATGGCGCTCCGCCACGTTGGGGCCATGGTTCGCCCCGGTGTGTCGACCTTCGAGCTCGATCAGCTCGCGGAGCAGATTATCCGCATGCATGGCGGCACCCCGGCCTTTAAGGGTTACGGCGGGTTCCCCGGAACCATTTGCGCATCAATCAACGATGCCGTGGTCCACGGTATTCCCAATCCCGATATGATTCTGCGCGATGGCGATATCATCTCCATCGATACGGGAGCCGTTCTCGACGGTTGGGTCGGCGATAACGCTTGGACGTTTTTCGTCGGCACCCCCACGCCCGAGGCCAAGGCCCTGTGCGAGGTTACACGCGATTGCCTAAAGGCTGCCATCGAGCAGGCTGTTCCCGGTAACCATATCGGGGACGTCGGGTATGCTGTTCAGTCCCTCGCCGAGTCTCACGGTTACGGCGTGCTTCGCGATTACGTGGGGCATGGTATCGGTCGTGTGATGCACGAGGACCCCAACGTTCCAAATTATGGAAAGAAGGGGAGAGGCGTTCGCCTCCAGGCTGGTATGGTTATCGCTATCGAGCCGATGGTAACGATGGGTTCCAACCATGTGAGCACAGGCTCCGATGGTTGGATCGTTACGACCAATGACCACCTGCCCGCCGCGCACTACGAGAACACCGTCGCCATTACCAATGACGGCCCGGTGATTCTTACCACCGATGCCCAGGGCGCTTGGTGCTCTCTCCAGGGCGGAGAAATGTAACAAGTTCCACTTAGATGTGGAGCCATTACGAAGATATTACGATACGTGCATGCGTATTGTAGAATACTCAATCGCTGTCGTTTTCTAGAGAAAGATGATTGCTTGTGAAGAAGGAAGACGCAATTGAGCTCGAGGGTACGGTAAAGGAGCCGTTGCCCAACGCCATGTTTAAGGTTGAGCTCGAGAACGGTCATTCGGTTCTGTGCAACATTTCTGGCAAGATCCGAATGAATTACATCCGCATTCTCCCCGGTGACAGGGTTGTCGTGGAGCTTTCCCCGTACGACCTGACCCGCGGTCGCATCACCTATCGCTATAAATAGCGACACGCATACACGCTCTTTTCCGACTGCAGGCTTAGCTCAACCTACGGTCGGTTTGCGTGTGAAGACCAGCCATAGTTTTAAACGCCTGCGGCTGGGCGAGTAGATAGTAGGGAAGTAGTTTGAGCGCTACCGAAAGGAAGAACGATGAAGGTACGTCCTTCGGTCAAGAAGATGTGCGATAAGTGCAAAATCATTAGGCGCCATGGCAAGGTCCTCGTCATTTGCGAGAACCCCCGTCATAAGCAGCGTCAGGGTTAAGAGAGGAGACTACGTTGGCCCGTATTAATGGTGTCGACCTCCCGCGTGAGAAGCGCGTTGAGATCGGTCTGACCTACATTTACGGCATCGGCCGCACCACTGCGACGAAGATCTGCGTCGAGTGCAACGTTAACGTGGATACGCGCGTTAAGGACCTCACCGAGGATGAGGTTAACGCCATCCGCGATTATATCGATAAGAATCAGATCATGGTTGAGGGCGACCTCCGCCGTGAGCGCAACCAGAACGTCAAGCGCCTTATGGACATCGGCTGCAACCGCGGCCTTCGTCACCGCAAGGGCCTCCCGGTCCGCGGCCAGCGCACCCACACTAACGCTCGTACCCGCAAGGGCCCGAAGCGTCAGATCGGTGCTAAGAAGAAGAAATAAGGAGCGCTAGATAGATGGCTACTGCTAAGAAGAACGTTCGCGCTGCCCGTCTGAAGCGCGCGGACCGTAAGAACATTTCCGTGGGCCAGGCTCACATTCGTTCTACGTTCAACAACACGATCGTTTCGATCACCGATCCCCAGGGCAACGTCATTTCCTGGAAGTCGGCTGGCCAGGTGGGCTTCAAGGGCTCCCGTAAGTCCACGCCGTTCGCTGCCCAGATGGCTGCCGAGGCTGCTGCCAAGCAGGCCATGGAGCACGGTATGAAGAAGGTTTCCGTCTTCGTCAAGGGCCCCGGCTCCGGTCGTGAGACCGCCATCCGCTCCCTCCAGGCTGCTGGCCTCGAGGTCTCGAGCATCCAGGACAAGACCCCCATTCCGCACAACGGCTGCCGCCCCAAGAAGCGTCGCCGCGTGTAACTGAAAGGATCGTATCAATATGGCAATCGACAGGACTCCTGTTCTTAAGCGCTGCCGTCAGCTCGGGATCGATCCCGCTGAGCTCGGTTACAGCAGCAAGAAGGAATCTATCCGTCAGCCCAAGCGCCGTCGCAAGGAATCTGAGTACGGCATGCAGCTGCGTGAGAAGCAGAAGGTCAAGTTCATCTATGGCGTTCTGGAGAAGCAGTTCCACGGCTACTTCAACAAGGCCCGTAAGATGAACGGCGTCACCGGTGAGAACCTCATGATCATCCTTGAGTCTCGCCTCGACAACGTCGTCTTCCGTCTTGGCTTCGCCCGCACCCGCAAAGAGGCTCGTCAGTCCGTCCGTCACGGTCACTTTACCGTGAACGGCAAGCGCGTGGACATCCCGTCCTACCGCGTCAAGGCCGGCGACGTCGTCGCTGTCGGCGAGAAGTTCCGTGACCTCCTCCCCATCAAGGAGGCCCTGATTTCCTCCGAGCGCTTTGAGGTCCCTGGCTGGCTCGAGGTCGATATCGAGAAGCTGTCTGGTAACGTGCTCGCTCTGCCGACGCGTGAGCAGATCAGCGGTGATATCAACGAGCAGCTCATCGTCGAGCTCTACTCTAAGTAGTCCATCCGGGCTGCTGAGGCTGGAGGTAATACATGTCAGAATTCATTAGGCCTCAGGTTCAGGTCGAAGAGATCAACGAGACCTCTGCTCGTGTCTCCGTCGAGCCGCTCGAGCGTGGCTACGGCGATACGCTGGGTAACTCGCTTCGTCGTGTTCTTCTGTCCTCGCTCGAGGGTGCCGCCGTCGAGGCCATTCAGATCGATGGTGCGCAGCACGAGTTCATGACCATCCCTAACATGGTCGAGGATGTCACCGACATCGTCCTGAATGTCAAGGGTCTTGTCTTCAGGGCTCTCGGCACGACCGACGAGGCGACCGCCACCATCTCGGTTGACGGCCCCTGCGAGGTCACCGGTGCGGACTTCTTTATTCCGTCCGAGTTTGAGCTGGTCAACCCCGAGCAGCACATTGCTACGCTCACCGAGGGTGGCCATCTCACCATGAGCATGCGCATCGGCTATGGTCGCGGCTATGTCTCTGGCGAGGCTAACAAGCGTGACAACGATCCCATCGGTGTGATCAACGTCGACTCGCTGTACTCGCCGGTGTCCCGTTGCGCCAAGCTCGTTGAGGCTTGCCGTGTCGGTCAGCATACCGACTACGACCGCCTTGTCCTCGAGATCGAGACCAACGGTTCCATCGCCCCGCGCGACGCCGTGGTCCAGGCTGCCAATATCATCAACCAGCATATGGCCGCCTTTATGAACCTTGCCGAGACCCCCGAGGTCGAGGAGGAGGCTTCGATCTTCGCTCCCGAGGTCATCAACGACAACGCCGAGCTGGACAAGCAGATCGAGGACCTGGACCTTTCCGTCCGTTCCTACAACTGCCTTAAGCGCGCCAGCATTCACTCGGTCCGTCAGCTCGTTGAGTTCTCGGAGAACGATCTGCTCAACATCCGTAACTTCGGTGTTAAGTCGATCGAGGAAGTGAAGGACAAGCTTGAGTCCATGGGCCTGAGCCTGAAGGCTTAATGCTTCGCATATTTGAGGAGAAACTAGACCATGCGTCACAACGTTAAGAAGGGCCTGAAGCTCGGCACCGATGCGAGCCACACCAAGGCCATGAAGAAGAGCCTTGCTAAGGCCCTCTTCGAGAACGACCGCATCAAGACCACCGAGACCCGCGCTAAGGCGCTGCGTTCGGTCGTCGACCCGATCATCACCTGGGCTAAGAAGGGCGACCTGCACTCTCGTCGTCTGGCTATCGCCAAGCTCGGCGATAAGCAGCTCGTTGCCGAGATCTTCGACAAGGCTGCTCAGGGCATGTGGCAGGACCGCAACGGCGGTTACACCCGCATCATGAAGCTCGGTAACCGTAAGGGCGATAACGCTCCTATCGTTATCATGGAGCTCGTCACCGAGCCTTGCACGCCTAAGGCCAAGAAGGCTGCTCCGGCCCCCAAGAAGGCCGCTGCTCCCAAGAAGGTTGAGGCTGTCGAGGAGGCTCCTGCTGAGGAGACCGCTGAGTAGACATTCTGTCTGCATAGGCTATATTCGAGGGGTACGTTCGCGTACCCCTCTTTTTTTGTCGCAATACCGTTGCTAGTTTGTTGGGAGCGCCCATGACTGCGCCGTCTAATTTCAATTCGACCCCCGAGCTCGACGCCACCCTTGTATTTCGCGTGGCCTACGATGGCTCCTCCTATAGCGGATTTGCCGAGCAGCCGGGCCAGACGACGGTTGCGGGCGAGCTACGCCGTGCAATCGAGACGTTGCTGCGCCGCCCAATCGATCTGACGTGCGCGGGGCGTACCGATGCCGGCGTACATGCGGTGGCCCAATACATCAGCGTGCCTGTAACGGACGCTGAGCTCGCTTTGACGCGCCGTAGGTGGCTGAGGGCTATGGATGCCCTCCTGGGCAAAGATATCGCCATAAACGAGGTCTACAAGGCTCGTAAGGGCTTTTCTGCTCGCTTTGACGCGCGTTCTCGCACGTACACCTATCGCATTGCCGATCGTGATGCGCGGCCCGTGCTGTCACGCGGTGCTGTGTGGTGGCATCGCTATCCCCTCGACGTCGATGCGATGGCGGCCGCCTGCCCTGCGCTTTTGGGCGAGCAGGACTTTAAGAGCTTTTGCAAGGTCGCCTCTGCCGTGGGCAAACCTACGCACCGCTGCGTAATGCGTGCCGAGTTTGGCCATGAGGTCGCCTTTGGCGAGGACATCCTCACGTTTACCATCGAGGGCAATGCGTTTTTGCATTCGATGGTGCGAACCATTGTGGGCACCCTCGTCGAGATCGGCATGCATCGCCGCGATCCCGAGTGGATGCGCGAGGTAATTGATGCCTGCGATCGCTCCGCTGCCGGTCCTACGGCGCCCGCATGCGGTCTTACCTTTATGGGCGTGGACTACGACCCCACCGAGCTTGTGGTGCTCGATTAGGGAAGTGGCTGCCTGACGGCAATCATTGTGTGCAGTGCCTGTGAGCGGGGCGTGTGCAACATCTGTTCTTGACGTGCATCGCGACGGGCGACCATCCGCATTAATTGACGGGGTGTACCATGAACGGCAGTTTGTTACTGGCTGTCGAGAGGACGGAAAACTTGGTTCGACGTGGTTCGCATCCGCGACTTTCGGTGATCCTGATTGTTGAGGGTTCGCCCAGTTATACGATGCGCGCTCTCGAGAGCATCCAGAACCAAGACCTCTACGATTTGCAGATTGTCGTCGTTTGCCGCGGCGTGGTAGCTGGCGTGCGCCATTCGCTCGAAGTTGCTGCCGACAGAGACATTCATATTGATTTGATTGATGCTGAGGACCCAGCGCCTGGTGCCTGCCTGCGTGCCGGCTTTGCGGCTTCACGCGGCTCCCAGATCATTGCGATGAATGCCAATGAGTGGTTTGCGCCGCAGTCCCTTTCGCAGATGGTCGAAAGCTCCTGCGACGCTTCTGCTGACATCGAGAGGACGGAAAACTTGGTTCGACGTGGTTCGCATCCGCGACTTTCGGTGATCCTGATTGTTGAGGGTTCGCCCAGTTATACGATGCGCGCTCTCGAGAGCATCCAGAACCAAGACCTCTACGATTTGCAGATTGTCGTCGTTTGCCGCGGCGTGGTAGCTGGCGTGCGCCATTCGCTCGAAGTTGCTGCCGACAGAGACATTCATATTGATTTGATTGATGCTGAGGACCCAGCGCCTGGTGCCTGCCTGCGTGCCGGCTTTGCGGCTTCACGCGGCTCCCAGATCATTGCGATGAATGCCAATGAGTGGTTTGCGCCGCAGTCCCTTTCGCAGATGGTCGAAAGCTCCTGCGACGCTTCTGCTGACATCGTGTTTCCCTCTGTTTCGCTCGATCGCTACGATGCTCACCGCGAACGTCATTCCCGAGTTTTGGACGCGACATCCGTTTCTGAAGATGAGGACCGGGCGGCTTGCCTGACCCAATTGGTTTCCTGTGGTTTAATCCGACAGTCCTCTGGTGTGCTGTATGATCGCGCCCTCTTTGAGGCGTGCCTTGCGCATGGCGATGCGTTTCGCACGGTGTCTTTTTTGACGTTCGCGCTTTCGCAGGCAAAACGCGTTTCGGGATGTGGCCGTGCCCGTTTTCATGCAGTGGCGCCGTCGATTACGGAGACGTTTGACCCCACGATGTTTGCCAGGCTTTCTGATGATATCGGGGCGCTCGACAGGCTTGCCGACTCGCTTGCCGTCGCGGGCGGTGACGATCAGTTGAAGCTGGTCTGCCAGCGGTATTACTACGCCGGCCTGGTTGCCTGCATCGAAAATTTGTGTCTGAGCCCCCATGGGGTGTCTTCAATAGAGCGTTCGGCTCGCTTGCATGATATGCTCGAAGCGCAGCGTACTCGTCAGATGGTTGCGGCCCTTAAGGGCAAGCATCGTGGCCTAGGTCTGCTCTATGGTTCGATAGCTAGTGCCAAGCCCATGCGGTGTGCGTTGTATACGCATCTGGCGGCCTTTTTCAATCGTTCGGGCGTCAGGACTGTCTAGTAGCGTGATTTTCGAAATAAATTGCATGGAATTGTTTCGAAATGCGTTCTTATTCACTAAAACCCTCAAATAGCGCTAAACTATTCAATCACTAAGTGATTGTCTCCGCCATCTTTTGGAGTGAGGTTTTGTATGGCCAAAAAACGCAATGGGCGCCAGGATGCCATCAGAGATATTGTTCGCAATAAGGACGTACGTACGCAGCGCGTTTTGGTAGACGAGCTTCGCGCCATGGGTTTCGATTGCACGCAGGCGACCGTTTCGCGCGACATCGCGGACATGGGACTGCGTAAGCTCCCCGAGGGCATCTATGTCCTTGCCGAGGACCTGCATCTGCAGCGCATGGTTTCCGAGTTGGTTACCGGCGTACTGCGCGCCGATAATCTGGTTATGATCAAGGCACAGCCCGGTACGGCTTCTGGTATTGCCGCAGCGGTCGATGCCGCGGAGCTGCCCGACGTGCTTGGCTCGCTTGCCGGCAACGACACGATCTTGGTCATTGCGCAGACGGCCGAGGACGGCGAACGCCTTGAGGCGCTCATCAACAAGCTGAGTAACTCTCACAAGTAGGGGATGCGTGGCACTGCTGCTGTGCCGATTGTTGCTATAGGTAATTGCCGAGGGCGTTGACGAAGGCCAGCGCCCTTTTGCATGCCAGTGCCTGTTGCTCTATCGGTCCTGCAGCCGGGGCCGTCGTGGCATCATGTGGCATCTGCCGAAATAAAGAAGCGCCCGAGCAGCGTACGTGCTGCTCGGGCGCCTTGGTGTCAGATGCCGCTTTGCGTCTACTGGCCCGTAGAGGGGTTGGGCGTGGGCGTAGGATCGGGGGTAGGCGTCGGCGTGCCACCGTCGCCACCCGTGCCGCCATCGCCACCCGTGCCATCGTCGCCACCTGTCGTACCGCTATCGCCAGTGGTGTTGCCGCCCGGGGTTTCAGTGGTCGTGGTTGTCGTTGTCGTTGTGGTGGTCGTGGTCTCTTCCTCTTCTTTTCCCTCGTCTTTATCCTCTTCGTCTTTCTTTTTGTTGTTTGTGCCGTAGAACTTCCAGACGTTATTGTTCTTGTACGTGGGAGCCGTTCCGGTCGAGAATTCCTCGCGCTCGGTGCCCGCAAGAACGGTGTTCATGAACTTCTTAAAGACGGGCAGGTTGGTGCTGTCGCCCAGCAGGTCCGAACCGTACTTTTGGATGGGAATCTCGCCTGCGGAATAACCGGTCCACAGGGCGCATGTCAGTTGCGGCGTGAAGCCGCAGAACCACAGGTTGGTGGTGTTGTCAGTGGTGCCCGTCTTGCCGGCATAGGGCTGATTGACGTTCAGCGCGCCGGCGGCACCCGTGCCGCTGCCCTGCATGACGCCGGATAGAACATCGGTAACCGCGGCAGCCTCGCCTTCGGTGAGCACCTGCGTGGGATTGTCGGTGTGCTGGTACAGAACCGAGCCGGTACGCGAGTCGATCTCGGTAATGGCGATGGGCTGACGGTAGTAGCCACCGTTGGCAAACGTTGCGTAGGCAGATGCCATCTCGAGCGGTGAGATGGACCCGGTGCCGAGCGTCATGACGGGAACGTCCTCGATATTGTCCTTGGCGGGATCGATGCCGAGCTTTTTGACGAGCGACATGATCTTGTCATTGCCGATGGCTTCGGCCACCTGAATGTAGCCGGTGTTGGATGAGTATGCCGTTGCCTGCTTAAGCGTGATGTTGCCATAGCTCTGGTTGCCGTAGTTTTGCACCTCGGTCGTGGTGCCCTTGGCCTTGAGCGGCGAGTTGCAGTTGAGGGTGACGTTGGGGTTCATACCGTTTTGGATGGCAGTTGCCAGCGTAAAGGCCTTAAACGTGGAGCCCACGGGGCGCTTTGCCGTAGCGTGGTTCACGTGATTCTCGTCGGCGTTGTAGTCGTAGCCGCCTACCATGCACTTGATGTAGCCGGTCTTGGGGTCAACGACGACCATGCCCATGTCCAGGCCGTCGAGCGAAAGCGTGTCGAGCTGCGAGCGCACAGCCTCCTCGGCCACCTGCTGCATGGTGGGGTCGATGGTGGTCTTGACGGTCAGACCGCCCTTAAAGAGCACGTCGGTGGAGAACTCCTGCTCAAGCAACTGCTTAACGTAGGAGACAAAGTAGGGCTGAGAGTACACATCGACGCCACTGCCCGAAATCTCGGTCACGTTAAGCGTGATGGGCTCAGCCTGTGCGGCATCGTGCTCTTCCTGCGTGATGTGGCCCAGACGCAGCATGTTGTCCAGAACCTTATTGCGGCGGGACAGCGCCAAGTCGGGATTAACCGTGGGGTCGTACTGCGAGGGCGAGTTGGGAAGGCCGATGAGCAGCGCGGCCTCGCTCAGGGTGAGGTCGGAGGCAGTCTTGGACAGATAGGTCTCGGCGGCGGCCTCGATGCCATATGCTCCATGGCCGTAGTAGATGGTGTTGAGGTACATCATGAGGATCTCGTCTTTGGAGTA
>CATYJC010000035.1 GCA_958407555.1 uncultured Collinsella sp. | reverse complement strand
GGGCCGGGACGATCTGCTCGGGCGTGCCCTCGGCACGAACCTCGTCGGCCGTCTTACCAAAGGCGAGCGCCTTGGTCTGGGCCAGGAAGTTGCCCAGGAACAGCTCATGTACGTCCTGACCGCTGTCGGTCGCAGGGTTGGCAGTGTTGGCGAAGGCGATGAAATCGGCCGGAACCACCACAGTGCCCTGGTGCAGCAGCTGGTAGAAGGCATGCTGACCGTTGGTGCCGGGCTCGCCCCAGAAGATCTCACCGGTATCGGAGGTCACGGCGCTGCCGTCCCAGCGGACATGCTTGCCGTTGGACTCCATGGTGAGCTGCTGCAGGTAGGCCGGGAAACGGTGCAGGTACTGGCAGTACGGAAGCACGGCGTGGCTCTTGGAACCGAAGAAGTTGACGTACCAGACGTTGAACAGGCCCATCAGCGCGACGGCATTGTTCTCGAGCGGCGTGTTGCAGAAGTACTCGTCGATGGCGTGGAAGCCCTCAAGGAACTGCTGGAAGCGCTCGGGGCCAAGCACGACGATCAGCGACAGGCCCACGGCGGAGTCGACGGAGTAGCGGCCGCCGACCCAATTCCAGAAACCAAAAGCGTTAGCGGGGTCGATGCCGAAGGCCTCGACCTTCTCGAGTGCGGTGGAAACGGCGACGAAGTGCTTTGCCACGGCCTCGGCGTTCTGCTCATCGGAGCCATCGATGGCGCCCTGAGCCTTGAGCTGCTCGAGCATCCAGGTCTTGACCTCGCGGGCGTTGGTGAGGGTCTCGAGCGTGGTGAAGGTCTTGGAGACGATAATCACGAGCGTGGTCTCGGGATCCAAACCCTTGAGCTTCTCGGCCTGGTCGTTGGGATCGATGTTGGAGATATAGCGGCAGTCGATACCGGCGTCGGCATAGGGACGCAGGGCCTCGTAAGCCATGACCGGGCCCAGATCGGAGCCGCCGATGCCGATGGACACCAGGTGCTCGATCTTTTTGCCGGTAACACCCTTCCACTCACCGGAGCGCACGCGCTCGGCGAAGGCATACATGCGGTCGAGAACCTCGTGCACGTCGGCGACGACATCCTGGCCGTCGACGATGAGCTGGCCCTTCTCGCTTGCCGGACGGCGAAGCGCGGTGTGCAGAACAGCGCGGTCCTCGGTGGTGTTGATATGCTCGCCGGAGAACATGGCATCGCGGCGCTCCTCGAGTTTCACCTCGCGGGCAAGATCGCACAGCAGCTTGACGGTCTCATCGGTCACCAGGTTCTTGGACAGGTCGAAGTGCAGGTCACCGGCGTCAAAGCTCAGCTTGTTCACGCGCTCGGCATCGGCGGCGAACCAGGCCTTGAGGTCGATACCTTCGGCCTCAAGCTTCTCCTGATGGGCCTCGAGTGCCTTCCAAGCGGCGGTCGACGTAGCATCGATAGGTGCGGCAACAGTTGCCATAGAGTCCTCCTCAGCATACGGGCGCACGCCTCCATGCGCCCGGACATTCAGATGTCACCATTCTAGCGCAGGTCAAGACTATAATCAGCGAGCGTTACCAATCGGCCCCCAAACGGCAACCAACCAAAAAGGGACAGGTTTATTTTGGCAGGTCAAACGCTTTACCAACCAAAAATAACCCATCCCTTTATGCAAAATATTAGGCCGCGGCGCACACGCTGCCGAGCAACTCACGCAGAGGAGACCCAATGCCCTCCAGCAGTTCGGGCGCGATGATGGCAAAAACGGGAACCTCGCCGGCACCCACGACGGCAGGCACCTTGCCCTCCGAGACAATACATCCATAAGGCACAAAGCCGTCTTCGCCGGCATCGAGCGCCGCCATGCGACGGGCGAGTTCGCGCGCAAAGCCGGCAGTATCGGCATCGCCAATCGCCAAGACAAAGTCCACGCCTTCGTCGGTCGCCAGGGCCACGGCTTCGTCGATCAGCTCGTCTCCCCCGTCGCCCTCAACCGAGCCGCAGCGGAAAAGCACGCGCTCGAGCAGAGCTCGATCAAGCGAGCCGAGTGCCGCCGAGACAAGCTCATCACGCGTGTGCTTGTCGCCTCCCAGCACGACCAGTGCCTTAGTGCCACCGTAGTGAGCTACCAATCGTCCGCACCAGCGAGCCACGTCTCCATCCGCAACAAGGCGCGTCGGCATACCAAACCCATAATTGACCATCTTTCCCACAGCCCTTCCGTGCGTATAGGCGGTATCGATTGTTAGGCTCATGCTACGAAGCAAGGTTTTCCGAGCTGTTTCGCACTCTTTAGAGCTGCGTTAAAAAAACCCGATGCAGCCGCACGACCATACCTACCAAAACAAACCAGTCCCTTTTTGGCAGGTTTTGACGATGTCCGGATGAGCGGGTATTATCGAACAAGTATTCGATAAGAACATGTGTTTGATGGGAGGACGCGTGGGACACGAGCGTCACACCTATATCTGCATCGACCTCAAGACGTTCTACGCCAGCGTCGAGTGCGTCGACCGCGGGCTCGACCCGCTCACCACCAACCTGGTCGTTGCCGACGAATCGCGCGGGCGCACGACCATCTGCCTTGCCATCACACAGGCCATGAAAGACCTCGGAATCCATAACCGCTGTCGCCTGTTCGAGATTCCCGACGGTATCGACTACATCAAGGCCGTACCGCGCATGCAGCACTACATGGAGGTGTCGGCGCAAATCTACGGTATCTATCTGGAATTCGTCAGCCCACAGGACGTGCACGTCTACTCCATCGACGAATGCTTTATCGACGTGACGCCCTATCTGGACCTCTATCACACCGACGCTGAAGGCTTCGCCTGCATGTTGCGCGACGAGGTCCTGGCGCGCACCGGCATCACGGCAACGGTTGGCATCGGCCCCAACCTATTCCAGGCCAAGGTGGCACTCGACATTACCGCCAAGCACGTACCCAGCCGCATCGGCATACTCGATGACGAGACCTTTCGCAAGGAGATCTGGCCCCATCGCCCCATCACCGACATCTGGGGCATTGGGCCCGGCGTGGCAGCACGACTCGAAAAATACGGCGTCTACGATCTGATGGGCGTCGCGGCGCTCGACGAAAACCTGCTCTACGACGAGCTCGGCGTCAATGCCGAGTATCTTATCGACCACGCCTTTGGGCGCGAGCCGACAACTATCGCCGATATTCAGGCCTATCGCCCGCAGGCAACCTCAACTACCACAGGACAGGTGCTCTCGAAAGGCTATGCCTATGAACGGGCCTACACCGTCTTGCGCGAGATGGTCGACAACGCTGTGCTGGACTTAGTCGATAAGCACGTGGTGTGCAACAGCATCTCACTCTTTGTAGGCTACGCGAGCGAGCGCGCCGACATACGCCGCCTCGACGCCAGCGGCACAGCACAATATGTAGACGGATGCGGGCATTTGCGTTCGAGCACGTCGAGCATCGAACCCGCCGCAACCGACGGCCCCGAGCTCGCGCCCCGCGCGCCCAAGCCCGTCCAACGCGACGACGAACGCCGACGTTTGGTGCGAGAGGCACAGGCGATTGACGGCATCTTTGTGGGCGAACACGGCGGCAAGCCGCGTGGTGGCTATGCCGCGCTCTTTGCGCACTCCAACGCCTCGCGCAAGCTGCCTGAGCGCACCAATTCGTTTAAGAAGATCATGGGCTATTTCGATGAGCTCTGGGCGCAGACTGTCGATCCCAAACGACCGGTCAAGCGCATCAACCTGGGATTTGGCAACCTCATGCCCGAGGAATTTACCACTATCGACCTGTTCAGCGATGTTAAGGCCGATGAGCGCGAGCGCGACCTGGCGCGCGCCGTCCTGGCCGTGAAGGGCAAGTACGGCAAGAACGCGCTCGTCAAGGGATTAAGCTTCACCGCCGGCGCCACCGCACGCGAACGCAACGATCAGGTAGGAGGACATCGTGCCTAAGTCCCAACAACAGCCGATGCGGCCACCGACGCCTTTTGAACGTCTAGCGGACCCCGAGGGAAGACGTCGATCCGCCGACCCCAAGCTCACCGCCAACGGCGCCGTCCGCGCCGGCCGTGCCGCGCAGTTTATGCCCTTTGCCGCCCTCACGGGATACTACGAGCTCGTGCGCAAACAAGAGATCACTGTTGAGCCCAAATGCGAACTCACGGAAGAAAAAGCCCTCGAGCTTTCGAAAAAGCTCGAGGGCCTCAAACGCGGCGACCTGGTGCGCGTCACCTATTACGATATGTACGGCTATCGTAGCCGCACGGGCATTCTCGACGAAGTGTTACCCGCATTCAAGCTGCTCAAACTCAGGGATATCGCCATCAACTTCGACGATATCCAAGGCATCGAGCTGCGTGGTCGAGCCTAGCAACGAGAACGCTTGCGCAAGACGAGAGCAATGCCAAGCACTGCGGCAGCTGCAACCAGCAATCCCAAGACCAGCGTGAGGGTCGAGTCGCCAGCGTGAGGCAGCGAGCCGTCCTTCGGAGTCTTCTTAGTGGTCGTCGAAACGGTCGTCGCGGTGCTGCTCGACTGGTCGTTGCCGCCCGTCTGGCTGCCACCAGGCTGATTGCCGCCACCCGGCTGCGAAGGATCGGTGGGTTTCGTCGGATCCGGAGTACCGGGATCAATCGGATTCTCCGAATTCTCCTTGCGCTGGATCCAAACCTGGCAACCATAGAACGGGTTGGCGGTACCAAGGCACAGACCCTGGTTGGTCACCGCAAAGGTGCGCAGACCATGGTTATACGGATCGTTAAAGCCGTTAGTCGTCAGCGTCGTAAAGTTCACGCCGTCCTCGGTCACATACATATCAAAGCCGCGCTCGGCATCGCGCAGGTAGTACATGCACGTAAGGACACTCTGCAACTTCTTGAGGTTCTCCGCACTCAGCAGCTTATCGAGCGCATCCTGAATATCACCCGGCAGCTCGGTGCCATAGGCATCCTCGTACTGCTGCTTCAGGCTCTCATAGCTATCGAGCATGTCCTGATACTGATCGGCAAAGGACTTGAAGTACGCAATCTCGCTATCGATTTTCTGAACATAAGCAGCGTCGTCTTCAACGTCCGCGGACATCGTCGCGGCTTGATCGCAAAGGTCGCCCGCAGCCTCATCCAATGCATCGCTCAGATCGCCAAAGCCCTTAGCAACCTCGGTCTTCTCGTCATCGACCTCGACGGCCTCAGCCTTCTCGTCATCGACCTCGACGGCCTCGCTTGAATCATCGTCCGCAAGCGTGTTCACGGAAACGATGGGGTCGTCAGGCGATTTCTTGTCGAGCAGGTGATCGAGCAGGTCCCTAAGGCGCTGAACCTGAGAGTCCCACTCCTCGGGTGTCATATCGATAATGTCGCCATTGGAGAACTGGCCGATCGGCTCAAGCAGGCTCGCGGTATCAAAGGTACCGATATACAGCTTGCCGGCGAACTTCTGCATGCGCCAAATGTACTGGTTCTCGTTTCGGCCAAAGCCCGAAGCCAGGCCGGAAATACCGCCCTCGGGGAACATGTCGGTGGGATCGCCAACGACGAGCTCCATGTTCTCGTCCTTGTCCATGCGATAGATGCTGACCGACTGCTCAAGATTGGCATTCACAAACGAGCAGTCAACGCCGCCCATGCTGCTCTTGCCGCTCTCGTCAGATTTGGACTTATTAAAGAGAATGCGCTCGAGGGCGATCTCCTCGTCGTTGTATTCACCGATATAGAGGTAGTCGTTGTAGACGATGAGGTTGGCAGCGCCAGAACGGGTACGGGCAGGATCGATGCCAAAGCAGTACTTTGTTTTGGGTATATCCAGATCGCCAACAATGGAAGTCCACGCATAGCTGCCGTCGGCGTTCTTGTCGCCACGGACCATGGCAAACGACTGCATGGAATTATCATCGGGAGCGTTCTCGGGCGTGCCGGTGCAGATGGTGGCATAGAGATGGCCATTGTACGAGACCATATCCCAAATGGCACCGCCGTAGATGCTGTCCTTATAGCGAATCGCCGGATAGTTAAACAGCGTGCCCGAGTTGGCAATCTCGGTGAAGCTGCCCGGGCCCTTCGAGGGGTCAGACGACGTCAGGATTGTCGACACAAAATTACCGTTCGCGTCTTTACCCACATTGCTGATGACGAGCTGGCCATCATGGACGCACATGCCGCGGATACCGGTAGAAATGCCCTGCTTGTAGGCAGCACCGTAATCCTGCATGCTCGAAAGGCCCTGATAGACAACTTTCCACTCATCCGTCTTAGGATCGATCTCGTATACAGCAGGCAGACCGCCTTTGCCGTCATTGGTCCTGACGCTGCCGCAGAAATAGAGCTTACCCTTATAGCTCACGGCGTTACGGAACAGAGGAGCGACGCCGTTGAGCGAATCAGAGAGCAGCAGCTTGGTCTCACCGGTCTTGGTATTGATCTTGACCAAGATGCCGCCGCTGTCCTTGTCGGCCGTGCCGTCCTCCTTCTGATGTCCATAGAAGAACGTGCCGTTAAACATGGCCTCCAGCGTCAGACGCATGGTCTCGGCATCAAAGGAATCGCCCAGCGTGCTGTTCATGAGCGTCAGCGTGTTGCCCATCGCCGCATAGCAGGTGCCCACATAAAGCCAGTCACCATAGCTCGCAGCCGCCCAAGTGTAGCTCTGGCCGCGATCGCCTTCGTTGTTGGCCGTATTACCATCGGTGCCCGGAACGGCAACGGCACCGTTACCCTGGTAGTCGACGATGCCATCCGGCTGCGACGTTCCTACCGTAGGATGCGAGAGCTTCTCAAAGGAATACCCATTTCCCGCATTGTAGGTAACGGCACCCGAAGCGTCTTCGGCATGCGCCGGCAGCGGCGATACCAAGATAGCGGCAAGCGCTGCCACCAAGCCAAGTGTTCCCACTCGCCTCATAAGGCTATAACCTCCCCTGTCCTTAAGCCCAGTTTTAGCATTCTTCATTTTTGTCCACGGTTAATTGCAATCTGAGCACAGCAATAATCAGCGTATAAATATACACCTGTAATTTTTTGAACGGGTTAATAGATGCTCAATTGGTAACGAATTCCGCGCGAACCGTCACCAAACTCCACTTTTGCCGCATCTAAAGGTTATTTTTTGCACAAATTTTTGGATGCCGATAGTCACAATGAGCAGGCGGCCGGTATCCGCCGGAGAGGGCAACGCCTACATCTTCATAACGTAATAGCCCGCGCCCCTCACCGCCGTCTCGATTGTGTCGCGATCAACCGGGCGCTTCGAGCGTACGCGTGCCGTGTGGTCCGCATACGTCACCGTAGCCCACACGCCATCAAGCGCATTGAGGGCATTCGTCACATTCCGAGCGCATCCGTCGCAGCTCATGCCGCCGATAAGCAGCTCCTCACGATAGGGGTAGTGGGACTCGTCGGTGTCTGCCACCACAACCTTCTTGGCTTTCTTGCCGCTCGCGCCATCACTGCAACAGCTCTTTCCATGCGTCGACGCCGCAATGCGACGCAGCCCAAAAAACATGCCGACGGCAATGACGGCCAGCACGATGAGATTCGCAGGGTTGAGCAAGTCACTCATGCGTTCCCCTTTCAAGTAGCCCTATCTAGATACCCCCATGGGGTGTTCCCATCTTAACCCAAAATCATGTCCGTTCGGTCAATTAGTTTCCCTCTTCAAACTTTTTAGTTGACCAAGGCTTACTTTCGTGTATAAGTTTTCCTAGACTAACAGTTTAGATCCGTAAGGAGCGTCGTGACTCGAACCATAGACATCCCAACGTTTCAGGCGGCAGTCGTGCGCAACTGCTCCCCCACGCTCGCGGGCATCAAACCGGCATCGCTCTTTACCTATCCAGGAGTCTATGCCGATCAAGACGGCTCAAGCGTAACTGCGGCGATCGAGGATCGCCGAGCACGCCTGCTCAACGTTATCGCCCGGTGCAATCACGAGCTTAATCCGTTCGGTATCCATCTGAGCGTTTTGGTCTGGCGCCCCTGCGGGGCGCTCGTATACGCATATCGGCCCAATAGCCTCGCCACTTACCTTGCTGACCCGCGCGCCAAAACGGCACTCGCCAAGAAGGGCTACGACACCGGCAACCTCTCGGCATGTCTTGTGCACCTGGCATCACGCATCACGCTCGCGAGCAATAACGCCGCGGAATGCGCCTGCGGCCAGACTCGATGCGCACTGGATCAGCAAGTCTGCTGCAACAACGACTGCGCCTGCGAATTTCCACACGAGATTGGCTACTTCCTGGGGTACCCCTGCGACGACGTATACGAGTTCATCGCCCAGCGTGGCGAGAACTACAAGATCTTTGGAGCCTGGAAGGTCTATACGAATGTCGAGCAGGCACTTGCGACGTTTGATGCGTACCGTGCCTGCACCCAACACCTCAACTTTATCTATCAGCAGGGCTGCAGCTTGGCGCAACTTGCCCAGGCGACCCGATAGAACGTACAAACCGCGGCCGCACGCCGCACAACCGAAAGGACTCAACATGAGCAAGATCGCCGTCGTCTATTGGAGCGGCACGGGCAACACCGAGGCCATGGCAAACCTCGTTGCCGAGGGCACCACGTCCGCGGGCGCCGAGGCCGAAGTCATCCCCTGCGCCGACTTCTCTGCCGGCAGGGCCGCCGACTATGATGCCCTCGCCTTCGGCTGCCCCGCCATGGGCTCCGAGGAGCTTGAATACGATGAGTTCCAACCGATGTGGGACGAAGTCAAGGAGACCCTCGGCGACAAGAAGGTCGTCCTCTTTGGCTCTTATTCGTGGGCCGAAGGCGAATGGATGGACAATTGGAAGGCGGACGCCGATGAGGCAGGCGTCAACGTGGTCGACTCCGTCATCTGTTACGACGCCCCCGACGATGAGGGCGAGGCGGCCTGCCGCGCCCTTGGAGCCGAGCTCGCCTAGCGGCAATGAACTCCGCCCGTAACGCGCTCTGCGCCAAAACACATTCGCGTCCCAACAAAAACGGGAGCCGGATCACATCCAGCTCCCGTTTTCTGCTATGTCAGTCATATAAAGCGGCTAGGAGATATTGCCCAGGAACGCCTTGGTGCGCTCGCTCTTAGGATGGTCGAAGACCTCGCTCGGCGTGCCATCCTCCACGATAACGCCGCCGTCCATAAAGACGACGCGGTCGGCGACGTCGCGGGCAAAGCCCATCTCGTGCGTCACCACGATCATGGTCATACCGTCATGCGCAAGATCGCGCATGACGCCCAATACATCGCGGACAAGCTCAGGATCGAGCGCCGACGTGGCCTCGTCAAAGAGCATCACGTGCGGATTCATCGACAGGGCGCGGGCGATGGCCACGCGCTGCTGCTGACCGCCCGAAAGCTGACTCGGCATAAAATCGATGCGCTCGGCCAGGCCGACCTTGGTCAGCTCCTCGATGGCAATCTTCTCGGCCTCTTCCTTGCTGCGCTTGAGCACCTTTTGCTGCGCAAGCATGACGTTCTTTTTGACCGACAGGTGCGGGAACAGGTTGAACTGCTGAAACACCATGCCCAAGTGCGTACGCACCTTATTGAGGTCAACGCCCTTGGCGCACACATCCACGCCCTCGACGACAATCGAACCACTCGTGGGCTCCTCGAGACGGTTAATGCAGCGAAGCATCGTCGACTTGCCCGAACCCGAAGGGCCCAGGACTACGACGACCTCGCCCTTGTGCACATCAAGGTCGATGTCGCGCAGGACCACGTTATCGCCAAAGGCCTTCTGGAGATTCTTGATGCTGACGACGACCTCGTTCGAGTTATTGGTTTCGCTCATAATAGAACCTCCTTACAGACCAGCGATATGGTCGGCGGGCGTCGCGACAACCTGTCCGGCGCTCTTGGTGGGGCGCTTCTTTTTGGTTTCGGCCGTGCCCAGCAGCCTCGCCTCAAGACCGCTCACCAAGCGCGCAAGCGGCAGGGTAATGACCAGATAGAACAGGGCAGCAACCACATACGGCGTAATGGAACCCGTCGTTGCCACGATGGTGCGGGCGTTCATGACGATCTCGACCACGCCCACGGCCGCGAGCAGCGACGTATCCTTGTAAAGCAGGATGAACTCGCTGGTCAACGTAGGCAGGACATTGCGGAACGTCTGCGGAATCATGACGTAGAGCAGCGTCTGGAAGGCGTTCATGCCCAGCGAGCGAGCAGCCTCATTCTGGCCCTTGGGGATCGACTGAATACCGGCGCGGAAGATCTCGCACAGGTAGGCGGACGAGTTCATGGCCATGACGATGACGCCCAAGACATAGTCGTCCACCTTGACGCCGGCAAGCGGCAGGCCAAAGAATGCAATATAGATCTGCAGGAACGCCGGCGTACCGCGGATGACATTCACGTAGATGCCGGCAAGGCAACGCAGGATGCGCGATTTGGATATGCGCATGAGCGACAGGGCAAAGCCAAAGGGGATCGCCAGCGGAAACGCCACAAGCACAATCGAGAGCGACATAAGGAAGCCCTTAAAGACGATCGGCAGGCTTTGGACCAAAATGACCGGGTTCAAGAACAGGCGCAGGAACATATTGGAGTTCCAGGCCTCGACCCACGGCTGCTCCTTAAGATCGGCCAGGAAGTTATCGAATGCCGTCACGCCCTTGATCTCGACGGAAGGAATCTTGGAAATCTTCTTGGTCGAACCGTCGGCAAGCGTATAGGTTCCGCTAAAGGCCTCATCGCCGCCCTCGACGGGGAACGTCACGCCGTAAACCTCGACACGGAAAAAGCCGCCGGCAGGCGCCGTCTCGCCAAAGTCAATCTTGAGCGTCTGGCCGTCAGCCTTGCACGCGGGCTTCATGGGCGTACGATCCATGAGGTCCTCGCCCGAGAGCATCGTCAATCGCGTGTCATCGGTACCAAACGTTGTGCCGTCGACAAACGTCAGAGAAAGACCGCTCAGCTCCTCGTCGGCATCGGCCTGAACTTCCCAGGTAATGCGCGTCTCGGTGCCGCCGACCACAGCGCTGCCCGAACCGGTGTTGGGTCGGGCGGTAATCTTTGCGGTCTCAAGCGCCTGGGCGGTCGTGGGCGCATATGCCCCCACGCACACCAGCGCGAGCGCCACGGCCATGGCGCAGGCTAGCTTTTGGAGCAAGGCGGGCAGTGGAAAACGCTGCTCCGCAGCCCCTTTGTTCAGTCGAGACAAGGTGGCTCCTATCGTAGAAGTTGCCGGCTAAACGAGACGGAAACACTCTCCGTCAAGAGAAGCGCAAAGGCCCTCTCCGCCAAAACGGAAAGGGCCCGCGCGCAATCAAGTAGCTATTTTACTTGATGTTGTACTTAGCCATGAGGGCGTCGACGGTACCGTCGTCAGTCAGGTCCTTGATGGCCTGGTTGATGTCGTCCTTGAGCTTGGTGTTGCCCTGGTTGATGGCGATGGCGTACTCCTCGCCGGTGCTGACCTGCTTGATGGTCTGGCAGGTGTTGAACTGCTCGGCGGTCAGCTGGCTGGCAACGGAGCGGTTGGTGACTACGGCGTCGCCCTTATCGGACTGCAGGGCGCTGAAGCACTCGGTGGCGTCCTTGTAGGGGACAATCTTGGCCTTGGGGAAGTTCTCCTGGGCAAAGGCCTCGGCGGTCGAGCCAGACTGGACGATGATGGTAGCGTCGGCGTTGTTGAGCTTCTCGCTGAAGTTGTCGGCCGTGATGTCGGTGTTATCGACCTTGGTCACGATAGCCTGATCGTCCATGTAGTAGGAATCAGAGAAAGTGACTTCCTTCTCACGCTCGGGCGTGTCGGTGATAGCCGCGATGGCGACGTCGTACTTGGCGCCCGAAGCAACGCCGGGGACGAGCGTGTCAAAATCATTGTTGACATACTCGACATCCAGACCCAGCTTATCGCCGATAGCCTTAATGAGCTCAAGGTCAAAGCCCTGGTAGTCGCCATTGTCATCCTTGTACTCAAACGGAGCGTACTCGGCAGAGGTGCCGACGGTCAGCGTACCGTCCTTGACGAGCGCGTACTCCTTGGAACCGTCGACCTTCTCGACCTTAGCGTCGTCAGAGCTGCTGGAACTGGCATCAGAACCAGAGGTGGCGTTGGACGAGCCGCAGCCCGTCAGAGCAAGGGCGAGCGCCATAGCACCCGTGGCGGCAAATGCGCCAAGCTTCTTCAGCTTCATAATCAGTCTCCTTCCAATGACCCCACGTGATTCAGGGGTCTGCAAAAACTGAGGGTTATTATGCACCCGCTTGGAAGAATCCGCAATTAGAAAACTGATTGAAACAAACCCATAACGTGAATGGAGCACTCCACTTTATGACAGTCATCACTGCTGCAATGACCTTAACAATTTGATTTCAGCCGCATAACCTGCAAGTTCGTTCGGTGTCTCCAAAATGAATGGCAATGCGCGCAAGCGGCCATTCGATACAATATTCTGCATAACCTGCATACCGCCGCCAAACTCTTCGCTACCCAGGTAGCCCTTACCGATGCATTCGTGGCGGTCCTTATGGGCGCCGCAGGGATTCTTGGAGTCATTGATATGCACGGCGCGCAGGCGCTCGATACCCACCACACGATCGAACTCGTCGAGCACGCCTTCAAGATCGTGGACGATGTCGTAGCCGGCGTCATTCACATGGCAGGTGTCCAAGCAAACGCCCAACTTGGCCGACAGCTCGGGGCACTTGTCGGCAACGCCCTGGATGATGAGTGACAGTTCCTCAAAGCTGCGGCCCACCTCGGTGCCCTTGCCGGCCATGGTCTCGAGCAGCACCGTCGTCTGTTGGCCCTCAAACATCACCTGGCACAGGGTGTCGACGATCATCTGAATGCCGGCGTCGGAGCCCTGCCCCACATGCGCACCGGGATGGAAGTTGTAGTAGTTGCCGGGCAGCGCTTCCATGCGTCGCAGGTCCTCCGCCATGGCCTCCAAGGCAAACTCGCGCGCCCGCTCTTTGGCCGAGCAAGGGTTATAGGTATACGGGGCATGAGCCACAAGCGGGCCAAAATCGTTCTGTTCCATAAGCTCGCGCAGGGCGGCCACGTCATCCATGTCAAGGTCTTTCGCCTTGCCGCCGCGCGGGTTGCGCGTAAAGAATGCAAAGGTATTGGCGCCAATTGACAACGCCGTCTCTCCCATCGCCCGATAGCCCTTCGTCGTGGATAGATGACACCCGATCGTCAGCATCCCCAGCTCCCCCTCATCAGTTGCGGTGAAATAGTTCCTGTTTGGCCCCTATTCTGCCGCAAACAGGAACTATTCCACCGCAACTTATAAAAGGGGCATCAGAGATGCGGGTCACCAAGCACTACGGCTACGGGCGCCAGCGTCATGATCCCTCACGCGTCAGCGCCAGGTCCTAGAGGGCTAGACGGATTGCATCGATAATGCGCGCGCAGCGCTGTGTGGCGGCAAGGGGCATGACGGGACTCTCGAGTTTCCCCGCCCGGATGAGCTGGGTCGTATGCTGGATTTCGCCGTAGAAATCATCGACCTCAAACGGGGCATTTACTTCGAGCATTCGTCCGTCGGAGTACCTCACATGGGCGAGCTCGGGGCGATGGAGGCGCTCGATTTCCAACGAGCCCCGCTCGCAGGCAATCGTTAAGCGGCTTTCATATGCTGCTTTGCCGTCGCACGCCATATGAATGGGTATACCGCCGACACTCATATGAATCTCATCGGCCCAATCCACGCGGCCGCCCGATACGTCACGCCAGCGAACTTCACGGGACGAAACATCGCACGCGCCCGCAAGCAGATCCTCAAACCACCCGACCGCATAGCAGCCCATGTCATATAGACAGCCACCCTGCAACGGATCGAGCAGATAACTCGAAGGGGACTCACCATAATCAAGTTTTTGCACGCTTTCGATCGAAACGATACGGCCGAGCTCGCCCGACGCAAGCAAGCCCTTCACGCGAGTATGCATCGGACAAAACCGATTTTTCATCGCCTCCATAAACGGCACGCCGTACTCACGGGAAACGGAGGCGATCGCATGGGCCTCTTCTTCATTCAAAACGGCCGGCTTTTCGCACAGTACGGCCTTTCCCGCGCGCAGTGCCCGACAGACCCAATGCGCATGCATGCCATGTGGAAGAGCCAAGTAGATTGCGTCGACATCGGGGTCGGCAATCAGCGCATCATAAGCCACATCGCCGCTATCGTCAGCCGTGGCATAACTGTGCGCGGCATCAATCGAAAACGCCCTGCAAAACTCCTCAACATGCGAAGGAGTGCGACCGGCGGCAGCCACAAGCCGTGCCCCGTCCACCTCCTTGAGCGACGATGCAAATCGATGCGAAATGCGTCCAGCGCCCAAAACGCCCCAACGAACCTCACGCAAATCATCACATGAATCCCGATGGCCCACGACAGCCCCTTTCAGTTGCGGTGAAATAGTTCCTGTTTGGCCCCTATTCTGCCGCAAACAGGAACTATTCCACCGCAAGTTATAAAAGGGTCACGAGGAGCGCGTTTTGCCGAAGGCCTTAAGCACCGCCGTCACGGGGCCAGGCTGAAAACGGTGGCGTACGTCGTCCAAGCGCCCGGGGATATCGATGCGCTGCGGGCAGTGACGTGCGCATTTGCCGCACTTAACGCAATTGCTCACCAGCTTGGGCTCGTTCGTCCGCACCGCGCTCGCCGTAAAGTATTGAGACAGCCCCGTAAACCAGCTGTGCGCATAGCTTGCGTTATAGGCGGCAAAACACCCAGGGATATTGATGCCTTTAGGACACGGCATGCAATAGCCACATCCCGTGCAGGGCACGCGATTCGATTTTTCAAACTCTCTCAGCACGCGCGCAATGGCATCGAGCTGAGTAGCTGTCATCGAATCCGGCAGGGCCCGATCGGCCAACGCCGCGTTCTCGTCCACCTGCGCGGTATCGGTCATGCCCGAAAGCAGCATCGTGACTTGAGGATGGTTCCACACCCACGAAAGGCCCCAAGCAGCCGGCGTCTTCAGGTACGGATCGCGTACGTCATCGAGCACGGCGCGGGCCCGCGGAGGCAGCTTGCCCGCCAGGCGTCCACCCAAAAGCGGTTCCATCACAAACACCGCGAGCCCGCGCTCGGCGGCTGCCATGAGTCCCGCCGTTCCCGCTTGGTAGCG
>CATYJC010000034.1 GCA_958407555.1 uncultured Collinsella sp. | reverse complement strand
GCGCCGACAAACGGAGCGATGCCAGGAACGAGCAGGCCGTACTTCCAGTTGTTGTCAGCCTTGTTCTTGATCGGCAGCACCTGATAGGCCATGCGAGGACCAAGGTCACGGGCCTGGTTCATGGCGAAGCCGGTGATGCCGCCCATGCCCATGCCAACGGCCCAAACGATCAGGCCGACGCAGATGGCGAGCATCAGGACGTTCTCGCCAGCACGGTTAGCAGCAGCAAGGATGGCGCTGATGAACACAAAAGTGCAGATAGCCTCGCAGAAGAAGTTGCGGACATAGTTCGTGCCCTCGGTGGTGGGGTTGGTCGAGAAGATGTTGCGCTGGGCAATGGGGTCGACGACGCCCTCGGAAGCCTTGAACTCATCGGCATACATCAACCACGCGATCACGGCGCCCACAAAGCCGCCGAGCATATCGGCAATCATGAAGGGGATGCAGCTGCTCCACGGCACCAGGCCTACGATGCACTGGGCAAGCACCATGGCGGGGTTCATGCACACGGCGCCGCCAAAGACAAACAGGCAGACCGAGATGCCAAAAGACCAGGTGGTGATGGCAAACATGTGGCCGGAGCCCTGATACTTGGTGCCCTTGAGCACGGTATCGCAGTGCACGCCCACGCCAAAGATGATCATGAGGGCCGTTGCGCCGAATTCACAGAGGAGTTTGGTAAGCATAAAACCTTATCTTTCTTGTCGGTTACAAACGATTCGTTTAGGCCGCGCACTAGTGCTGCGCGACGACAACGCCCAGGCCATCGGGAATGACGGCCACCTTGGCATCGGCACCCTTCATCTCAAAGGCGAGCTTGAGCGCCTCCTCGAGGGTGTTGACCGGCGTCATGTGCATATCCTTGATCATCTGGTGATCGCACAGGTCGGTGACCATGATCACAGGGTGATGCGCCAGGATGCGGGCGAAAATCTGGCTCGTCCACTGGTCGGGCAGGGTCTCGTCCTTAGGACGGTCGATGCAGGCGCGCTCAAACTCCGCCGGGTCGTTGTCGGCGATGTTGTGATAGAAGCCCTCGCCGCCGTGACCGTCGGCACAACCGGCGACATCGATGATCACGCCGCCCTCGGGAAGTGTGGCCTCGGCAGCGCACATGCCCTTCACGGCCTGATAGATGTTCTGATCGAGCGGATAGCCACCGTTGGTGGTGATGGCGATCTCGCACTCGACGGGCTCAACGCCGGCAAGGCTCTTCACGAACTCGCAGCCAGCCTCGTGCGCCTTATGGATGTCGCCGGCAAAGGAGCCAATGACCTCGTGCTTACCGTTGAGCACCACGTTGAGCACAAAGGCAAGGTGAGCCATCTCGGCAGCGGCAAACATGTCCTCGCTCACGTGGTTGTGGCACAGGTTGCCGGCACGCGAATGGGAATCGTTCACAAACTGACCGTTGTGGTTGTACATGATGGTCTTGTAGCTGGCGATGCCAGGCAGGACGGACTTGCGGCTACCAGAGAAACCGGCAAAGAAGTGCGGCTCAATGAAGCCCTCGGCAAGCAGCAGATCGCAATCGGCGGCAATCTTGTTGATAATGCACTCGCCGCCAGAGGGCAGGGTGCCGATCTTCTTCATCATGCTGTCGTCAGTCGCGACGTGCATAACGATTTCCTCGTTGGCAACGATCTCCTCGCCGTACTTGTTGACAAGCTCCTCGTGCGTCGACGGACGATGCATACCCGTAGCAACCAGAATACGCACGCGAGCCTCGGGCGCAGCGGAGTGGATGTGATGCAGCAGAATAGGCATCGTCACACGCGAGGGAACGGGACGCGTATGATCGGAGCTAATAATGACGATATCCTTCTTGCCAGCACAAAGCTCCTCGAGCGAAGGCGAGCCATAAGGGTTGGCAAGTGACTCCTCCACCAGCTCTTCCTGCGATTTTGTAGTCTTAAACTCGTTCTGATGACCTTCCATCACACCCGCGAAGTTCTTATCCTCGAGCTCCAGATGCAGCGTCTTGTGGTCAAACGGCAGTTCACATTCAAACAACGACGAGCGCCCTCTTCCTTTCAACTGACACACTAGATAAACCGTTGGAAGGATACGCCGCTCACCGAAAAACTCCACCGTCCACCGACTCATTAACACAACGTTCATATTTGACCCACAACAAAACGGCCGCGATCCCAAACGGGACCGCAGCCGCAACAGTCGTAAGGCGAGAAGCGCCAAATGCGCCACCGAGATAGACCCCATCCAAAACGCGCGAAGCGCGCCATTATTCCCCCAGCCAGTAATCCGCCGAAGACCGGACATCGCAGGGCCCGCCATAAGTTTACTTTTAGGCACACTCCGCAGGACGCAAGAAGCCCTCGCCGCACGAAGTGCGCAGCGAGGGCTTCTTGCATGTCCGAGGACGCGCCGGAAAGAAAACAAACGGCGGCCCCGGACAACGACTACAGGGCTATCGATTACCCCGTGTTCTGCAGACCTGCCGAGACGCCGGTCACAGTCGAAAGAATCAGGCTCATGTACTCGGCCTTCTTCTCCTCGGCCATCTCGTCCTGGTTCATACGCACCTCGCGAAGGGCGCGAACCTGGGCGATGGACAGGGCGTCGACATAGGGGTTACGCACGCGAACGGCGCAGCCGAGCACGCGGCGGCGCTGCAGCGGCCACTCGTCACCAACGATGGCAAGGACCCACTTACGCGTGAGCTGCATCTCGGTAAAGACCTTCTCGGACAGATCCTGGCGATCGCCCAGGTGCAGATACATCTTGGCGATGCGCTGGTCGGTCTTGGCGATCGACATCTCGATGTTGTCGATAAAGGTGCGGAAGAACGGCCACTCCTGGTAGGCAGCCTTAAGCTGGTCCAGATCGCCAAACTGCTCGCAGGCGGTACCCAGGCCGTACCAAGCGGCCAGATTGATGCGCGCCTGGCTCCAGCTGAAGATCCACGGAATGGTACGCAGGTCGTCGAGCGACTTGGCACCCAGGCCGCGCTTGGCAGGACGCGAGCCGATCGGCAGCAGACCGACCTCGGTCAGCGGCGTCACGGTCGAGAACCACGGCGTAAAGTCCTCGGTGTTCAGCAGGTCCAGATAGCGCTCGTGGCTTGCGGCGTTGAGCTTCTCGGCCATATCCCAGAACTTCTGCGTAGTCTCGGTGTTGGTCTTCTCGACACTCGGGGCCGACTGCAAAAGCGTTGCGGCGGCAACGGACTCAACATGGCGCTGAGCCAGCGTGCGGTTGCCGTAACGGGCAAAGATGACCTCGCCCTGCTCGGTGAGCTTAAAGAAGCAGTTGACCGAACCCTTGGGCTGAGCCAGCACGGCCTTATTGGCCGGGCCGCCGCCACGGCCCACGGCACCGCCGCGACCGTGCATGAGCACCAGGTCGATATCGTTCTTCTCTGCCCACTTGGCGATGCGCTCCTGCGCGGAGTGCAGCGCGAGCATGGCCGTGGTAGGACCGGCATCCTTGGAGGAGTCGGAGTAGCCCAGCATAACCTCCATGCGGCGGTTGGTCTGGGCAAGGCGCTTCTGCACCACGGGCAGCGTGAGCATCTGGTCGAGCACGTCGACGCAGCCCTCGAGGTCCTCGAGCTGCTCGAACAGCGGGATCACATCGAGCTCGGGGACATCCTCCTCGTGTGCAAAGGACAGGTGGGCGAGCTCAAAGACGTCGGCCACATGCTGGGCGCTCTTGGTAAACGAGATGATGTAGCGGTGCGCCATCTTCTTGCCGTAGCGCTTTTGGATGGAGCCGATAGCACGGAAGGTATCGATGACTTCGCGCGTCATGGGCTGCAGGTCGCCATGGATACCGTTCTCGTGGATATCCTTGAGGGCGCGGGCATGCACCACGGAGTGCTGACGGAACTCCATCTCGACCATATGGAAGCCGAAGGACTCGACCTGCCAGATGATGGTCTGGACCGGGCCGTAGGCAGCACGGACGGCACCGCAGGCGGCCAGCGAGCGCTGGACGACGCGCAGGTCATCCAGGAACTCGTCGGCGCTGTGGTACATGGTGTCGGTGATACGGCGCACGGTGGCGTTCAGACGGTCGGCCATGACGAGCATGACGGCGCGATGCGGCTCGTGCTCGGAGATCAGCTCGGCGCGGGCCGTGTACCGAGGGCTCATCTCGACCTGATGGTTCCACAGGTTAATGAGCTCGGCAGAAGGCTTGCTGTAGGTGGCCTCGAGCGTGAGGTTGCGGCCGATGTGGCGGCACTTGTCCTCGAGCTTGAGCACCATGTGCGTAAAGTACTTGGCGGCGACCTCACGGCTCACCTTGGCGGTGACGTTGGGGTTACCGTCGCGGTCGGAACCGATCCAGCTGCCGGGATGGAAGAACGCCGGGCACAGCGGCGGCACAGTACCGGCCTTGTCGCCCAGCACCCAATCGTCAAAACGACGATAGATAACGGGGATAACGTCGAACAGCGTGTTATCGAAGATGTCGATGATGGTATCGGCTTCCTCGACCGGCGTGGGCTTCTTGAGCGCGATGGGGCTCGTACGCACCAGGGCGTCGATCTCCTGCAGCATATGGCGCTCGTTCTCCACCAGGTCGGAGCCGCCCAGACGCGGACGCTCCTCCAGCAGGTTGGAGATACGGCGGATCTTGCCCTCGACGGCCTTACGACGGGCCTCGGTGGGATGTGCGGTAAAGACAGGGTGGAACTCGAGCTTGTCGAGCAGCTCGTTGGCACCCTCGACACCCAGCTCATTCACCAGCTGGTGATAGGCAACGGTAAGCTCGTTGGCAGGATCGACCTCGGTATCGGTCGACGCACCGGCCTCGCGCTCGCGCAGCTGCGCCACACGGTAGTTCTCCTCCGACAGGTTTGCCAGATGGAAAAAGCTCGTAAAGGCGCGGACAATGACCTGCTGCTTATCGAGCGGCAGGCTGTCGATCAAATCGACGACCTCACGAAATGCCACGGCAGTGGGCTCGTCGGCGGTGGGCACGCCCTGCTCGTCGACGGCTTCGTCGGCAGCGCAGGTACCGGGGTTGCCGGCATTGACCACAATCTCGGCTGTCAAAATCTTGTCGAACAGGTCCGCGATCTCGGGATCATACTCGCTAAGCACACGGCGCTCCAGGCGCAAGAACAGCGCCAGATTGTCGCGCAGCTCCTCGGGGATCTCGATCTCGGCGAGACGCTCCCTGGACTCGGCATTCGAGCCGATTCGGTTAACGAGGCGGTTGACCACGGCAGCGACGCGCGCCGCGGCTTCGGGTACAGACTGGTTGCTTAGGTTCTCAGCCACGTTTCCTCCCATTCCTCCTTCTATGCACGTAACATGCGGTATTCATTATAGGCGCTTGAGAAATACTTTCGACACTGATTGCGCTTTACCACACAAAAGTATTTTCTGCATTGCAAGGGTTTTTGCCCCAAATGGTCGTATTTCTCGGTGGGCGGCATACGTAAACGGGGGCATTCCGCATAAAAGCGAAACACCCCCGTAACAATCGCTCTCCATGAGCAGGGCACGTTAGCAGGCCCGCAGCTCAAAAAGATGCGCTACAGGCGCTCGCGAACCGCCTCGACCACATTGGCCAGATCGACGAGAACCTCGTCATGGCTCTGCATGTCGCGCACCTTGACCTTGCCGGCGGCAAGCTCGTCGCCGCCCAAGACCAAAATGAGCTTGGCGCCCACCTTGTCGGCCTGCTTAAACTGAGCCTTGAGCGAACGGCCCTGGTAGTCGGCCTCGGTCACGATACCTGCAGCGCGAAGCTCCTGCGTAATGGCGAAGACGTTCTGGCGCAACTCCTTGCCGGCGTTGGCGACGTAGACGCACGGGGCCTCATCGGCACCCAGGTCGCCGCCAAAGGCCTGTAGGGCCAGCAGGGCGCGCTCAAAACCGACGGCGAAGCCGACGCCGGCCGTAGGCTTGCCGCCCTCGAGCTCGACCAGGCCGTCGTAGCGGCCGCCGCCGCCGATGGAGCCGACGCCGGCGCCAGGGGCCTCGACCTCAAAGACGGTACGGGTGTAGTAGTCCAGGCCGCGCACCAAGGTGGGATCCTCGACATACTCGATACCGGCGGCATCCAGATAGCGCTTGACCTGCTCGTAGTGCTCGCGGCACTCGTCGCACAGGTTGTCACCCATCAGCGGAGCCTCGGCCATGATCTCGCGGCAATGGTCGTTCTTGCAGTCGAAGGCGCGCAGCGGGTTAAGCTCGGCGCGCTCGCGGCACTCGTCGCACATCTCGTCGGCGTGGTCGAGAATGAACTGCTTAACCTGCTCGCGATAGGCCGGACGGCACTGGGGATCGCCCATCGAGTTAATGAGCAGACGGAGCTTGGAAAGATCGAAGCCCAGACGCTTGTAGAACTCCATGAGCATGATGATGCACTCGGCGTCTGCCGCCGGATCGGGAGCGCCGAGCCACTCGATGCCCACCTGATGGAACTGGCGCAGGCGGCCCTTCTGGGGACGCTCGCCGCGGAACATGGCCTCGGCGTAGTAAGCCTTAAACGGCGTGGAGCCCTGGGGCACCAGGTTGTTCTCCACGACGGCGCGCACCACACCGGCCGTGCCCTCGGGACGAAGGGCCAGACGCTGCTTAGGCTTGAGCTTGGTATCGGTGCCTTCGGTAAAGACGCGCTCCAGGTTGGCGCCGCTAAACACGCGGAACATCTCCTTGCGCACGACGTCGGTCGACTGGCCGATGCCGTGGACAAACACGTCCACCTGCTCGATCGCGGGCGTCTCGATGGGCTTAAAGCCAAACGGCTCGAATACGCTGGCCGCAATCTGCTGCATCTTTTGCCAGGCGCGCATCTCGGCGCCGATAAGGTCGCGGGTTCCCTCCGCCTTCTGTGCCTGCATGGGCAAACACCTTTCTTTTGTATCGCGTCATAGATAGTGGACATTATACGGCACAAAGCAGCAACGCGGCGGCGCGTCTGACCGAACGAGGGTATGGGGACTCGTTCGGCCAGATGCGCCGCCGCTGTTTGTGACCCGTTTTCCTCCGTCCCCTTCGGATCACGTGATCCCTTGGGGACGGAGGAAAACGGATCATTTCGTAGGCCCGTGACCGCCTTGGAAACCGAATGATGGTACGAGCATCCATTCGGCTTCCAGGGCGGCCACAAACAGAACGGGGCAAACAGAAAAGAGCGACGGACGTCTACTCCCCCGCCACGCTTGCACGCAGCTTGGCGGCGATGGGCTCAGACGCCAGCAGAAACACCAACATAGCCACCGAGCACACCAAGCAGACAATCCAGGTGCTCGCAAAAGAGCCCGTGGCATCGGACAGCACACCCGAAACGATGGCGCCCACGGTGCCGCCGACCATCTTAAACAAACGAGTAGCAAGATTGGGTGCTACCGGTGGTCGGCGATGTAGCCCAAAGCGACGGCGGCATAAGCCGCGGCGCCAAGGGGAAGCTCGGCATCGCTAAAACGTGCCTTGGGATGATGCTGAGCAAAATGCTCGTCCGTATCAGTCACGGCAGCGCCCACGGTAAAGTACGCACTCGGGATCTCACTCGAGATAAGCGCAAAGTCCTCACTCGCCATGGCGTGGAACAGCGGCAGGAAGGTGGCCTTGGGCAGCGTCGCACCCACATAGCCAAGTGAAGCCTGGGTCATATTGTCATCGAGTACCAGCGGCGGAACATCCGAGAGCGTCTCGATAGTCGCCGGCGTACGATAGGTCGTGGCAACGCCTTTGACGACCTCCGCGATGCGGGTCTTGAGGCGCTCCATGAGCTCAACGTCGAATCCGCGCAGCGTTCCCTCGAGCACACAAGTGTCGGGGATGACATTTGCGGCCTGACCGCCGGCGAACTTGCCAACGGTAAGCGCGACCTCCTTGGCCGCCGGCACCTCGCGGGAGATGAGCTCCTGAAGCGCCAGATGCACATGGACGCCGGCCGTGATGGGGTCGATGCAGATCTCGGGGCTCGAGCCATGGCCGCCCTTGCCCTGAAGCGTGATGCGAAAACCGTACACGCCCGAGAGCGCCGGGCTGCCGTAGAGCACCAGGCCAAGCGGCGACTGGCTATTGACATGCATGGCAAAGGCGGCCTGGGGGCGTGGGTTCTGCAGCAGACCGTCGACGATGGCAGCACGGGCACCCTCAAAGGTTTCCTCGCCCGGCTGGAACAGCAACTTAACCGTGGCGTTGGCGTCGAGCAGCTCGGACTCGCGGGCCTTGAGCATACGAGCCGCACCAAGCAGCGCCGTCGCGTGCATATCGTGACCGCAAGCATGCATGCAGCCATTGGTGGATGCAAAGGGCTCGCCGGATTCCTCGGCAACGGGAAGGGCATCCATGTCGCCGCGGAGCATGATGACCGTACCGGCCTGCTTGTCCGTGCACGTACCGTTACCCCGAGCAGCAGCTGCCGCGCCGGCACCGATAAGGCCAACGACACAGGAGCCGTCGACAAGCACGGCATAGGGAATATCCATCTCGTCCAGACGCGCCTGGATAAAGGCGGACGTCTGCGGAAGGTTGTTACCCAGCTCGGGCATCTGGTGTAGATCGTGTCGCCACACAGCAAGCTCGTCTGCAAAAGTCTGAGCTTCTGCAACAAGACCGTCACCGATAGCGGCCTGCGCCGCTGCGGTAGCCTTGGGCGCTGGTTGCGGTTGAAAATCGGACAAAGCTGGTGCCATAGATGCCCTCCAGTAACGTTTTTGCAGCAAGCACTTTGATAGCATAAAGTGCAAGGTACAACTTTAAGGGCGACGCATAAAAAATGCCGCCCCGGGAGGGCGGCGCAACAAGTTGTTTACAATTGCGGGCGCGGCTTTTTGCGCAAAAAATCGAAGTGAGTCTCACTCAAGATAATCGACAGGAAGATAAGCACGAAGCCGGCGAGCAGGCGCGAGGTGAGCGCCTCCCCCATCAGCAGCACCGAAAACAACACGCCCGAAGGCGACTCCATCGAAAGGAGCAGTGAGCCCGTCGAAGCCGGGACATGCGCCAGGCCGACGTTTTGGATGAGCAGAGCCACGCATGTGCAGCCCACCGAGAGAAACGCCATCACACCGATAAAGTTCGGCGTCCACACGGACAGAGGCGCCTGGGTCTCGAATAACAGCGACGAAACCAGGCTCAGCACGCCGTTGCCCACAAACATCCAAAACGTGATAACGTTGATGTCCATTTTGCGACCGTACTTGGCGGTCACCGCCATCTGGATGGCGAAGAAGACCGCGCCTGCCAGCGTAATGACGTCACCGATGTTGAACTCGACGCTATCGAGCGCCACCAAGCCAATGCCCGCCAAGCACAGCAGTGCCGCGCCCAGGTTATAGCGGGTGAGTTTTTCTCCGCTCAGAAAATAGCTCGCGAACGGCACGAGGATGCAATACGTGCCCGTCAAAAAAGCATTCTTGCCCGCCGTAGTATATGCCAGACCGACCGTCTGCAACGCATAGGCCGCCCACATGAGCACGCCCATACTCAGGCCAACGATCAGATTGCGAGCGTTGAAATGTGCAGTGATGCGCTTGTGGAAGACGGCAAACATGACCAACGCTGCAGGCAGAAAGCGTACATAGAGCAGCTCGAACACCGGAATGGTGCCGAGTGCGTCCTTCATAGTGGTAAAGGAGTAGCCCCAGATGACCGCCACCGAAAGTAGCAAAACTTTCCAGAACAGCGGGGAGCGTGCGCCGGCGCCCCTGGGAATACCGCCCGCGCCCAAATCCTCACGGGCCACAGGGCTATCGGGCATGTTTTCGATTTCGTTGGCAGCGTATTGGGCCATGGAACATCCTCACACTCAATCTGGGCGTGGTGTCCGCACGCGTATGGCTGCGTGCCGCCTCATGGTCAAATAAAAACGGGGCGCACCGGACCCCCGGCACGCCCCGCTACTGTAGCAACAACCAAGCAGCCCACGCAATCCAGCCCACTAAAGCGTCGGCAGAGTAAACCTCGATGTTTCGTCGATGTCACGCTGTTGCACTAAATAAGTTTCGTGCTTTCAAGCTTTTCGATGATCCAGTCGTTGGCTTTGATGACCGGGCGGCGGAAGACGACGCCCAGGGCCAGCGACGGAATCAGGTAGCTCGCCAAGATACCCAGCTCAATCAAGTACTCCATATGGTAGGCACCGGCCATGGCGGCGTGCATGGCGTTGATGCCGTGAGTAAACGGCAGGAACGGGTAGATCGCCTGGAACACGGGGCCGGTCATCTCGATGGGGAACGTACCGCCCGAACCGCCGACCTGCATGACCAGCAGCACGACGGCGAGGGCCTTGCCGATATCTCCAAACGATACCGTAAGCGTGTAGACGATATTGGAGAACACGAGACTCGCGACCCAGCCCGCCAGCACAAACTGCAGCGGGTCGTCGCACTGAATACCAAAGAACAGAATGTCGCCCGCGCACACGAGCGTCGCCTGCAGCAAGGCCAGGCCGCCAAAGAACAGATAACGGCCCAAGTAGATCTCGTGCAGGCGCACGGGAATGAGCTCGTTGATAAGCTCGTCGTCAACCGAGACCTTCATCATGGCCGCCAGAACAATCGAGCCGACCCAGAGCGACAGAATCGTGTAGAACGGCGCCATGGCCGAACCGTAGTTGCGGATCGGATAGACCGGCTTGCGGTCGAGTGCGACAGGGCCGGAAAGCGACACGGCGAGGCCCTCGGGGTCGCTGCCAATCATTGTCTTAATCATGGCCAGGTCACCCGAGATCAGAGCGCTATCAAGCTCGTCCTTAAAGGCGCTGATCTTGTCCGACGCCTCGCCCAGCTGATCGGAAGCCTTGTTGACGAGCCTTGCAGCCTTGGAGAGGCCCTTTGCCAGCGAACCGGATGCGTCGGTCAGGCCGCCTACGGCGCTATCCAGGTCGCCCGAGATGCCATCAAGCGAGTCCAGAATGCCCGAAACCGTCTTCTTGAGCTCCTTGGCCTTAACCGAGAACGTGGAATCGTAATCGGATTTGGCACCCGCGATGCCGGCCTTGGCATCAGCGATGGCCTGATCGACCTCGGCACGCGAGCTGTTGACCTCGGCCATGCTGTTCGTGAGCGACGTCGCGATGTTCGTCAGCTCATTGGCATTGTTGCGGTACTCCGCCGCGGTTTTGTCAAGCTCGGCAGCCGCGTCCTCAAGCCCTGCCTTGAGCTTATCGTTACTCACCTGGCCAGCAAGACTACGGAGCTCATTCGCCGTGGCATCAATCTCGTCGGCACGGTTCTTGAGTGACGCTGCGCCATCGTTGAGCTGACGCACCGTAAGATTGACATGCAGGTTTGCAGCGTCGAATGCCTTTGCGAGCTCGGTAGAAACGTTATCGAACGAACCTGCGCTCCCATCAATAGCGGCATCGATTGCATCGCTGGCGGACTTGAGCGCTTGCTCGGAATCGGCAATACCGCTCTCGGCATGCTGCATGAGCTGCTTCACCGACTCCTCGGTCGATCCGGTCTGCTTGAGCATGCCGCTCGCCGACGTCAGCGAATCGGACGTGGAGCTCAAAATGCCCGCCAGCGACGAAGCATTTGCCTGAACGTCTCGCAGGTCCTCAATCGAATCGCCGAGCGTCGAGGACAGGTTGGCGATAAAGTTGCTGACCTGGTCGGTGCTCATGTAATCGAGCAGGCTGGACACCGTCTTAAGACCGATGCTCGTAATGGTCTCGGTAAAAGTTTCGTTAACCTGGCTCTGGACGGCGCTCGAACCCTTCTCGGTCACGATCTGCGCAATGGCGTTGGCCTTCTGATTCTCGTAGAACTCGATATCGGCATGCTTCACGTCGGTCGAGAAAAGCGTCATCATGTCAGCGCTAAACGTTTTGGGGATAACGACGGCAGCATAGTACGCGCCCGACTTAACGCCCTCGATAGCCTTTTCGCGATTGTTGAGCACAACCCAATCGAAGCTCTCGTTGCCGCGTAGGGTGGCGGTCACGTTTTCGCCCACGTTAACCTCGACGGGGATCAAATCGCTCTCGTAACCCTCATCGGTGTTGACCACGGCGATCTTAAGATTGCCGGTGTTGCCGTACGGATCCCAGCTGCCGGCGATGTTAAACCACGCGTACAGACACGGTACGATAATGAGGCCCATCACGACAACCAAGCCGATCACGGAGCGAGACACGTTTTGGACATCGCGCTTAAACAGATGCAGGATGTTCTTCATTTATGCCTCACCTCCTTTGGAGTGCTTGCCAAGCGCGGTGGTATCTCCATCATTTGTGGCTGTGCTGTCGCTGCCCTGAGATTTATGGTGCGAGCCGATATGCGGCAAGCGGCCCGTGGACTGATCGCCGCCCTTGGCACCACGCTCGCTGGCGTTGAGGCCAAACATGTGGCGGGCGGCAGGAATGGCGGCCGTGTGTTCGCGCATCTCGCGACGCAGGTCCTCATCCGAAAGCGCCGAGATGCGCATCTGGGTATTGAGGCTCGCTCGGATATATTCGATATTGATAAGCCAGCCGCAGATGGCAATAACCGAGATGATCCAAATGACAAGCAGGATGATCTTGCCGTTATTGTCGATATCGAGAACCGTCGACAGGACAAAGAGCAGGACCTGAACGCCCACCACGGCGGCAAAACCGCCCTTGATGTAGTACGGGTAGCGATGTTCAAAGGCGACCGCATGATCGAGCAGTTCGCGACGGTACGAATCGGAATCGAGCATGACGCGCATGGCCGTGCGCAGCGAGTAGCGCTGGCGCGGCAGGTCGTTGGACTCGCAAATCATCATACCGGTCGTGGAGAGCTGTTTATCAAAGAGCAGGTTAAGGTTGAGCAGCAGCGGACGCAGCTGCAGGCCGATAAAGAGCGCCACGATCAAGAACACGCCCAGAATGCACAGGTTAAACAGGTAGTTGAACGAATACATGCCGCCGACCGTCTCGCGCAGCAGATTGATGCCGTAGGTAAAGGGCAGCAGCGGGTGCAGCCACTGGAAGAAGCCGGGCATCATCTCGATGGGGTACATGCCCGACGAACCCGGGATCTGCACGATGACGAGAATGACGCCGATAGCCTTGCCGATATGCTTAAACGTGGTGGACAGCGCATAGATGATATTGACGTAGGTGAACGAAATGGCGATGCCGCCCAGCACGAACAGCAGCGGGCTGACGCACTGCACGCCAATCACCAGATCGCCTACCGTAACGATGATGGCCTGCAACGCGCCCAGGATCACCATGAGCAACCAGCGGCCAAAGTAGCCTTGGCGCGCCGTAAAGCTGCCAACACCTTCACGGTCGACCTCGAGCTTGTAAATGGCGATGAGCACATAGCCGCCCACCCAAAGCGCCAGATTGGTGTAGAAGGGAGCGATGCCCGAGCCAAAGCTCTTGACCGGATAGATTGACTTGGACGTCAACTCAACCGGAGACGCCATGAAATCTGCCACGTCATTGACATCGACGCCCATCAGATCGGCCAGCTCGCCCATGGACTCGGAGGTCTGCAGCGCCGCGATGTCATTGGCGGCGGTTGCAAGCTTGTCCTGGACCTTGGCAAGCGAGGAATCGGTCTGGGACAGCGTGGTCTTGGCCTGGCCGAGCGTAGCGCTAAGCTGCGCCAACGTGCCGCGCGCATTTGCAAGTGTAGGTGTCATACCCGAGACGATACCGGTCAGGTCGCCCGAAACGGCAGCAAAAGAGTCGAGCGCGCTCGAGGCCTTCGGCAGCGCGTTTTGGCCCAAGTCCGTCTGGGCTTGGCCAAGGTTGGTCGCACCGGTATGAATTGCGTTATTGATAGCGTCACTGGCACCCGAGACAGCCGCTGCGTCATTCGCCATGGCGCTCGACTGCGCGGACAGACCGTCCTTGATGCTCTGAAGCTTTTCATTCTGCTCTCGAAGCAAATCGATGGTCGATACAATGCGCGCGTCAATTTCCTCGGAACCTGTCGACGTGTCATTGGCGAGAATCTCTAAGTGCCCGATAACGGCCTTATTGTGGTCGATCGTCGCTTGGAGAGACTCGAGCGAGTTGTCGATACGGGTGGTCGTAGATGTGACCGTGCCCGTCAGCTTGCCGATGGCAGCGTTCGCAGAGGCTGACGTCTTGGTGAGCGCAAGGCTGCCTTCCGAGAGCGCCTTGGAGAGCGAGGCGACAGAGTTGCCCGCCGTGGCGCGAGCCTCGCCCAGCAGGTCATTGCCCTGGGAGATCGCCTGCGTCAGCGACGGCGCCTGACCCTGCAGACCGGCAAGTGCCGCATCTGCCGAGGCAATGGAACCACTCGTCTTATCGATGGCGGCATTCATGTCGCCAATCGAATCACGCACTTCGCCCAACGTATCGGAAGCCTCTGATACCGAACCGGCCAACGAATCCTGAGTCTGGGTTGCCTTGTCCTTTAAATCGACTCCGGCATCCTTGGCAATACTGGCAACGGTCTCGCCCACCGTGGAGACAAATTCCGAGTTGATCTGCTCCTCGATGGTGTTTGCACCGGTGTCGGTAACCTTGGGCGCAATAGCGCTCTTCTTCTCATTGACGTAGTACGTAAGCTTGGGCTGATGGTAGTTGCCGTCGAGCATCGAAACCAGGTTATCCGAGAAGTTCTTGGGGACTACGATGGCCGCATAGTACTCACCGCTCTCGACGCCCTCTTTGGCATCGGCCGCAGAATCGACGAAGGTCCAGCCCAGCTGATCGTTCTCCTTGAGCTGATCGACGACCTGATCGCCCGCGTTGAGCTCGCCCACCAGGTCGTTTTGGGTGCCCCGATCGTTGTTGGCGATGGCAATCTTGATGCCCTGGGTGTTTCCGTACGGATCCCAGTTGGCCACGATGTTGTACCAGGCATACAGCGAGGGAATAACGCACACGCCAAGGGTAACCACCAAGGCGACGGGGTTCACAAGCAGTCGCTTAATGTCGCGCTTAAATATCGCAAAGGAGACCTTTGCATTGGATAGTTTGCTGCCGAGACTCACGCTTGGACCATCCATCCTGTCGTTGAATCGAATCGTACTATCGATAACCATTGTACGTAAGCGCTTTAGCGTCTCAGAGCACAATGGTATTGAGTTTTGCGGGTAGCAATATACTACGAAGACGAATTAACGTACAGTTGTACAGTATCTTTAATTTCAGCAGGTCACAAAACCACAACCCGCACAAATTAGCAATTCAAATAGTCATCGGGGACGTTCTTAAACGACTGGTCAAACAAGAACGCCCCCAACGACTAGTTTGGACCACGGTAACATCGATGTTTTAGCAATGATGCCAGCGAGCGGGCGCCAGAGCGACAA
>CATYJC010000033.1 GCA_958407555.1 uncultured Collinsella sp. | reverse complement strand
TCGTTCACTTCGCGGAAAAGTATTCACCTTTGATTCGCAAGGGCGGGGGCGGATACCCGTGGGGGTGCGGATTTGCATCGTGGTGAGTGAACCGCCGAGTATCGGGCGGTCTGGACCGCATGTTTTCAAAAAGTTAGCCATTGTTGACCAAATAGTTATACTAAACTGTTCTCAAAAGCGTGCTCGAGCAAACTTGTTTACTCGGGTGCTGAGGCACCATGCCGCGTCCAATGCGGCAAAAGGGAGAAGCAACATGAAGAAGTCGACGTTCAATACCCTGCTTGTCGGTGGCGGTTTTCTGCTTGGCACGGCCGGCATCAAGCTGCTTACCAGCGCTCCGGTCAAGAATGCCTGCGTGCAGGGTATTGCGTGCGGTATGCGCATCAAGAACGGCTACCAGGACATGGTCGAGCAGGCCAAGGCTAATGTCGACGACATGGTTGCCGAGGCGGCTTACATCACCCAGAGCGAGGCCGCTGCTGACGAGGCAGCCGAGTAACGCTTCCAGGCACAAACTATGAGATTCTCGATTATCAGCGAGATCCCCGGCAGGACCCGTCTTCAATTGGCGGGTCCTGTGCCAGAGAGCGATCTCGATGCACTTCTTAAGCTCAGCGGCGATATCGATGGCGTGCACAAGGTGCGCGTATATGGCCGTATTGGCCAGATGGCGCTCGAATACGACGAGTCGCGCCGCGATGCCGTGCTGGCCGCCGTCGGTGCGCTCGACGCTCAGGCCATTGCCGACGCAAAGACAGGCTACGTGATGCAGCTTGAGCCACGCAAGCACAAGCTCGTCATGGATCTTGCCACACTTATCGGTGCCCATTACGCACGTCGCTGGTTCTTGCCGACGCCTCTGCGTGCGGTGTTTATCGTGGCCGGTTACATGACCTTTTTGCGCGCCGCCCTTCATGAGCTCGCGCAGCCGCGCCTGACCGTTCCCGTGCTCGACGCTTCGGCCATCGGCATTTCGTTCGTCAAGCGTGATGTCGACACCGCGGGCCAGACGATGTTCCTGCTCAACGTGGGCGAGCTGCTCGAGGACTACACCCGCGCCATGAGCGAAAACGAGCTCATCAACTCGCTGCTCGATGTGCCCGACAAGGCGCAAAAAGTGGTCGGCGACACCGAAGTGAGCGTTGCCGCCACCGAGCTTGAGCCCGGCGATCTGGTTGCCGTGCGCACCGGCATGTCCATTTGCATCGACGGTGTTGTCGAGCAGGGGAGCGCCATGGTCAACCAGGCGACCCTGACCGGCGAGCCGCTGGCCGTCGAGCGCAGCACAGGCGACGACGTGTTCGCCGGCACCGTCGTGGAAGACGGCAGCATCTTGGTGCGTGTGCGTGCCAATACGGCGCAAACCAAACTGCGCTCGATCGTCTCGCTCGTGCAGACGGCCGACTCGCTCAAGTCCGAGGGCCAGTCGCATATGGAGGATCTTGCCAATAAGATTGTCCCGTGGAACTTCCTGCTCGCGGGCCTGGTTGCGCTTACCACCCGCAGCCTCATCAAAACCTCGGCGGCACTGATGGTCGACTATTCGTGCGCACTCAAGCTCACGGGTTCCGTTGCCGTCATGACCGCCATGAGCGATGCTGCCAAGATGGGCGTTATGGTCAAGGGCGCGAAGTACTTTGAGGCGTTTGCCAAGGCCGACACCATCGTGTTTGATAAGACCGGCACGCTCACCGAGGCGCAGCCGCGTCTTGCCTGCGTACTCACCACCGATGGCTGGAGCGAGGACGAGATCCTGCGCCTTTCCGCTTGCTTGGAGGAGCATTTTCCGCATCCGGTGGCACGTGCCGTGGTCAACGCCGCCCGCGAGCGTGGGCTCGAGCATCGCGAGCGCCACGCCGCCGTCGAGTACATCGTGGCACACGGTATCGCTTCGTCCATCGAAGGGCGTCGCGCCATCATCGGTTCCGCGCACTTTGTATTTGAGGATGAGGGCGCGCAGCTCGAATCCGACATCAAGGAGCGCATCGAGTCCCAGATGCAGGGCTTGTCGCCGCTGTACCTGGCGGTCGACGGCACGGTCGTGGGCGTGCTCGGCATCGAGGATCCGCTCAAGCCCGGAGTGCGCGAGGCCATCGCCGATCTGCATGCGCTGGGCGTCAAACATGTCGTTATGCTTACGGGCGACTCCGAACGCACGGCCGAGCGCATTGCGCGAGAGGCGGGGGTCGACGAGTTTAAGGCCGAGCTGCTGCCCGAGGATAAGTACGCTTATGTGGAGCGCATTAAGAGCGAGGGGCGCCACGTTGCCATGGTGGGCGACGGCGTCAACGATTCGCCGGCGCTCGGTTTGGCCGACGTGGGCCTGGCGATGGGTGGCGGAAGCGACATCGCCAAGGAGGTCGCCGATATCATCCTGACCGATACAGATCTGGCCGCAATCGTGCGCCTGCGCCGCATGAGTCAGGGGCTTATCGACCGTCTGTCGAGTTCGTATTCCAAGGTGATGCTCACCAACTCGGCGCTGTTGGCATTGGGTATTACCGGCATGATCACTCCGCAGACGTCGTCACTGCTGCACAACGGCTCAACGATCGCCTACAGCCTGGGCAACGCAAAGGCGTACCTGCGCTAGCGCTTTTACTTAAGTTTTTGGCCTGCATTTGGGCGGTGTTGCAGCCGCCAGAATGCAGGCCTTTTGCGTTTGACCATGTGCTAGCAGAAATATATAGTTGTGCTAGCTTAGATAGCAAAAGTCGAAGGTGAGGTTGAGATGGGTGCTGTTAGCGGCATGGCGCAGGTGAACGTTCGCGTGGATCGCCAGGTCAAGAACCGTGCCGAGGAGGCGCTGCGGCTTTCGGGCGGGTCGCTGCCCGAGCTCATCAAAAAGGTGGTGGCCAAGGTCGCGCAGGGTGGCGGGCAGTGCGAGGAAGTGCTTGCGGCCGTCGACGACCGGCAGCAGGCCGTCGCGCCCGATACTCCGTTCGCCGCGTCGTGGGCAGCGGCAGACCGGCTTTATGCAGATATGGGCATCGCTGCGTCGCCTGTATCCGACGATCGCGATTGGGACACAATCTATTCCGAAGCCATGGACGAGCGCTATCGCCAAAAGGGGATGATTCTGTGAGCGGGGCTCCCCTCAAAATAATGGTGGATGCCAACGTATGGGTCGATTCGTTTTGCGCCGACCATGCCGAGTCGCTTGCCGCACGCGCGTTTATTGGGCAGGCGACGGAGGCGGGGGCATTGCTGTTCTTTCCGGTGCATATCGCCAAGGACGTGCTGTACGTTGTCCAACACGAACTGAAGCGCAGCGTTCTTGCCAGCGGGGGAGCGCTCGACGAGGCATCTGCCCGTGCAATTGGCGATGCGGCGTTGGCGTTTGTTCGGAACATGACCGAAAACGCCACGGCCGTGGGCGCAGATGCGTCGGACCTTTGGCTGGCCGACAAATACTTAGCGCTCCATCGCGATTACGAGGACAACTTGGTGCTCGCCGCGTGCAAGCGCGCGCAGGTCGATTACTTGGTGACCAACGATCGTAAGCTGCTCGAACATGCCGATCTTGCAGCAAAGACCCCGCGCCAAATGATGCCAATTCTGGCTTTGACCGAACGTGGCGGCGCGGCTATCGGTTGACGCGAACTGTTTGCGGGCCTCTTGGACGACGATGCGCCAAGGGGCCCGCGTCTGCTATTTACAAAAGCTCGGCCTTAATGGCGGGACTTTCTGCGAGCTGCTCGGCTGCCTTTTCGTCGGAGCTGTCGAGTGCTGCCAGGCTGCGGTAGACCCACTCGTTGACCTGGGTGTTTTTGACGCCTGCGGTCTGCATAAGGGCGCCTACCTCGCGGATTGCTGCGAGCAGATCGGCTTTGGGACCCGCGAGCTCGACCTCGACGCCGTGGTAGGCGGTCACGCCGCGGTTTTCGCTCACGTGGTCGATAAAGCCCTCGACGGTCTCAAGCTGCTGGGCGAGAGCTACATCATCGTCAGTGTCCAGCGCGACGAGTGCGTTCGATACCGTGAGGGCGGGATGCCCGCAGGGGACAAAGCCTTCGATGACATCCATAGCTTCGGTAATGGTTGAGCCCAGGCCTGCGAGGGCATTGACGAGTTGCTGCTTGGTATCCATAACGGTCCTTTCGACGGGTCAATTTTGCTTGGCGAAAATATACGTGACGCGTTCGGTGGCAAAAGTGCGAAGTATGGTGCACATTAGGGTCTTCACAGCTCGTGCATAGAGCAGCTGTCTGCCTTTAGAACGTGGTAAGATAGCTATCCACGAGCGGGTTCATCCCGCGTGTTCCTTGAAAAGTCGACGGTTATCGGGTGTTTGCAGGCCCGATACCATCCAGACTTTCCCGACATTCGGGGGCGACTGGTTTCGACACGATAGCTCTGAGAGAGGAAGCAAGCCGAGGTCTCCTCGCCTCGTTAAATAGGGGTACCGTCAAATTGAATTGACAACAACTCTTCTTTTGAGCCTATGGCTCTCGCTGCTTAGTTTATAGCGGCGCGTCAACCCGGTGATTTCCCCGACACCGGCGCGACGTCATGTTAGGGGAATGCTCCTGCGCACGTAATCGGTATGGCGCAGGCTAAGACCGAACCGGTTAGGACGCTGCGAGCGTGTCGCTGTGCGCAAGGCGTCCGAGACTAAACCAGCGACTGAGCTTGGAGATGCCAATCAGGGGGCTTTCGTGGACCGGAGTTCGATTCTCCGCGCCTCCACCAATAGTTACAAGCAGGTAGAGAAGTGCCTCTACCTGCTTTTTTATTACCTATAGATACCGCGGAGAATCGAACTCTGTGCAGGGCGCGAGCGTTAAACAAACGCGGAGCGTTTGTAGCGAGCGGGCGAGGACGCCGACAGGCGGCCGAAGCCGGTGCGGATTTGCGAAGCAAATACGCGGATTCTCCGCGCAAAGCCTCAAACCTATATAGATGCGATGATATCGAATCTCAGCTGGCCAAACCCCGCATCAACGGATCCCCCGTACCGCGGAGAATCGAACTCTGTGCAGGGCGCGGGCGTAAAGAAAACGCGTGAGCGTTTTTAGCCCGCGGGCGAGGACGCCGGCAGGCGGCCGAAGCCGGTGCGGGTTCGCGAAGCGAACACGCGGATTCTCCGCGCAATGCCTCAGCTCAATATCGATGCGATGCCGATCGGGCGTCTTGCCCCGGCCTCAACCCATCAACGGATCCCCCCGTACCGCGGAGAATCGAACTCTATGCAGGGCGCGGGCGTAAAGAAAACGCCTTGGCAACGCAGGCCGGGACGCGCTTTCCCGTCGACCGCCCCGCCCCCTTAACTCCAAAACCTGCGCGCTCTCCTCCGTAAAACTGGGTAGAAGAAGGCCAAAACGAAACAGCAGGAGGTCAACATGACTGCAGAAGATAAGGCAAAGAACGCCGGCAAGGTCGCGCTCGTTTTGGAGGGCGGCAGCTTCCGCGGGCAATTTACCGCAGGCGTGCTCGACGTCCTCATGGAGGCTGGCGTCGAGATTCCGGCGGTATATGGCGTATCGGCCGGTGCCCTCAACGGCGTGAACTACAAGTCGCACCAGATCGGCCGTGCCAACCGCATCAACCTGGCTTTCTGCAACGACAACCGCTTCATGGGTGCCGCATCGTTTGCGTCTACGGGTTCTATTGTGGGCTACGACTTTATCTTCAACGATGTCCAGGACCGCCTGGATCCCTTTGACAACGAGACGTTTGATGCGAGCCCCATCGAGATGTACGCCGTCGCGACGGACATGCTCTTTGGAACTGCCGCGTACCTGCCGGTCAAAAGCGCCGTGCTCGACCTCGATGCAGTGCGCGCCTCGACGTCGCTGCCGCTGGTGACGCCGCCGGTCGAGATTGACGGGCACAAATACGTCGACGGTGGCGTAGCCGATTCGGTTCCCATCGAGCACGTGCTGGAGGAGGCGGGCTTCGATCGCGCGGTTGTCATTGTCACGCAGGACCGCTCGTACGAGAAAAAGCCCTACGAGTTTATGCCCGCCGCGCGCGCCCGCTATGCCGACTACCCCTACCTGCTCGAGGCTATCGAGACGCGCCACGACCGCTATAACATCCAGCGCATGCATCTGTGGAAGTATGAGCGCGAGGGCCGCGCACTGGTCGTTGCTCCGCAAAAGCCGGTCGAGGTCGGCCACGTTGAGCACGATCCAGCAAAGCTCCTCGACCTGTATATTCAGGGCCGCCAGGAGGCAAAGCGCTTGCTGGGAGATATCGAGGCATTTGTCGAGCGCTAGTGTCGCGACGTCATGACCCATGGACGACATGTGCAGAAAGTCTGGTCAGAACCAAAATACCTGTTGACTCGGGCGGCGAGCGGGGTAATATGGACGGGTTACTTGCAGAGCCCCGTGAATCTCTGTAACAACACGTACTGTACATGGAGGAGTCTAAGTGATTTCGAAATCGACTCACTACGCCAAGCAGGGCGAGGTCCAGCGCAACTGGGTTCTCGTCGACGCCGATGGTGCTGTCCTGGGCCGTCTTGCCACCCAGATCGCAATGATCCTGCGCGGTAAGAACAAGCCCCAGTTCACGCCCAATAGCGACTGCGGCGACTTCGTTGTCGTCATCAACGCCGATAAGGTCCAGCTTACCGGTAACAAGGCCGACACGAAGACCTATTATCGCCACAGCGGCTACAACGGCGGCCTCAAGGCTGAGAGCTTCCGCCAGGCTATGGAGAAGCACCCGGAGAAGGTCATCGAGCGCGCCGTTCGCGGTATGCTGCCCAAGACCACCCTCGGCCGTGCCCAGATGACCAAGCTTAAGGTCTACGCTGGTGCCGAGCATCCGCACGCTGCCCAGAACCCCACGAAGATTGAGCTGGAGGCTTAAAGATGGCTGAGAACACCGTTGTCTACCAGGGTACCGGCCGTCGTAAGAACGCCGTCGCCCGCGTCCGTCTCGTCCCCGGCACCGGCAAGGTGACCATCAACAAGCGTGACGCCGAGCAGTATTTCGGCCGTCATCAGCTCGTTGAGAACGCCCTTGCTCCCTTCAAGGTGACCGACACCGCCGGTCAGTTCGACGTTATCGCTCTGTGCGATGGCGGCGGCATCTCCGGTCAGTCCGGCGCTCTGCGCCTGGGCATTGCTCGCGCTCTTCTGAACGCTGGCGACTACCGTGCTGACCTCAAGAAGGCCGGTTTCCTTACGCGCGATGCTCGCGTGGTCGAGCGCAAGAAGTACGGCCTCAAGAAGGCTCGCCGCGCTCCCCAGTTCTCCAAGCGCTAAGGTTTTATCTCCTTACGAGATACAATGTACAAGCGGGGCCTGCCGATTGCTCGGCGGGTCCCGCTTTTCTTTTTCGACTAGGGTGGGCGACTGCGTTTTGCCCACTTGGGAAGGAGCGATCCTATGCCCCAGAACATCTTCGGTACCGATGGCGTCCGCGGCGTCGCCAACGCCGACCTCTCGTGCGACCTCGCGTTTCGCCTTGGTCGTGCGGCGACCAAGTTCCTTGGTCCGGACATTTGCATCGGCCGTGACACGCGTCTTTCGGGCACCATGCTCGAGAGTGCTCTGACCGCCGGCATTATGGCCGAGGGCGGCCGACCGCACTGCTGCGGCGTTATCCCTACGCCGGCCGTGGCGCTGCTCACCGTCCAAAACGAGCTCGACGGCGGCATCGTCATCTCTGCTTCGCACAATCCGCCGGAGTTCAACGGCATCAAGTTCTTTAGCCGCAAGGGCATGAAGCTTCCCGATGCTGTCGAGGAAGAGATCAGCGCCTGGGTCATGTCCGAGGAGGCCATGGCTGCCGACACGCTGCCGACCGGCGCCGGTGTGGGTCACATCATCAAGATGAAGGACGCCCGCAAGGCATATGTCGATCATGCCATCAACACGCTCGACGGCCTTAAGCTCGACGGCCTGGTTGTTGCCGTCGACTGCGGCCACGGCGCTTCTTGCCAGACCACGCCCGCCGCACTGCAGCGCCTGGGCGCTACGGTCCATGCCATCAACACCGACTACTGCGGCACCGACATTAACGTCGAGTGCGGCTCCACTCATCTTGAGCCCCTGCGTGAGCTCGTACTGCGTACCCACGCCGACATCGGCCTGGCCCACGATGGCGACGCCGATCGCGTGCTGTTCGTGGACAGCGAGGGCAACGAAATCGATGGCGACTATATCCTGGCCATCTGCGGCTCCGACTTGGCCGCTCGCGGCAAGCTCGCCAACTCCGAGATCGTCTCGACCGTTATGTGCAACCTAGGCTTCTCCATCGCCATGAAGGAGCAGGGCTTCGAGATGGTCCAGACCGCCGTGGGCGACCGCTATGTTCTTGAGCGTATGCTCGAGGACGGTGCCGTCATCGGCGGCGAGCAGTCCGGCCACATCATCTTCCTGGAGCACAACACCACCGGTGACGGCTTGGTGACGGCCCTGCAGCTTCTGGCCGTGCTCAAGCGCACCGGCCGCACCCTCACCGACCTTGCCGGCATCATGAAGAAGTACCCGCAGGTGCTTGTCAACGTGCATTCCGACAACAAGGCCGGCCTGGACGATTGCCAGCCCATTTGGGACGCCGTCGCTGCCGCCGAGAAGGAGCTCAACGGCCGCGGCCGCATTCTGGTGCGTCCGAGTGGCACCGAGCCGCTGGTCCGCGTGATGGCCGAGGCCGAGACGCACGAGCTGACCCAGCGTGTGGTTGACGACATCGTCGAGGTTATCAAGCGCGAACTTCCCTAATGGTCAAAAACGGGTGCCAAGTGGTAAACTGTTAAAGTTATTTTGATTGATTGGTATGTCCGAGGGGGAGCATGTTCACTAAAGTCCTGAGGTCTTTTGGTATGCGTGGTCGAGTCCTTACGCTGGATGCTCCCATCTCGGGCGACGTCATTCCGTTATCCGAGGTCAAAGACCAGACGTTTGCTACCGGCCTTTTGGGCCAGGGCGTGGCGATTCAGCCTACCGGCACGCGTGTGATTGCGCCGGCAGACGCCAAGGTCGAGGCCATTTTTCCCACGGGTCACGCCGTTGCGCTCAACACGGTCGATGGTCTAGACGTGCTCATCCATGTTGGTTTGGACACTGTCCAGCTTGAGGGCAAGCATTTTAGCGTGCATGCACAGGTGGGTGATGTCGTCCATAAGGGCGACGTGCTTATCGAGTTCGATCGCGAGGCAATTGCTGCCGAGGGTTACGATGTGACGGTTCCCATCTTGGTGTGCAACTCTGTTGAGTTCTCGAGCATCAAGGGCTCCGTTGGCGAGCATGTCGAGGAGATGGACCAGCTCATCGTTGCTCGCGAGCGCTAGTCGCTCCGCTTGGCCTTTAGCCTACAATTCAATCACGTTTACGGAGGGCGCCCTTGAAAGAGGGCGCCCTCCGTGGCAAGATGGGGATTGTCCGAAGCTAAACAGCTTTGGGTCACCGTGGACGGGCAGGGGCCTCGACGCGGTTAGACACGAGACACATATATTACGCGACCTCGCCCTGGTGGCCGCACACGTTGGTTGCGGCCGACGCGGGCCGCGGGCAAGTGCTTGTAAGGGGAGCCTTGCCTCTCTTGTACGAGAAAGGACGCGTAATGAAAATCATTAAAGCTAAAGACTACGAGGATATGAGCCGCAAGGCCGCTAATATCATCTCGGCTCAGGTTATCCTCAAGCCCGATTGCGTGTTGGGTCTTGCCACCGGCTCCACCCCGATTGGCGCTTACAAACAGCTCGCTGCTTGGTACGAGAAGGGCGACATTGACTTTGCCGAGGTCAGGACCTATAACCTGGATGAGTATCGTGGTCTTTCGCACGACGATCCCCAGAGCTATCACTACTTTATGCGCGAGAACTTCTTCGATCACATCAATATCGATCTGAACAACACGCACGTGCCCGATGGCTCCAACCCCGATGCCGCCGCTGCCTGCTCCGAGTACGACAAGATCGTCGCTGCCGCCGGTTACCCGGATCTGCAGCTGCTCGGCATTGGCAACAACGGTCACATCGGCTTTAACGAGCCCGATGACCACTTCTCCAAGGGCACGCACTGCGTCGACCTCACCGAGAGCACCATTCAGGCCAACAGCCGCCTGTTCGACAGCATCGATGACGTGCCCCGTCAGGCTTACACCATGGGCACCCAGACCATCATGTATGCCCGCATGATCCTGGTTGTCGCCAACGGCGAGGCCAAGGCTCAGGCCGTGCACGATATGTGCTATGGTCCGGTTACGCCCAAATGCCCGGCTTCGATCCTGCAGCTGCACACCAACTGCGTTGTCGTTGCTGACGAGGCCGCTCTTTCGCTCTGCGAGTAACGCGATCAAGCGATCTTACATAGTTTCTCAAAAGGCCCTCGCTTTGCGGGGGCCTTTTTAGTGGACATACGCCGTGGCGTATACATGACGGAAACCTTGCCGCGTGCTTGACTGGAGGGTTTTAAATTTTTGTGATTCATTCTATAGCAGATTCTATGCACATTTGCCACCATAGAGTCGCAGGCGGTAGCGAGGAGTAGGCGAGTTGCGCAACTCAAATAAAAATAGCCGACTGCGCTACACTGCAAATGGGATGGGACATGCTGGCAAGCGCATTGACCTGCGCAAAGACCTATTGGTCGGGGGATAAGTTACCATCGGGCCTCGCTGTACAAAAACTTGCCAAACACGTACCGGCAGACAATTAAAAACTCTAAGTCGCGCTATTCACGGGGCGGCTCATATGGTCCTGCAGCTACGGTGTCCATATGGTCGAGTTGAGGAGCAAGCATGGTAAACGATCTGGGCAATACTGACGACCTCGAGTTGATGCCGACGGGCGGCGGCTATATGGTGCGGCGCGATCGCTTGATGAACGAGCTCATCGTTAAAGGGCGCAAGGCGGGAATTGTTTTGCTCTACGCGCCCGATGGGTTTGGTAAGACGTCGGTGTTGCTGCAATACGTGCAGGAGGTTAAATCGGACCCCACGCGAGGGCCGGTTCGGATTATCGAGGCCGACCGCGCGATTGGACGCGAGCTCTTTATGCAGCTCGAGGTTGTCGCCGATGAGCTTAAGGACAAACCTCATTCGCTCGTTGCGATCGACAACGTGCCCAATCTCGAGCAGCACGAAACCGAGGACCTCATCGATCGAATCCGCAGCTTACGTGCTACGGGGACGGGGGTCTTTATTGCCTGCCGCCCCTCCAACCGATTGCTTATCCACGGGCTGGGCGATTCGGTAAAAGTCAATGCGCAGATGCTCAAGGTGCACGCCTATGAGTATTCGTCATGGGCCACGGCGTTCTCAATCAGCACATCGCTTGATTTCTATGGGCTCACACAGGGTGTACCCGAGCTGGTATCTGCCCTGCAGACGGGAATGTATGGACAGGGCGATGTTGCCGGGTTGCTCGAGAACGAAATCGTCAACGTGTACGGTGCGGTGCTGGCCGATCTCGCATCGCTCGAGAACAACCTGTTGTTTACCGTTGCCTGTTTGATGGTACTGATGGGCGAGGGCCGCATTGCGGAGCTAGAGGCGTGCGGCGTGAGGCTTTCGATGGTCGACCAGTCCATCTTTGTGCGCGATTATCCGATTTTTGGCATGGATCCGTCTGATCGCACCTTTAGGTGTTTGGGCGCCAAGGACAACGCGCGCCTGAGGCTGCGAAAGCTTGTTGCCGAGATCCGTCCCGAACTTGTATCGCGGGCTGCTCGCATTTTGATCAAGGCGGGCCGATGCGATTTGGCTATGGACCTGGCCGACGCGTTCTTGGACCGCCATGTGGTATTGGAACTTGCCGGGCAGTATGGGGCCGATCTTGCCCTGACCGGGCACGGAGGGGACATTTGCCGTGCGGCGTCGGCGATGATCAATGCGGAAAAGCAGGAGCAAGAGTCGACACCCGCCGAGGCACTCGGCGTGTATCTGGCGGCTGTCAGCGTGTGCAATACAAAGCTAGCAAGGTATATGGCGTCCGTTATCGAACGTGCGGGTGACCAGGCGGCCCGCGAGGTCGACCCCGCTACCTGGAAAATAGCCCAGGCGCTTACTATCGCCTTTTACGGCGACAATGACCTGGGGCTTCCCGCCAACCCTGTTGTGCAAGAACAGACATCCTGCGAGGTGCTCGACATGCTGTCCGCGCATATCGAGGTCAAGCGCCGCCTAACCGAGCGAGCGGAAGACGGCAATGTTCTCGCGAAGCTCAAGGCGTGCAAAGCTTATGATTGCGAGCTCGACATCGCGGGGATTCTCATACAGGCCGACCATATGCTGGTGGAGCTGTTCGACGGCTCGTTTGCTAAACCCGACGAGCGCGATGACAAGATGGCGCAGATACTCGAGGCGCTCGATATCCGCGGGCTTAAGGCGCCATCCATTTGGCTGCGTATGGTGCTCGCTGCGCGGCGCCTGCTCGCGGGCTTGCCCGTGACCGACGATGTGGCGTTTGGCGAGCTCGACCGCTTTGCGGTGCGTGTTCGTGACAATCAAATTCAGCTGTTTGGGTTATTGCTGGAGGGTTGGCAATCGCTGGCGGAGGGGCGGCCGGTCAACGCGAAGTTCCGCGCGGTTCAGGTGCTCAAGCTCGCCGACGAATCGATTGCGTACATGCGCGAAAACGCGTTGCTGCTGGAGCGCGTGGCGTACCTGCGCAATACGTCGCTGGTATCGGTTCGCGAAGAGGCGGAGCTGCTCGACATTAGCAAGACGCAGGTCGGTGGCTCAGAAGCCTGGATCGTGGCGCTGCACCTGGCCGCTGCGGGCCGCGATAGCGATCTTGCCGCCTGGATGTCTATGAATCGCTCGGGGATTTTAGACCCATCGTATCGGCTATTTGCGCGTCTTGCGATGCACTGTCTGGGCGAGCCTGCCGTCAGGATTCGCAAGAAGCTTCCGGTGCGTGAGCTGTCGCGGTATTCACTACGCGATGATTTTGAGGGCGAAAGCGAGCACCTGTTCCAGGCGGGCGAGGTTGAGGCTGTCGATACGATCGGCCATATTGAGATGCGCATGTTTGGCACATTTCGCGCCGAGCGCGACGGCTTTCCCATCACGGATAAGATGTGGCGTCGCAAAAAGGCGGCAACACTTGCCGAGCGGCTCGCGTTGGGCATGGATGCCATGGTCGACCGCGAGACAATCGCCATGGAGTTGTGGCCCCATGCCGAGTTTAGCGCCGCGCGCAACAATCTGTATTCGACGGTATCGCGCTTGCGCTCGGCTTTGGGTCCAACGCCGGATGGCAAGTCGTGCGTGCTCATCCAAAACGAGTGCATAGGGCTCAACGGCGACTACGTTAAGACCGATGTAAGGCTCTTTGACCAGCTGAGCCGCGAGATCCTGGGAAACCGTATGGGCGCGAGAGGCCCTCACCTGGTTGAGCTTTGTCTTAAGGTTGAGCAGCTCTACGCGGGGCCGCTGTATGTTCCCACCGGTTGCAATCCCACGTTTTTTACGCGCATGCGCCACATTATGCAATCCAAGTACATCGACTGCATGATTAGGGGAGCGAATGCCGCTCTCGAGGAAAATGACCTGCAATCGGCAATTTGGCTCGTTGAATCGGGGCTTCGCCAAGAGACTGCGCGCGAGGACATGGTTCGCTGTGCCATGCGCGTTTACGGTGCGGCGGGACGACGCCGCGATGTTGTCGAGCTATACAGCGGCCACATGCACCACCTGCGAGAGCAGGTTCAAGGCGTGCCCGAGCCCGAGACAAGGCGCCTGTATGAGCGCCTGGTCGAAGGCAGGCTCAAGCGCGTGCTTGTCGAGCGATAAAAAACGGGCGCCCGAATCACTCGGACGCCCGCAGGCTACTCGGTATGGCCAGTCGGTTTTAGACGAGCTTGATCTTCTCGATATCCTTGCGCGAGGACTCGCGATACAGCGAGAACTTGCGGCCGATAACCTGAACGACGTCGGCGTGGCAGCGCTCGGCGAGTTCCTCGGCGGCCTCGCGGGCAGAAAGGCTGGAGCCGTCCAGCACGGAGCACTTAACGAGCTCGTGCTTCTCCAGGTAGGCGACCGTCTGCTCGACGGTGCCCTCGTTGACGTCGGACTTGCCGATGATGATGGCGGGGTTGAGGTGATGGGCCATGCTGCGAAGCTGCTTGACCTGGGCTCCTGTCAGTGCCATGGGTTCTCGCTTTCTATGTTATGGGGCGCCCCGCAACGGGGCCTTAATCTACGTGAGCTGTCCCACGATAGCGCAGGAACGGCGCGGTGTGGAGTGCGTTTGCCCAGTTCGCAAAGAATGCGGATGCCGGGCGGGAAGACGATGCAAGCTTTAGATGGGCTACGGGCGGGGTACGGAGACCGGCTCCCAGGCGATAAACGCCCATCGGACTTTGCGGATGTGGTCGAGCATGTAGCGTCCCTGCGGTACGCCCTTGGATCCCGACTCACCGGCATGCGGGTTCTCGATCATGTGGTGGGCGATATAGTTGCGCAGGCGGTCGATCTTGTCCTCGTTGCCGTGCTCGAGCATGCGAGAAAAGTCTGCCACGCCTGCCTCGAGACTATCGAAGGTGTCGCGGCGGGGCGATTCAAAATACGTGACCTGTGGCAGTGCGCCCATCTGAATAAGGATGTTAAAGGCGTACACAAAACCATTGCTGCAGGTAACCGAGGCGCCGATGGCATTCATCAGGTGCAGGTCATAGCGCGGGCTGGAGTTGGCGACCATCGTGACAGCACAACGCCGACGAGCCGTGCGGTCAAGCTTGACAAGTGCCCCCTTCAGGTCGTTCGTAGTAACCGAGCGACTCGCAAAGGCAACATCTACAGCCTTGGTAACCGGCCCAACCAGATCCCAATCGTCATCCCAAGCAAGCTCAAGCGGTGTAATAAGATCCTCGAGCCCGTAATACTCAACGCCGGCATCAAGGGTGCCCAACATAGCGGGGGAGAAGTCGGCTGCAATCACAGGATGCCCAGCCTGAGCAAGCGGAATAGCAATCGACCCAGCCCCACACCCCATATCGAGCACCGACTCACCAGGCTCAAGCGCCAACAGCGTTATAAAATCCCGAGCATACGGGGCAGTCTCCAATGGCCGAAAATGCCGAGCACGCTTATCCCACTCAAAAGAATCATCAGCCCGATGCCGACCAGCTTGCAAGCGCATCCATTCGCCATTCCAATCAGCAGAAAGAAGCTCAGAGCGAGCATCCCCATCAGTCACGGGCCAACCTCCTAGCAACAAAAAAGCGACTCCTCCCAAAAGAAGAGCCGCAACCAGCATATATCAGAAAGAACCGATCCAACGCCAAACCGCCATACCAGCAAAGTAGGGCAGAAGCGAAGCGACTGCCAAAGGGATAGAACTCAACCGAGGTCCCGTTGTGCGGGAGCCCCGCCGCCGGGCGGCAGACATATAAGGTCG
>CATYJC010000032.1 GCA_958407555.1 uncultured Collinsella sp. | reverse complement strand
GCTGCCGCAACCGACCTCCTCGCCCATGTCAAAGTAGATCTCGGAGCACGGACCGCAGGGGCCGGTGGGGCCGGCGGCCCAGAAGTTGTCGTCCTCGCCCAGACGCGAGATGTGATCCTCGGCAACGCCCAGAGAACGCCACACGTCGTGGGTCTCGTCGTCCTCGGTAAAGACGGTGAAGTACAGACGGTCGAGCGGCAGCTTGAACTCCTTGGTGATGAGCTCAAAGGCCCAAGCGCAGGCCTGCTGCTTGGAGACGCCGCCAAAGGAGAAGTCGCCGAGCATCTCAAAGAAGGAAAGGTGACGGCCATCCTCGCCGATGCAGTCGATATCGTTGGTGCGGACACACTTCTGGCAGGAGATCGCGCCGATCTCCTTCATGGTCTTCTTGCCCTGGTAGTACTCCTTAAACTGGTTCATGCCGGCGTTGGCAAGCAGCAGCGAAGGATCGTCAGGGACAAGAGACGAAGAAGGATAGAGCTTAAGACCGCGCTCCTCAAAGAAGTTGAGGAACTTGGAGCGGATCTCGGCCGTAGTCATTGACGGGTAGTCAGCACTCATAGAGGGAATCTCCTCGGTTACGCATCGAAACAGTTCAAACGTAACGATATTACCATCCCGCCGCGCCTGTGCAAAAAAGAGGGTCGCCAAACAGCGACCCTCCAGCGAAAGTGCACGTTATTTAGTACTGTGCGATCCTTTGAAAAAGGCTACTGTAGAATTACATATAAGATTCACCCGGAAGGAGCGATCGATGAAAAGCAAACGATTTGTCCTGAATGCACTTCTGGTTGTAGCACTTTTAGCGCTCTTGGCCTTCTCCTGCTGGTACGCAAACCAACCAGCATTTGGCTACGTATTGTATGCAGTAATGTCCGGCGATAAGGCTTATTACACTCTACGCGCAATTGACGTTCTCTTTTTCTATGTAGCCGGCCCCTTATCAATCGCTTTGCTCGCGTTTCTCGTCATTTTCAACTTCAAGAAACGTTAATAAGACTTATTTAGAATCAGAATCGTCCATGGAGCCGTCGATGCCGGTTTTGGTGTCGTCGTCCGTATTGGAATCGTCATCCTTGGCGAAGGGGTTCTTGAAAAAACCTGTCGCGTCGGGCTGAAGACCCGACAGCTTAATCCAGGGATTCTCGAGCTCGGGCTTGGGCATCGCCTGGGCCTCGGGCGCGGTCTCATTGCCGATGAGCTCGGACTCGTAAATGAACGTATCGTCTCCAAGCGCGTCATAGGCGGCGACAGGGTTGCCCTCGGCATCGCGATACGGCGTGCCCTTAAACACGGCGCCGTCGTATGCCACGAGCTGGCGGCCGGTCTCATTCTCAAAGTAGTAGACGAAGATGCCCTTGAGGGCCGCGCATAGCGGAATGGCGATGACCATGCCGATGGGACCCATGAGTGCCGATCCAATAACGAGGGCCGTCAGGCTCATGATGGGGTGCACCTGCACCGAGCTCTGCATGACCTTAGGAGAAATCACATTATCGGTAACATTTTGCGCAATCATAGTAACGATAAGTGTCCAAAGTGCCAGCATCGGGCTGAACATAAAGCCGAGCACCGTGGCGATCGCAGCACTCACCCAGGGGCCGACAACCGGAACCAAGTGCATAATGCCCGTAAAGATGGCCATGAGTGCCGCGTAGGGATGACCAATGAGCGCAAAGCCGATAAAAGCCAAAAAGCCACCGCAGATCGACGTGACGACCATGCCGCGCATGTAGCCACCGACCGAGCGCGAAAGGATGGCGACCATAAAGCGGTACGAGGTCTCCTTTTCCTGTCCGATGATGGTGCAGACCTCGTGGTGCATACGGGGATAGTCACAGGCCAACCAATATGCAAGTACCAAGCCCAGGAAGATGACGAACAGCTGCGATGCCGTATTGGTAATGAGCGGGAATACACCGCGACCGAGCTCAGCGGCGATTTGCGATACGTACTTGGACGCCACAGTAACCAGCGAGGACAGATTATCGTCCAGGTACTCCTTGAGCGGTGTGTTGTTGAGCGTCTTAGCGTGCGAAATCATCTCGTTGAGATCACCGCCCGCAACGCGAAGCTGCTCAGGCAGACGGCTCAGGACTTCCATAATCTGACCGAGCAAAATAGGCGACAGGATGCAGACGACGCCGACGAGCACTGCCACAACCACGATCAGCGCGATGAGCGAACCGATGCCACGGTTGACGCCGTGATGCTCGAGCCAGTTAGTGATCGGCGACATCACAAAAGCGATGATGGAACCGACAGCGAGAAACTCGATAACCGGCGCCAGGATACCCATAAGGTTAAAGATGACGGCGGCGATGACAATGCAGCCGACGATGCCCCAAATGCGCAGCGTCAGAATACGGGTATCGCGCAGCGTGCGGTCGGTTTGTTGGGGGTGCTCACTCATGAACGAACCATCACTCCGTCGGGGTCAATCTTGTCTTGAATCTTCTTCAGGGTACGGCGCAGCAGGCGCGAGACCTGCACCTGCGAGATGCCCAGCTTCTTGGCAATCTCGATCTGGGTCATGCCCTTTACGAAGCGCAGCTCGATAACCTCGCGCTCGCGCGGCGAGAAATCGCGAATGGCTTCTTCGATCACCAGGCGGTCATCGGTAAAGTCGAGCTCGTTGTCGTCGTCGGCGTAGCGGTCGAGAATCGAGGGGGCATCGTCGGAATCGGACGTGCCAGGAGCCTCGATGGGCACCGAAGTATAGGCCGAAGAGGACTCCATGGCCTCCAGTACCTCGTCGACGGTCACGTCCAGGTACTCAGCGATTTCCTCAACCTTAGGCGAGCGCTGCAGCTCATTGGTGAGCTTATCGGTGGCTTGGTTGACCTTGGCAGAAAGCTCCTGCAGGCGACGAGGCACACGCACGCTCCAACCCTTGTCACGGAAATGACGCTTGATCTCGCCAAGGATGGTGGGCGTGGCAAACGTGGTGAACTCGAGCCCACGCTCGGGATCAAAGCGGTCGATTGCCTTGAGTAGACCCAAGTATCCGACCTGCATAAGGTCGTCGAGCGGCTCGCCGCGGTTCTTAAATTTGTTGGCAAGAAACCTTACCAGGTTCATATGGGACATGACGAGTTGCTCACGTGCGTCCGGATCACCGGTCTCTTTGTAGCGACGAAACAGCTCGCGGGTTTTCTCCTTGTCCCAAGCGGTCTTACCGCTCCGGGAACGTTCGGTCATATTAGATATCCGCCTTGAGGTCGAGGGAAAGCGTCAGAGGCGCCGCAGTCTTTTCGTAGGAATCGCACACGCTCGCCAAAATGAGCTCGGCATACACGGCAGCCTGGTCATCCTCATCGACGGTCGCCTGGTCACCAAAGGTAAAAGTCATACCCACGTGCGATTCGTCGACGTCGAATTTGATCGAGATATCGTCGGAATCAACAGCCGTGCAGCCAAAGATGAAGGCCTCCTCGGCAGCCATACGGATGTCCTCGATGCGATCGACGGACATGGAGCACAGCGCACCGACATTAGCCGCTGTCATACGTACAAGGCGTGCCAGACGCGGATCCCCGGCAACAGTCAACGTGATGGGGCAAGTTGCTTCGCTACTCATCGCAGGACTCCTCGGAGGTCTCGGCGGGCGTGTAGGTGTAATACTGAGCAGGCTTGGCTGCGGGCTTCTGAGCCGCATCCGCACCATCGGCGGCCTCGTCCTCAGCCTCACCAATCAGAACGCGCTCGGTAGGCTGCTCGGCCTCGGTGGCGGCAGCGGCGAGCTTGCGATCGGCGTCGGCTGCAGGAGCCTTCACCTTATTGAAAAGCTTCTGCACGGCGCCAGCAGCAGAATCAGTCACGCTCGACACAGCGTTGCTTGCCTCGGCCATGGTGCCCGTAACCTCAGAGATGTCGCGAACGACCGCCTCAACCTCAACGAGGTTGGACGTCAGGGCGTCAACGGCAGTCTTGCTCGACTTGAGCAGCGGCTCCATCTGGGCAAGTGCCGGCGTAAGCTCGTCAACGGCACCATCGAGCTTTGCCACCACAGGCTGAGCCTCGGCGATGGTGTTATTAAGATCGTTTACGGTCTTATCGAGCGAATCAACGACGTTGCGGGTCTTGCGCAGCGTGAGCGCGAGCTCGATAACAGCCCACACGCCGGCAACGGCGAGCAGAAGCAGGGCGATTTGAATGGGACTCATACAAGCCTCCCGAAGGAATCGAAATACAGACGCTTTTCATGGTACCCCAAAGAAGGGGAAAGATACCCAAAGGGAATGTGCGAGGTGGCAACGACCTACTTGGGCGCTCTGCCACTACGGTCGCGATCGCTTTGCTCTACGCGCCACTCTTCCCAGCCACGGCCGGCAGGCTGCCAAAACGCACCGCGCTCCAGCCCATCGGGCAAATAGCGCTGATCGACCCAACCTTCGGGATAATCGTGCGGATACTTATACACACCGTATTCGTCGCTGCCCGGACGGTGACGATCGCGCAGATAACTCGGCACCTCGCGGAGCCCACTTGAATGAATATCGGCCAACGCCGCATCGATCGAAGCCTCGCACGCGTTGGATTTAGGCGCCAAGCACACATAGAGAGCAGCCTGAGCCAGATTAATACGGCACTCGGGATAGCCAATGACCTCGGCAGACTTAAACGCGGCATGTGCCACCAAAAGCGCCTGTGGGTCGGCGTTGCCAACATCCTCAGAAGCCTGAATCATAATACGACGAGCGATAAACTTGGGATCCTCCCCCGCGTCGATCATGCGTGCAAGCCAATAGATCGTGGCATCGGGGTCACTACCGCGCATAGACTTAATGAACGCACTGATAATGTCGTAGTGCATGTCACCGTTTTTGTCGTACGAAAAGCCACGGCGCGGGTTGGCAATCTTCACGTCGTCAACAGTGATGGGATAGCGCTCCCCCGCCGCCGGCGCGGGCGTCCCCTCGGTATCGGGACGCGTAACGGCAATCTCGCTCGCAAGCTCAAGCGTCGTGAGCGCCGAGCGAGCGTCACCCGCTGCCAGCGTGCAGATAGTCTTAACCGTATCCTCATCGGCCGAGAACTTGCCGTTCAAACCCTGCGGCGCCTCGAGCGCACGCTCAATGAGTGTGGCGATATCCTCGTCTTTAAGATGCTCAAGTTCCACCACGCGACCGCGCGAGAGCAACGCCGAGTTGACCTCGAAGTACGGATTCTCCGTCGTGGCGCCAATCATAATGACGGTACGGTTCTCAACCGCATGCAGCAAGGCATCCTGCTGCGACTTGGAAAAGCGGTGAATCTCGTCGATGAAAAGAATGGTGCGACGGTCGTACGTATTCAGACGCGTCTTGGCCTCGTCAATCACGCGGCGAAGATCCTTTACGGTGCCCGTCACGGCGCTGACTTCGACAAACTCGCTCTTGGTATGGTTGGCGATAATATGTGCCAGCGTCGTCTTGCCCGTACCGGCCGGCCCGTACAGAATCACACTCGACAGCACGTCGTGCTCAATCGCGGCACGCAACCACGAGCCCTTACCGACAGCCTTTTGCTGGCCCACATACTCGTCGAGCGAATTGGGCCGCATGCGCACCGCAAGCGGCGCATTCTGAAAGGAACGCTCGCGCGTCGAAGCAGAAAAAAGGTCGTCCATAACCATCCCGTGCATCAATCAAATACGTTATCCGCTAACAGTATACCGAAAATATACGAACTACCGTTCGTTAATATAGGTACGGTGTGGAAACTTCAATCCCGGGAACAGCTTGCTCGTAAGTTCGCAGAAATAACCGTCCGTCATGCTCGCAATGTAATCCACGACCGCCTGGTCCTTATCGTCCTGCCATGCATAGGTGCGATCGTAGTAGGAAAGCTGCTGCTCAATGCGAGAAATGTGGTGCTTAAAGATATACGAGGACTCGTCTCCTTCGTTTATGTCCTGCAGGCAACGGTCGTAGAGCTTTTCGAAGGCCTCGCGCAGCTCCGCTTCGGAGTCGCCCTCGATACCGCCCTTGCTATAGATCTTCTCGTAGTTTTCACGCTTGGCCCGGCGGATCTCCTCAAACAGGTCCTCGCTCATCTCGATGCGTGGCTTACCATAGCTGTGCTCGACGATATCGATGGAGGCATGCGTAAGGATCCAGCTGTTGTATGCCCCGCCCAGGTCATCGTCAAAGGCGTCGGGTGACAGCAGACCCGCCGCAATGGCGTCTTGGCGATCGCGCCCCACGTAGGCAAGGATATCCGAGATGCGAACCACGCAGCCCTCGAGCGTCATGGGGCGCAGGTGCTCAATTGCGCTGTAACCTGTGGCAATGCAATCCTCAACCGTAAGGTCGAACTGGTCAAAGGAGCTCATGTCCGAAAGCTCAAACACACGCTGTTCGTACTCACCGTTGTGGCATAGCACGCCGTCAAGCGTCTGGAGCGACACGTTGCGGCCGTACAGCGCGTCGAGCACGCGGACCGACTGCACGTTATGGAAAAAATAACGACCCGTGCGCTCGTGATAGATATCGTTGAGGAATCGCTCACCGGCATGGCCAAAGGGCGTGTGGCCCAAGTCGTGGCCTAAGCCAATCGCCTCGATCAGATCGCAGTTGAGCCCCAGGGCACGTCCGATATCGCGCGCGATGCGCGAAACAAGCTGCACGTGCAGGCCGCGACGCGACAGGTCGTCGTTGCTGCGAAAACTAAAGACCTGCGTTTTGCCTGCATAACGGGTGTATGCGGGCAGATGCAAAATCTTTTCGGTATCGCGCATAAATGCCGGACGCATGAGCGTGCCCACATCTGCGGCTCGATCGACACGTCGAATGACCTGGTCGTCACCACATCGATAGGGATTAACGACACCTGAGCCGCGGTCGGCGGCGATACGCCCGACCAACTCGGGCGACAACGCCGCGGGAATGCGATCCATACGCGCCTTAATGGCGGCTGTCTGTTGATTGGTTGCCATGGCATGCTCCTTAAAAAGGGCGCGCAAACGGTTACAGCGTACTACCCACAACCTCGATTATGGCAAATATCGGCACCAAAAACGGCAGCAATGGCAGGGAGCGCGATTTTGCGATGAGACAGGCGGCGGCAAGGGCCAGGAGCGAGGCAGCAAACGCAACGATGCCACCCAGAGGGTCGAGCGTGCAAAGCGCGAAAAGCGCCTTAGCATCCCCCATGCCAATGCCAGGGGCGTGGCGAACACGACGCCAGAGCGACTCAGTAAGCACAAGGGCAAGGTAGACGATGATCGCAAGACCGGCGTGGTCAAGCGCAGTGTTAACGCCCCTGTCGAGCCAAACGCCTGCAAACGCTGCCACCGCACACGCACCGGCAAGCTCATTGGGAAACCGTCGCTCACGTGCATCAATCGCCGCGCCGACAAAGATGCAAATCCAAAACGGGATATAGACCATCGAAACCCCCTCGACTGAGCACTCAAACGCAAAAACCACCACAAAGGCGCCTGTCCCCTTTGTGGTGGTTTTGATAGTGGTTATTTGGCGCCTTGCATGACCTCGTCGAGGGTAACGTTGACGGCGTGCTGCGTCGGCACCCAGTCGACCTTTAGGAACAGAGCAGCCACCGTAATGGGAATATAGCTGAACATAAAGATCGGGAAGGTAAACAGGTTGGTCACCAAACGCCACTTTTGCGCGCAGTGAATATGCTTGTACTCAAAGATGGTCGTGAGTAGCGCCAGGATAAAGAAGGTCTGGTACATCATCGCGAAGGTCATAATGAGCGAAGCGGCGCACGCCTGCATCTCAACCTCGGTGGCCAGGAAGCCGTGCGAAAGACCGCCCACGATCAGGAACGTCGCATTGGCGAGCATCGAGATCAGCGATAGCAGCATGCCGGGCGCGATCGTCATAAACATGTCGTAGGCCGCAAAGCGATGATAGCGGAACGTCGATTTGACAAGATGCTTGCCATAGGTAAAGAACACCTGGTAGAAGCCCTTGGTCCAGCGCATGCGCTGTTTCCAGGACGCCTTAAAGGTCACGGGCTGCTCGTCAAAGAACTCTGCCGGCGCATAACCGATGCGAATGCCGTGAATGGCACAGAATGTGGTGAACTGAATATCCTCGGTCAGCGTGTGGAACTGCCAACCGTGCATACCCTCGATAACACTGGCGGAGATGAGGTAGCCCGAACCTGAGACGGCGCAAGACGTCTTGCAGATGTTGCGCGCGTTGTTGAGGAAGCGCGCCTCGCGCAGATACCACGTGGCGTTGGCCGCAGAGATCCACGAGCTGCCGAAGTTCTTGGAGTTACGATAGCTCGTGACCACATGGAAACCCTGGTCAAAAGCGTCGTTCATCTTGGAGACGTAATCGCGGGAGATGACGTTATCGGCATCGAAAATAAAATAGCCCTCAAAGGTATCGGGATACTCGTTGAGAATGCGGTCGAAACCAAAGTCCATGACCCAGCTCTTACCCTTGCGGGCAAGGTCGTTGCGCTCATAGACAATGGCGCCCGCCTCGCGCGCAAGCTGTGCCGTGTTGTCGGTGCAGGCGTCGGCGACCACAAAGACCTCGATAAGCTCGGACGGATAGTCCTGATCCTTGATGGAGCGAACGAGGTTGGCGATCACAGCCTCCTCATTATGCGCCGCGATAAAGAAGGCATAACGATGGAGTTTTTTGGCCTTGGGAGGCGCGACCTCGCCACGAAGAGCGCCAATGACAAAGAAGACCACCTGGTACAGGAAGCAGACCGTGAGCAGCGTGACGACAATCTGGTTGAAGACCACGATGGGTGTGTTGGTTTGTAAAAAGGCGAGCATGCAGGCTCCCAGCAACGCGTTACGTAAACAACCGTATATTTTACCGCAGGCTTACCGAGTTCAAGAAACCACCTAATACTGGCTAGGCTTCGAGCAGACCGAGCTGCGGGACGATATCGTCGCCAGCGGCAGTACGGCCGAGCGAGCGTGGGGCCAGATCATCCAGAACCGCCGCAAGGTCCCACGGCAGCTCGTCACGGCACTCGATACGCTCCCCCGTCACGGGATGGTCGAATGCCACGCGCCAAGAATGCAGGAACTGCCTGGTCAAGCCCTGATCGGCACGCGCATCACACTTGCCGTAGAGCGGATCGCCCACGCAAGCGTGGTTGATATGGCGCATATGCACGCGAATCTGATGCGTGCGGCCGGTAAACAGGTGACACTCGACAAGCGTGTAGCCGTCGTCGAAGCGCGTGGAATCAAAGCGCTCGAGCACCTTGAAAGTCGTGATGGCCTGGCGCGCAAAGGGGTCATCGGAAACCGCCATCTTCACACGGTCGCGCGTCGATCGGGCAATACCGGTGTTGATAGTGCCCTCGTCCATGGCGATGTGTCCGTGAACGAGCGTAATATAGCGACGGTCGAGCGTGCGCGTGCGGATGAGATTTTGAAGCGCGCGCTGGGTGTCGTCGTCTTTTGCCGCGAGCATAAGGCCCGAGGTATCGCGATCCAGGCGATGCACGATGCCGGGGCGATCCTCACCCTGCACGGTACCCAGATGATCGATGCCGCAGTGGTAAACCAGAGCGTTCGCAAGGGTGCCGCTCTCGTGGCCATGTGCGGGATGGCACACCAGGCCGCGCTGCTTGGAGAGCACGATGAGGTAGTCGTCCTCGTAACGGATATCAAGGGGAATGGCCTCGGGAATCACATCGGTGGGATCATGCGGCTCGGGCAGGTCGACCGAGATGCGGTCACCGGAGCGCACAGCATACTTTTTTGATAGGCAGGTCTCGCCGTTGACGGCAACGGCACCGCCCTCGATCAGATGTGCGCAGGCAGAGCGCGTGGGACAGCCATCGTTGGCGCCCAGATAGGCGTCGAGACGCTGGCCAGCGAAATCATCGGCAACGAGAATATGGATGTCGGCCATTAACGCTCATTCCTTTCGCGAATCTTGCGGGCACGCTCCCCACGCTGCTTGGCTTTGCGTTTTGCGCGGGCCTCGTCACGAGCGTTGAGTTCGGCGGTCGCATCGACCTCGCGAGCGGCAGGGCTCAAGAACATATAACCGATAAGCGCCAGCACAACACCGACCGTAATGCCGATATCGGCGACGTTAAAGACGGGAAAGTCGATGAACGTAGTGGCGATAAAATCGGTCACGAAGCCAAAGACAAGGCGATCGATAGCGTTGCCGATGGCACCGCCCGCGACCATGGCCATGCCCACAACCTCCAGGCGAGCGAGCTGAGGCGCACGGAGCAAGTACACGGCAATGGCGACGATAACTGCAAGCGCCAGCACGGCGAACGCAACGCCATGGCCCTCACCCATGCTAAAGGCAGCTCCGATGTTGCGGACAAACAGAAAGTCAATCACACCGGGGATAACAGTCGTATGCAGGGCATCGCCCGCGGCACGAACCGCAAGCTTGGTCAACTGGTCAACAAGCAGCACGGCCAACGCCACGCAACCAGCAACACCCAACCGCCAACGCAAAGGCGGCGTCATATCCGCACCACGACCCAAAGAAATCCCCTACCCTCAAGAACATCGAAATACGTTTAACGCAAGTTACCATCTTATAGTGACAAGCGCCAAACGCGCAGCATATTCTCCAACGCTAGCGAAATAACCAGCACAAAACAAAAGCGACATCCCGAATAACGGAATGTCGCTTAATAGCTTTCGACTAAGAACGCAAGTCGAAAGAAAGCCTTTAGCTCCAGCAATGGAAACGCCGCGTTTTCGTCACCAACAGCGAAAACGTCCCTAAGCGAGCAAGGTGACGTGAAAGAGGAGGGAAGCGTACTTTGGTACGCGACCGACGATTGAACGCCAGATTGCCGCTTAGGGGCGTTTGCAGCGTCGGTAGGTTACGGCGTTCTAGGAACGCCGTAACCTACAAAGCGTCGGCGCAGCGCTTACAGATATGCGCGTGGCCGTTGTACTCGCCGACGGTGGTGCGGTAATTCCAGCAACGGTCGCAGCACTCGCCCTCGGCAGCCTCAATAGCGACGGAAAGCTCCTCGCCCTGGGTCAGCTCAACATCGGAGACGATGTAGAACTCGGCCAAGTCGACGGCCTTGTCGCCGGTCAGCAGCGCATACATCTCGGCGGGAACGACCGCCTTGACGCGGACCTGCTGGCTCTTGGTGAAGGTGCCGGCGGAGCGGGCATCCTCAAGGGCCTTGGTCACGGCGCTACGGAGCTCGAGCGAAGCCTCGAGCACGCCCTCGAACTCATTGGCCTCGTCGACCGTGATGGGCGACTTGTACCAATCGAGCAGCGCGGCGTACTTCTGGTGGTCGACGCAGCCGGCGGGCGCATAGGCCATGGCCTCATCGACGGTGTAGGACAGGATCGGCTGCAAATCGCGCATGAGCATCGAGAAGAGCTCGGCGAGCACGGTCTGGGCGCTGCGGCGCTCGAGCGAGCCGGGCTTTTCGCAGTACAGACGGTCCTTCAGGGCGTCGAGGTACACGTTGGAAAGCTCAGTAACCACGAAGTCGTAGAGCGCACGGTAGGCGCGCGGGAACTCGTAGCTGGCGTAGGCATCGTCGACCTCGGCCTGAACCTGGGTCAGACGGGCAACCATAAGCTTGTCGAGCGGCAGCAGGTCGGCAAAGGCGACGCCGTCGGTCTCGGGCTCAAACTGACCCTCGAGCTCGGAGAGCAGGAAGCGCAGCGTGTTGCGGAAACGACGGTAGGCATCGGACGTACGAGCAAGGATCTCGTGGTCGATGGAGACATCGGAGCTGGTATCGACCGAGGCGACCCACAGGCGGATGATGTCGGCGCCCATCTCATCACAGACCTTGTTGGGGTCGATGACGTTACCGAGCGACTTGGACATCTTGCGGCCCTGGCCGTCGAGCGTGAAGCCCTGCGAGACGACCGCCTTGTACGGAGCATGGCCGTTGGCACCCACCGAGGTGAGCAGCGAGCTCTGGAACCAACCGCGATGCTGGTCGGAGCCCTCAAGATACACGTCCGCCGGATACTCCAGCTCGGGGCGATACTCGCAGACGGCCTTCCAAGACACGCCGGAGTCCCACCACACGTCGAGAATATCCTTATCGGCCTTGAGGTGATGGCCACCGCACTTGGGGCATACGCAGGCCTCGCCCAGGTAGCTCTCGGGAGCGTCGGTGAACCAGGCGTCGGAGCCCTTCTCGTGGAAGAGCTTGATGACGGCATCGAGCGTGGCGTCGTTCATGACCTTCTCGCCGCAGTCGGCGCAGGTATAGCTGGGGATAGGCACGCCCCAGTTGCGCTGACGGCTGATGCACCAGTCGGGACGCTGCTCGACCATGGCACCGATGCGGTTTGCCGCGTGAGCCGGATACCACTTGACGTTCTCGCGGACCTCTTTGCCAGCCTGCTCGCGCAAACCGGTCTTGTCCATCGAGACGAACCACTGGTCGGTAGCACGGAAGAGCACCGGGTGTTTGCAGCGCCAGCAGTGTGGATAGCTGTGCGTGATCTTCTTCTCGAGGACCAGGGTGCCGCGCTCGCGCAGGAACTCGATGATGTGCGGGTTGGCCTCATCGGTGTCCATACCGCTGAAGGGGCCGCCGGTGCCAAACTCCTCGCCGGTGTAGAACTTGCCGTCGTCATCGACCGGCATGCAGATGTCGGTAATGCCCTCTTTGAGGCAGGCAAAGTAGTCGTCAACGCCGTGACCGGGTGAGTTGTGGACGATACCGGTACCGTCATCGACACCGACGTAATCGGCCAGCAACGCCACGCCCTCAACGCCGTCAAAGATCGGCTGCTTGTAATGGATGTGGTGGAAGGTCTCGGCGGGAACCACGTAGGGCTTGCCGTCGACCATAACCGGGGTGTACTCCCAGCCAAACTCCTCGCAGCACTTGGGAGCCAGGTCCTCAAGCATGACCTCGGCACGGCCGTCATGCTCAACGGCGACATAGGCAGCGCCGGGCTTAAGGGAAACGGCCTGGTCGGAGGGGATGGTCCACGGCGTAGTCGTCCAGATGATAAAGTCGACCGGGCCGTCGAAGTTCTCGAGGCCGGCGGGCTTGGAAGTCATCTCAAAGCGAACGAAGATGGAGGGACTCGTCTCGTCGGAGTACTCGATCTCGGCCTCGGCCAGCGCGGTGTGGCAGTGCTTGCACCAGTGAACCGGCTTGTGGCCGCGATAGATCATGCCCTTATCGAACATGGCCTTGAATACCTCGATATCGGCGGCGTCGTGCTGGTGATAGAGCGTCAGGTAGGGGTTGTCCCAGTCGCCGAGCACGCCCAGACGACGGAAGCCGGCCTTCTGCAGCTCGATGTTCTCGACAGCGAACTCGTTGCAGAGCTCACGAATCTTGGCCGTGGGGGTCTGGTTGAACTTCTCGGTGCCGAGCTTCTCCTCGACCTTGTGCTCGATCGGCTGGCCGTGGCAGTCCCAACCGGGGACAAAGGGAACCTCATAGCCCTGCATCATCCAGTAGCGGTTGATCATGTCCTTGGAGATCTTGTTCATGGCATGGCCGATGTGGATCGGGCCGTTGGCGTACGGAGGGCCGTCGTGCAGCACGAACTTCTTGTGACCCTCGTTCTTCTTCAGAACCTGCTCGTAGACCTTGTTGTCCTGCCAGTCCTTGAGTCGCTTGGGCTCGGACTTGGAAAGACCGGCACGCATGGGAAAACCGGTCTTGGGCAGATTCATCGTCTGCTTGTACTCGTTTGCCACGGTACCCCTTTCATGTCGTGGGCGCGCACGCCCGTTGGGCACCAAAAAAGCGCCCGTCCCTACAAGCTGGGACGAAGCGCCGCAAAACGGGCTGTACGCCCGCAAAAGCTCTTCGCTTAACCACCCAGCTTAGATGCCCTCGCCCGCGTAATCGCGCGCTCGCATCCGTTACTCGGCTGGCCTGTATCGACGACCATCTCGGCGATATCTACTAAGAGGTGCCTATGCGGCACGTCCGTTGGGACCGCAGCTCCGGGGTGATTTTCATCGGTCGCATGCACGGGTTCTCAGCGCTCCCCGCTCTCTGTAACATGCGGACGGCCGACTACTCGTCCCCATCAACGCTTATGCGGAGTATGCTAGCACGTTCCGCGCTGGCGAAAAACCCTCAACACTGGTTTTATACGTTCGAAATTTCTCGCTATTACAGCCCTGCTCTAGGAGCAAAATACCTGAAAGCACTCTATCGAACGAAAGAAGGTTGCTATGCGCACGATTGGAATGAGCGACTACACCGTTGGCGAGGATTGCTTTGACGAGCTGCCCGCCGCACTGGCGGAGTACGGCGCGACAAAGGTCGCGATCATCGGTGGCAAGCGGGCACTGGCCGCAGCACTTCCCGGTATCGAAGCTGCGCTGGCAGGTACCGACGTCGAGATTCTGGAGACGCGCGTCTACGGTACCAACAGTACGCGTGCCAATATCGCCAAGGTCGTGAACTCCCCTGCCTGCCAGGAAGCCGACGTGCTCATTGCCTGTGGCGGCGGCAAGGCGCTCGACACCGTGAAGACCGCAGCCATCGAGCTCAAGAAGATCGTCTTCACGGTCCCGACGATCTGTTCCAACTGCTCCGCCGCAACCGCCATTGCCGTCGTGTACAACGACGACGGCTCGCTCGAGGGCTATTCGTACCCCAACCGACCGGCGCACATCTTCATCAACCCCAAGATCATCGCCGAGGCACCGGCAGAATACTTCTGGGCCGGCGTGGGCGATGCCCTGTCTAAGCAGCCCGAGGTCGAGTACGCCACGAGCGCCGGCAACTTGGAGCACACCGCCGGTCTTGGCCTGGCACTCGCCCACACCTGCTCCGAGCCGCTGTTTACCTATGGTGTGCAGGGTCTTGAGGACGTGCGCCAGGACCAGTCGACCGAAGCCGTCAAGCAGATCGCGCTCGACATCGTGGTCAACACGGGTTATGTCTCGAACCTGACCAACCAAAACGATTACTACTACAACTCGAGCGTGGCGCATGCGTTCTACAACGCCACCTGCAGCATTCCGCGCGAGAGCTCCTACCTACACGGCGAGGTCGTGAGCCTGGGGGTGCTCGTGCTGTTTGCCTATACGGGCGATACCGAGAACCTTGAGCGCTACGCTGCCTTTAACAAGCAGATGGGGCTGCCCGTGACGCTTGAGCAGGTCGGGCTTTCCGAGGCCGACATCCCTGCCCTATGCGAGCACGCGCATGCCACCAACGAATGGAAGCAGGGAAACCCCGAGCCTTTCACCGACGAAAAGTTCGCCGCCGCCATCAAGGCCGCCAACGCCTACGGCCACACGCTCTAGGCCAAGCCCAAAACCACCACAAAGGGGACAGGCACCTTTGTGGTGGTTTTTTATTGCTCCAACATTCAGTTCGCACTCGAACCCGATTCTATACGAGAAAGGGTCCGGGTACGTTTTTTGTTTATCGGTAATTCTGCGGAAGGACCACTCGGAACGGTAAACAGAAACGAACAGAGGCAGAGTACCATCGTGGTGATGGTATCCTGCCTTTTGTTTTGCGGAACCAAGGTCGCTTTATGCGAACTTGATCGCCACTTATATGGCGCATTGATGGCAATTGCTGCGTACGTGCGTACCGGGAGCCTGTACACCTCTGGCAAAGCGTAACACACTAGACTTTGTTCCAAAGTCCGTGTGCTAAGGGGGCAGGGCCCTTAGAATTCCTGTGGAGTGTGTACGCACGTACGCAGGAAAACAGCAAATTACGCTATATCAGGGCGTTCTTTCAT
>CATYJC010000031.1 GCA_958407555.1 uncultured Collinsella sp. | reverse complement strand
CCTTGACGTTGTTCCAAGGCTCCTTGGCGACGTTGAACATGATGAAGCGGGTGCCGAAACCCTGAACGTTATCGATCTTGCAGCCAGCGCTCTCGAGCTGGTCGACGGCGTCAGCGGTGACGAGCTCCATAACGAGCGTGGAGCCCTCCTGCTGAGCGGTAACGCGAGCGGTGGGGTCGGTCAGGATGCTGTACTGGATCTTCTTATCCTCGGCAGCATACTCACCGTTGTACTCGGGGTTGGGAACCAGGGTGATCTCGGTATCGGAGATAGAGTCGTACATCCAGGGGCCGGAACCGATCGGCTGCTTGGCGCGATCCTCCTCGGCCTGGGTAGCCGGGGTAACGCGGATGATGGCCAGACGATCCTTGAGCAGGGAGAAGTTGGGGACCTTGGTCTTGACCGTTACAGTGCTGGTGTCCTTGGCCTCGATGGACTCGAAGGGCTGGAAGAACGGAGCATAGGTAGCGGAAGCAGCGCAAGCGGTGTAGGAGGCAACGACGTCGTCAGCAGTGACCTCGGTGCCATCGGAGAACTTGGCGCCCTTGCGGATGGTGACCTCGAAGGTAGTGTCGTCCACGGACTTGGGATCGTCGGTGGCGAGCTCGTTGAAGGTGCTGTAGTCGTGGTAATCGATGCCGTAGAGGCCCTCGATGACGTGCCAGTTAGCACCCAGGCCCACAGCGGAGCCGGTGCTGGCGGGGTCGAAGCTGGACGGAGCGTAAGCGGAACCAGCGGTGATCACGCCGCCGCCACGGTTGGCGGAATCGGTGGAACCGGAAGCGGAACCCTCGTCGTTGGAACTGCCACCGCAGCCGGTGAGACCAAGCCCTGCGACAGCAGCGACGCTGCCGGTGAGGCCGAGGAACGAACGCCTGGACATACCCTTGTTGATGATGGCCATGTCTTCTCCTATCAATAGAGAATCTTACCCGGGAGCACCTAGACTTGCCCCCGCGCAACTTGCGGACGATATATACCTTACCTACCGACGGACCCAACTGAGGTGCCGCGCTCGGCGACCGATACATACATACGCTTGAACGGTATTTACTACCGTTCACCGAATTCATTGACAAACGATTCGCCAGACAGTATGTATCGACGAGGTGAGATATCAGTCTTCGTCAACCCGCAGGATAGCAGGGTTATTCACCATGGCTAGTCAAACGTTTTAGCGTTAATAAAACCCGAAATCAGGAGGTAATCGCCGCGAAATAAATGATTGAAAATCAGCCAATCATGTATATCAGTTGTTTAGAAGCGCGTTTAGTTTTCGGAACGGCTGGCCGATGCCTGGACGCGCTCGGCATTCCATGCAACAAGTGCCTCGTGGACCGCTTTGGCGACATCGGCCGGAACGCCTCGAACTTCTGCAATCTCCTGCTCGCTTGCCGCGCGCAAGCGCTTCATCGAGCCAAAATGGCGCATGATGGCACGTTTTCTAGTGGGTCCCACGCCCGGAACGTCGTCAAGCACCGAAACCGTCATTGCCTTATCGCGCAACTCGCGGTGGAACGTAATCGCAAATCGGTGGGATTCATCGCGAACCTGCTTGATCAGATAAAGCGAAGCGGAGCCGGTCGGTAGCACGACGGGAGTCTCGTCCCACGGCACGAAAACCTCCTCATCGGCCTTTGCCAAGCCACAGACTGGTATATCGAGGCCGAGCGCCTCAAGTTGCTTAATTGCAGCGGTCAATTGCGGCTTGCCGCCATCGACAACGAGCAAATCGGGGCGCGAGCCAAAGCGCTCGTCCGCCATGCGCTCGGGAGCATAGCGACGCCCCAGAACCTCGGACATCGATACGAAGTCGTTCGCCTCGTCCAATTCGGCCTGAATTTTAAAGCGACGATACTGGCCCTTGTCGGCACGGCCGTTGGTAAACACCACCATCGAAGCGACGGTAAAGGTGCCGTGCAACGTCGAGATATCGAAGCACTCGATGCGCAACGGCGGCGCAGGCAGCGCCAGCGCACTTTCGAGCTCCAGGAGCGCCTGATTGGTGCGATCGTCAGCATACCCCGTGCGCATCATGTAGCGCATGAGGGCATGGCGCGCATTTTTGGAAGCCATATCGAGCAGGCGGTGCTTTTCGCCGCGCTGCGGCCTATGGAGATGGCAAGAGCGTTCGCGCTTGCCCGCAAGCCACTCCCCCAACGCTTCAGCATCCTCAAGCTCGACAGAGAGATTGATCTCGGCTGGAATATCGGCCGTCTCGTCGTAATAGCGCTTAAGAAAACCCGCTTGAAGCTCTTCCTCGTCGACATCCAGGCCTTTATCGAGGATGAACTCACAAGTTCGAACCGTTCGGCCCTCGCGAACGACAAAGACACAGGCGGCAGAGATAGTCTCTTCGCGATAGAAGCCGATGACGTCGATATCGACGCTTGATGGAAAAACGACCTGTTGGCGATCGTCCAGGCCCCTAATGACTTCCAGACGACGCTTGACGCGCGCCGCGCGTTCAAAATCGAGCGTCTCGGCTGCCTCCGTCATCTCGGACGTAAGCTCGTCGACGACATCCTTGCGATGGCCCGACAAGAAACGTTCGACACGCTTGACGTTCTTGGCATAGTCGGCAGGGGAAATCGCGCCGACGCATGCGCCCGGCCCGCGCCCGACATGGTAGTCAAAGCAGGGGCGCCCGTTTTGTGCGCAAATCATATTGACGATGTCTTCTTCGCCCTTATGAGATTCGACGATGCGGCGGCAGCGGCGCCATTCCGCACAGGATGCCGAGCAAATAGGAATAACCTTGCGCAGCGTATCGATGGTCTCACGCGCCGCACGGCTATCGGTATAGGGACCAAAATAGCGCGTGCCGGACTTATGGCGCTCGCGCGTGTATTTAATAGCGGGAAAGAGATCGCTCTTAGTAATGGCGATAAAGGGATAGCTCTTATCGTCCTTAAGGTCGACGTTGAAGTACGGATGGTACTGGCCGATCAGATTGCGCTCGAGCACCAATGCCTCGTGCTCGGTCTCCACCACGATATAGTCGAAGCTCGCCACCAGCTGCATCATGAGCGGGATCTTTTGACGCTCGTCCTGCAGCGTCACGTATTGACGCATACGGGCACGCAAGTTTTTTGCCTTGCCCACATAGATGACATCGCCCTTGGCATCTTTCCAAAGGTAGCAGCCGGGTTGCGTGGGAACGCGCGAAACCTGCTCGGCAAGTGTTGGAATGTTGTCGTGACCTGCCACACGCACCTACTTGCGACGAAGCAGCGCCGAGACCTCGGGCATCTTAAAGACGAAGGCAAGGCCAAAAGTCACGGCGAGCGAGACGACGCCTGCAACACAAACGTAGCCCAGGGTAATGAGGATCGAGCTGCCAAGCAGTCCGACAAAGTGCTCAAGTGCCCACATGACGCCGGCGCCCGCGGCAGCGCCCAAGCCACCGAACAATAGGCCGAAGAAACCGCCATGCAGGATAGACTTGACCTGAAGACCATGCAGACGACGGCGCAGCCACCACAGTGAGCATCCGACCAAGACCACGTAGTCAACGACGTACGAAAGCGCAATTGCCGGCATACCGTAGCCCAGCACCACGCCAAACAGCAGCACCGAACCGGCCTGACCGATAGCGGAGTACAGGCAATAGCGGCTATAAGGTTTCATATCGAGCAGGGCCGAGAAGCTCTTCTGCATCAGCACGACCACGCCGTAGAGCGGCAGGGAAAGTGCCAGATAGATAAGGAACTCCGACACCAGCGCCACACCGGATTCATCGAACTTGCCGGCGCAGTAGATCATGTTGAGCGGACGGGCGAAGACGATCAGGTACATCGCAAACGGAATCAGGAAGAAGAGCATCTGGGCGACACCGCGCGAAATGCCCGTGCGGACGCTGTCGTAATCCTTCTCCTGCGCATCGTGAGAGAGTTCGGTATAGAGTGCCGTCGAAAGCGAGGCGGCGATCAGCGCATAGGGCAGCGTGTACCACAGGCGCGCATATGCGATAACGGAAGGGCCGGTCTCGGGCTGCACCACCAGCGCGGCGGCATTGGTAATGGAGGTCGAGACAAACATGCACACCGTGGCGAGCAGCGTCGGGATACCAAGCGCAATCGTCTGTCGCAGCGCGGGGTCCTTAAAGTCGATATGGATATGAGGATGCACGCCATGCTTGCCGAGCGCGGGAATCTGGCAGGCCATCTGGACAAAGACGCCGAGGGTCGTACCGGCTGCGATCAAGATAATGCCGACCCGCTCGCCAAATTGTGCAGACACGGGAGCAAAGCCCATAAAGCTGGCGATGACGATGACATTGTTGAGAACCGGGGCAAACGTCGACCAGAAGTAGTCGCGGTGTGCGTTGAGAACACCCGAGAACACCGAGCCCAAACCATAAAACAGAATTTGGATAGCAAAGAAGCGGAACATGAACGCAGCGGTATCCATGCTGTCGCCATTACCCGAAAGGAACGACTGCGTCCAAATAAAGCCGGGAGCAAACACGGTGCCCAGCAGCGAGATGCCGCCCAGCACCAGAAGCAGAATACCGAGCAGGTTGCCGACATACTCGTTCGATGCCTCGCGGCCCTGCTCACGCCTCACGCCCATATACACCGGCAAAAACGCCGTAACGAGCATGCCGCCCATCACGAGCTCGTAGAGCATGTTGGGCAGGTTGTTGGCAACCTGATAGGAGGACGAGAGCAGCGACATGCCGATGGCGGCCGCCATGGCCCACGTGCGGATAAACCCGGTGACGCGCGACACGATGGTCAGCACGGTCATGAGGCCAGCAGAACGACCAACCGTGGAGTAGTCCGACGAACCCATATCGTCTACGTCGTCCTGAGAGCCCTCATGAACCTCATCTTGTGGCAGTAAATCGTCCACGACGGCAAAGGAGCCGGTCATCGCAAAGGGATCGTCAACCAAAACGGCGTCATCTGCAGGTGCGACGTCATCGCTGTTCGGCATGTTGTTTCCGGATACGGCATCATCATCGAATATGGCATGGTCGCCAAACACCGTGTCAACTTCTTTGGCAGCGACGGTTCGGGCAGAAAACGACAGAGGGTCCCAGTCGTCATCACCGTCGATGGCCACGCCCTCGACGGGATCGGTCGAACCAAGCGGCGACCATTCGTCATCCGAAAGAAGCGGTTCGCCATCATCATGAGCCGCGGGCTTGGCGGAACGAGCGGCAGGAGCGCTCTGCGGTGTGCTCTTTCCCTGGGCTGCCATCAAAAACACCGCCGTCTCATCGGGACGCGGCGCACGAGGAGCCTCGGAGGCGATCGGCTTCACGCTGGCGCTCGATTGAGCGGCGGCCAAAAAGACAGCCGTCTCATCGGGACGAGCCGAAGAAAGAACCGTACGGGGAAGCGCCGTGCCGGCACCGGCGGCACGCAAGTACACGGCCGTCTCGCCCGGGTCAGCGGCAGCGGACCAAGCGTTTCGAATCTCGTTATCGAACGAAGCGGCCTCGGGCGCGGGCGCCTGAGGAGCCGACCCTTTTGCAAAGTGAGCTCCGCGCTTTGATTCTTCCTGCGGCATCGCTCAGTCCTCTCTCGTGATCGGGGCAACCGTCGCCCCGCAAAATGCAACTAAGTCATCTGGAGCAAGCTCAAGCTGATAGCCGCGCTTGCCACCCGAGATAAAAATGGTATCCCAAAGGACGCATGTCTCATCGATCAGCGTCCGGAAGCGTTTTTTCATACCGACCGGGCTGCAACCGCCGCGGACATACCCCGTCGCGGCAAGCAGATCTTTGACATGCATCATGGTCAGCGACTTTTCGCCTGCGGCGCGCGCGGCGGCCTTGAGGTCGAGCTCGTCGGCAACGGGAATGCAGCACACGACATGGTCGTTGGACGGCGTCGTGCAGACCAGGGTCTTAAATCCCTGACCGGGCTCCTCGCCAAGCTGCTCGGAAATCGCGACGCCCAGCCCCGACGATTCGTCGCCATCGTCTTCGTACGTATGGAGAACATAGGAGATGCCGGCGCTTTCCAGCTCGCGCATCGCATTGGTTTTTGGCGTCTTAACAGCCTTTGCCATGGCACATCCTTTCCCTCGCAGAGCGACGCAAGGATTAAGTATAGGGCCAATTCCGTCGCATATGCCATCTCGACACACAGAAGCGCCACCGAATCAGGAGGAATCGGTGGCGCGTCGGTACTACAACGTCTCTTTACTGCGCGTCGAGCTGCGCCTGACGCTCACGGTCGCGCTTGAGCAACGGCGCCAAGAACTTGCCCGTGTAGCTCTGCGAACATGCCGCGACTTGCTCCGGCGTGCCTGAGACCACGACGGTTCCGCCGCCATTGCCGCCCTCGGGACCCATATCGATCAGGCGGTCGGCAACCTTGATGACATCAAGGTTGTGCTCGATCACCAGAACTGTGTTTCCCGCATCGACCAGGCGTTGCAACACGTCGAGCAGCTGGCGAACATCCTCAAAATGAAGGCCGGTTGTGGGCTCGTCCAAAATGTAGAACGTCTTGCCTGTCTGACGGCGATGAAGCTCCTTGGCGAGCTTCACGCGCTGCGCCTCGCCACCCGAAAGCGTCGTTGCCGGCTGGCCCAAGCTCACGTAGCCCAGACCCACGTCATATAGGGTCTGCAGTTTGCGCTTAATCTGCGGGATATTCCCAAAGAAAGCCAGTGCTTCGGTGACACTCATGTCGAGCACGTCCGAGATTGTCTTGCCGCGGTAGGTAACCTCGAGTGTCTCGCGGTTATAACGCTTGCCGCCACATACCTCACAGGGGACATAGATATCGGGAAGGAAGTGCATCTCGATCTTGATCTGGCCATCGCCTTTGCACGCCTCGCAGCGACCGCCGCTTACGTTAAAGGAGAAACGTCCCGGCGAGTAGCCGCGCGCCTTCGACTCCGGCGTGCTTGCAAACAGCGCACGCAGATCATCCCACAGGCCAATATAGGTCGCAGGGTTCGAACGCGGCGTGCGACCGATCGGTGACTGGTCGATATCGATTACCTTATCGATGCACTCAATGCCCTCAATCTTCTTGTACGGCCCCACGGGACGCGTCGAACGATGGATGGCATTCGTAAGCGCGGGCGCAATCGTATCGGTGACCAGGGAGCTCTTGCCCGATCCCGAAACACCGGTAACGACCGTAAGCGTACCGAACTCAATCTTGGCGGTAACGTTTTTGAGGTTGTTAGCGCGAGCGCCCGTAATCTTAAGACAGCCGCGGCCGGGCTTGCGGCGCTCTTCGGGCACGCGGATCATCCGCTTGCCGGTCAAATAAGCACCCGTCATGGAATCGGGGCATGCCATGATATCGGCAGGCGTTCCCGCGGCGACCACGTGTCCGCCGTTAACGCCCGCACCGGGACCCATATCGATCACGTAGTCTGCAGCGCGAATTGTATCTTCGTCGTGCTCGACGACGATAACGGTATTACCGATATCGCGCAAGCGCTCGAGCGTCTTGATCAGGCGCTCGTTGTCGCGTTGGTGAAGGCCGATCGACGGCTCGTCCAGAATGTACAGAACGCCCATGAGGCCGGCACCGATCTGCGTTGCCAGGCGAATGCGCTGCGCCTCGCCGCCGGAAAGCGTCGCCGAGGCGCGATCGAGCGTCAGATAGTCGAGTCCGACATCGACCAGAAAACGCAGGCGCTCCAGGATTTCCTTGACAATGCGCCCGCCGATAAACTGCTGGCGCTCGGTAAGCTCCAGGCCCTCAAAAAACTCGAGCGACTCGCGACACGACAGGCAGCAGACATCGTAAATGGACTTGCCGCCCACGGTGACGGCAAGCATCTCGGGGCGCAGGCGAGCACCGTGACAGCTCGAGCATGGCTCTTCGCGAATGTATTTCTCCAAGCGAGCCCTGGTGTTCTCGTTCGTCGTCTCGTTGTAGCGCTCGTACAGGATGTTGCGCACACCCGAGAACTTTGTATCCCACTGGCTGCGACGCCCATCGAGCTTTTGATAGTCGACCGAAATCTTCGTGTCGCCCATGCCATCCAAAAACGCACGACGCACCCGCGGGGGCAGGTCCTCCCATGGCGTATCGGCACTCACCTTAAAGTGCTTGCAGACCGCAGCAAAAATCTGCGGATAATAGTTGGAATTGCCGAACAGGCTGCCAAAGACTCCGTCGGCAATCGACTTTGAGGGGTCTTCAATCAGCGCCTCGGCATCGACTGTCTTTTTAAAGCCCAGACCATCGCACTCGGGACACGCACCATAGGGCGCGTTGAACGAGAAATCGCGCGGCTGCAGGTCGTCGATGGAATGCCCGTGCTCCGGGCACGCCAGTGCCAGCGAATACTCTAGCAGCTCGCCCTCGGTTCCCTCGGGAGCGTCGCGGTCGGGCAGCATGTACACGTTCACGTTACCGTGCGCCAGCGACGTCGCCTGCTCAACGGACTCGGCAATGCGACCCAGGGAGTTCTCTCGAATCACGATACGGTCGACCACGACCTCAATGTCGTGTTTGAACTTCTTGTCCAGGTCAATCGGGTCGTCAAGCGAGCGCACCTCGCCGTCGACGCGCACACGGCTAAAGCCCTCCGCACGCAGGTCCTCAAACAGCTTGGCATATTCGCCCTTGCGTCCACGAACCACCGGCGCCAACACAAACGCGCGGCGGCCCTCCCCCGCCGCCAGCACCTTGTCGGCGACCTGATCGGTCGTCTGACGCTCAATGACACGACCGCACTCAGGACAGTGCGGCGTTCCCACGCGAGCAAACAGCAGACGCAGATAGTCATAAATCTCGGTTACGGTGCCCACCGTCGAGCGTGGGTTTTTGGACGTCGTCTTCTGATCGATCGACACAGCCGGCGACAGACCGTCAATCGAGTCCAGATCGGGCTTGTCCATCTGGCCCAAAAACTGACGCGCATAGCTCGAAAGGCTCTCGACGTAACGGCGCTGGCCCTCGGCATAGATGGTATCGAACGCCAGTGAGCTCTTGCCCGATCCGGAAAGACCGGTTATGACCACGAGCTGGTCACGCGGAATGGAAACATCGATATCGCGCAGGTTATGCTCGCGCGCGCCGCGAATAACGATAGAAGAATCAGACATGGAAGCTCCTTGCCTCCTACAACTTCAAATCACACTGACGATGAGTTTAGCGCACTCGACGCGCACAGATGTTCGTAATACAAGATTCGCAGACCTTTTGCGTTGTCTGACGCCGCAGACTGCACGCTCGGTCCGTACTTTCGAATGCCGTCGATCGCCTGTCACGCATCATGAATGTCTCCCGCTCGCAAACGAGGGTACAATGACGCTCGTGTCACACCGCGGGGCTCCGGCCCCAACATATACAAAGGAGTCAAACATGGGTTGCGAGCACGCACAGGCGGCCGGCGGGCAAACGTCGCCGTCGCAATTTGAGGAGAATACGCTGTCCGAGGTCAAGCGCGTTATCGCCGTGCTTTCCGGTAAGGGCGGCGTCGGCAAGTCATTCGTCACCGGCGCCATCGCCACGGAACTTTCCCGCCACGGTCACAAGGTCGGCGTCCTCGATGCCGATATTACCGGCCCCTCTATCCCTAAGATGTTCGGCATGAGCGGACGTCACGTCCATGCTCTCGGCAACCTTATGCTGCCCGAAATCTCCGAGCACGGCGTCAAGGTTATGAGCTCTAACCTGCTGCTCCAAAACGAAACCGACCCCGTCCTCTGGCGCGGTCCGGTTATCGCGGGTGCCATCAGGCAGTTCTGGAGCGAAACCTCATGGGGCCCCATCGACTACCTGCTGGTCGACATGCCTCCGGGAACGGGCGACGTTGCCCTCACTGTCTTCCAGTCGCTGCCCGTCGATGGCATCGTCATCGTCACGAGCCCGCAAGATCTAGTCTCGATGATCGTCGCCAAGGCGGTCAACATGGCCGAGAAGATGAACGTCCCCATTCTGGGAATCGTCGAAAACATGAGCTATATCGAGTGCCCCGATTGCGGCAAGAAGATCGAGGTCTTTGGCAAGAGCAAGCTCCCCGAGGTCGCCGAGCGTTACAACCTCGAGATCCTAGGGCAGCTTCCCATCAATCCGGCACTCGCCGAGGCTTGCGATAAGGGCGAGGTTGAGACCGCACTGCCCGCACGTATGCTGCCCCAGGCCGTCTCTGCCGTCGAGGCCATTGCCCCGCACGAAACCGCCGAGGCCTAAGTGAACGCAAACGCCTCCTATGACGTCTTGGTAATCGGCGGCGGGGCCTCGGGTCTCGCCGCCGCCATTACGGCCGCACGCGCAGGCAAAAGCACCTGCATCGTTGAGCGCGATGTTGCCTGCGGCCTTAAACTCCTTGCGACCGGCAACGGCCGCTGCAATCTTTCCAACGAATCAATTGATTTCCAACGGTACAACCACCCCGCATTCGTCGAATCCGTCATGGGTCCCCAGCCCGAGCAAGAGCTCGGCAGTTTCTTCTCCTCGCTGGGCATCATGACGACCTCCGAGGAGGGCCGGCTGTATCCGCGCTCCCTTCGTGCCGAATCGGTGCGCGATGCGCTTCTCAACGCTTGCAATCACCTGGATATCACCTTGATCTGTGGAGCAAACGTCGCCTCGGCATCCAAAGCCCCCGAGGGCTGGGCACTCCAAATAGACCGTCCCGCGCGAGCACTCAAGGCAAAAAAGCACGACGACCGAAAATCCGAACTACGCTCGCTTCGGAAGGCGCTCGCCGACACCCCTCGCACGAACGAGACGCTGCAGGCAAAGGCCGTAATTATCGCTACGGGCGGCAACCCTGTCGAAATCGCGAAGACGTTCAATCTTTCCCTCACACCGCAGCATCCCGTCCTCTGCCCCGTGTCGGCATCGGTCTTCGGCGACCAGACTGCGCTCAAGACACTGGATGGCCTGCGCGTCCGCGCCCGTTTGACGCTCACCCGCAATCACGAGGAGCTCTGGCGCGAAGACGGCGAAGTGCTCTTCCGAACCTTTGGCATCTCGGGCGTTGCCGCCTTTAACCTCTCCCGTCGCGTCCAGCGCGGCGACACGATTCTGCTCGACGTTTTTCCCGACCTCTCCAAAGACGAGTTGCTCGATATGCTCAGCCAGCGAGTTGCGTTGCTCGGCGGCTTTTCACCCCGCGACCCCCGCTGGCTCGACGGCATGCTCGCCCCGCAGTTCTCTCACGTTGTCTGCACCGCATTCGAACAGTGCCACCCCGGGTCGCACGACGTCATCCATCTGGTCTCAATCCTCAAGCACTTTAAGATGCTCGTCGAGGGAACGACAGAGGAGCGTTCGGCCCAGGTCACGCGCGGCGGCGTGCCCATCGAGAGCGTCTCAGCTCCCAACCTCTGCGTGAGCAACGCGGCAGACGCCCCACTTTACATCTGTGGCGAGGCGCTCGACATCGATGCCGATTGCGGCGGTTTCAACCTTGCATGGGCTTGGATCTCGGGTATTCGCGCTGCAAGCAGCCTATAGCCGCGCAGTCTATAATCAAAACGCATTCGGGCCGTCTGGGACACCGGGCGGCCTCTTTCTTGCATCTAAGGAGACCTCGATGATCGAAATCACCCAAGTCCACGCGTCACTCGATGAGGCCGGCGACGAAGCCGCCTGCCTTGTTATTGGTAGACGCGCCGTCAAACGAGCCCTGCGATGCGAGGATTCCCAGATTAAAGCCATTGAGCTCCATCGCAAGTCAATCGACGCCCGTAAAAAACGAGATGTCCATTTTATTTTGAGCTTTCGAGTTGAGCTGACAAGCTCCCGACTCGAGCAGGAGGTGGTCGACCGCGTCGCCGAGCGCGACCGCTCGCGCATCCGCATGGTAGACGGCAAGGCTCCTTCATTCCCCAGCCCTGTCCCGAATGCACCCAAGGAGCGTCCCGTCGTTGTCGGCGCCGGTTGCGCCGGTCTCTTCGCCGCCCTGACCCTTGCCGAAGCGGGCCTTAAACCCCTGCTCATCGAGCGCGGCGACCCCGCACTTCGCCGCTCGGAAGCGATTGATCTCTTTCTTAAGGAGCGTATCCTCGACCCCGAAAGCAATATCCAATTTGGCCTGGGCGGCGCAGGGACCTTCTCGGACGGCAAGCTCAACACGGGAACCAAGAATCCCGCCCATCGACTGATTCTTGAGACCTTCGTCGAAGCTGGCTCACCTCGCGACATCCTGTGGGACGCCAAGCCGCACATTGGCTCCGACATCCTCCCCATCGTCGTCACCAACATTTCTCAGCGCATCGAGCAGCTCGGTGGAACCATCCGCTATCGAACAAAGCTCGTCAATATTCGAACCGATGGATCCGGCGCCATCACCGGCGTCGATGTCCAACCGCCCCAAGAAACCACAAGCGAGACAATCGCCACAAAGCACCTCATTCTCGCCTGCGGCCATTCCGCCCGCGACGTATTCGAGCTTCTCAAGGAGCATAACGTTGCCCTCGCGCAAAAGACCTTTGCCATGGGTGTGCGCATCGAGCATCCACAGCGCGACATCGACCGTGCCCAATATGGCCCTTCGGCGGGGCACCCGGCACTCGGAGCAGCCCCCTACAAGCTTGTCGCCCATCTCCCCAACGGCCGCAGCGTGTTCTCGTTTTGCATGTGCCCCGGCGGACAGGTTGTCGCGGCTTCTTCCGAGCAGGGCCATCTGTGCGTCAACGGTGCCAGCCTCAATGCTCGCGACGGGCGCAACGCAAATGCCGCTCTCCTCGTTAACGTCACGCCCGACGATCTCCCCAGCGATGATCCGCTCGCAGGCATTGAGCTCCAGCGCGCCTGCGAGCGAGCCGCCTATCGTCTGGGTGGCTCCAACTGGAACGCGCCGGCACAGCTCGTCGGGGATTTCCTTGCTAGACGCGCCAGCACGGCATGTGGAAAGGTTAAGCCCACCTATCCGCTCGGTGTGACTTGGACAGCAATTGACGAGGCACTACCGCAGCATATCGTCGAGTCGCTTCGCCTGGGAATTCCCCTGCTCGGGAAAAAGCTGCGGGGCTACGACCGCCCCGATGCCGTGCTCACCGGCGTGGAGACGCGTTCGAGTTCCCCGGTCACCGTCAACCGAGATCACACGTGTCACGCCGTGGCGACCCCAGGCCTCTACCCTTGCGGCGAGGGAGCAGGATATGCAGGCGGCATCATGAGCGCCGCCACCGACGGCATCCGTTGCGCTGAGGCGCTGATAGCAGACCTCTAGCGCACGAACTCCCGCGTCCAAACGACACAGGCCCCGAGCTCCACAGGGAACTCGGGGCCTGTTCGCTACTTCCTGAATCGTGCACCCTGGCGTTTTCTGCCCGAAGCAAAGGTAGAGCCCTTGCGAGCCTGCGAACGCAAACGCTCGATCGTTTCGTCCTCAGATGCGCCCTCAAGCATCGCCCGAATCTGAACGACGGCATCGCGCAGACGTGCCGCCTCCTCAAAGTCCATGGCGGCGGAAGCGTTACGCATGTCTTCCTCCATGGTCTCGACAATCCGCACGAGCTCGTCATGCGGCAGCCCTTCCAGCTGCTCGGCAAGCGTCTGCTCGGGTGCCACCGTCTCCGGCGCGGCGCCCTCGCCGTTTTCGTCGGGTGTATAGAACGCACCGTGACCCAGCGAATCGCCTCTCGAGCGCCCCTTCGAGCCCACAGTCTTTTCGGCCTCGGCAATAAAGCTCGAAATGTCGTTAATGGCCTTGCGAACCGTCTGTGGCACAATGCCATGCTCTTCGTTATATGCCATCTGAATCTCGCGACGGCGTTGCGTCTCCTCGATGGCTTCTTTCATCGAATCGGTCACAACGTCTGCATACATGATGACCTCGCCGTCGGCATTACGGGCCGCACGGCCAATCGTCTGAATCAACGAACGGCGATTGCGCAAGAAACCTTCCTTGTCAGCGTCGAGTATTGCCACCAGCGAGACCTCGGGAAGATCTAGACCCTCGCGGAGCAGGTTGATGCCAACGAGAACATCGATCTTTCCCTCGCGCAGCGTTCGCAGGATCTCGACACGGTCCATCGTCGCCGTATCGGAATGCATGTAGTTGACCTTAATGCCAGCGTCGAGTAGGTGATCGGTCAGGTCCTCGGCCATGCGCTTGGTGAGCGTGGTCACCAGCACGCGCTCCTTGCGGGCAACGCGCTCGCGAATCTCGTCCTCAAGATCGTCAATCTGCCCACGAACAGGACGCACATTGATCTTGGGGTCGAGCAGACCGGTCGGACGAATAATCTGCTCAACGTCATTCTGGCTAACCCGCAGCTCGTAGTCGCCCGGCGTGGCCGAAACGTAGATGAACTGGGGAATCCTCGCCTCAAACTCATCGAAACGAAGCGGGCGGTTATCGAGTGCCGAAGGCAGACGAAAACCATGCTCCACCAGCGTCACCTTACGCGAGCGGTCGCCTTCGTGCATGCCGCGGATCTGCGGCACCGTCACATGGCTCTCATCGATGATGCAGAGCATGTCCTTAGGAAAGTAATCGATCAGGGTAAACGGCGGCTCGCCCGGTTTTCGACCGTCCAGATGACGCGAGTAGTTCTCGATACCGTTACAAAAACCCATGGTCTCGAGCATCTCGAGATCATAGTCGGTGCGCTGCTGCAGACGCTGTGCCTCGAGCAGCTTATCAGTCGCCTTGAGCTCGGCCACACGTTTCTCGCACTCTTCGCTGATTGATTTCAGAGCCGCTTTGACCTTAGGCTTCTCAGTCACGTAGTGCGAGGCCGGCCACACGGGAATGGCCTCGTACTCACGCAGCATCTCGCCGGTGACCTCGTCGATCTCGGCAATCAGCTCGACCTCGTCGCCAAAGAACTCAAACCGCAACGGATGCTCGGCATAGGGCGGATACACGTCGACGACATCGCCGCGCACGCGGAACGTGCCGCGTGCCAGGTCATAGTCATTGCGATCGTACTGAATATCGATAAGCGCATGGATAAAGTCATCGCGCTCGAGCGGCACCTTCTTGTCGACGTTCGGAGCTAGGCCAGCATAGTCCTCGGGAGAGCCAATGCCATAGATACACGAGACCGATGCGACGACGATCACATCGCGTCGAGATAGCAGCGATGCGGTCGCCTGATGTCGCAGCATCTCGACCTCTTCGTTAATCGAGGAATCTTTCTCGATATACGTATCGCTTTGCGGCACATACGCTTCGGGTTGATAGTAATCGTAGTACGACACAAAATAGACCACGGCGTTGTCAGGGAAGAATTCCTTGAGCTCGCTCGCGAGCTGAGCGGCAAGCGTTTTGTTGGGAGCCATGACCAGCGTCGGCTTCCCCAGGGCCTCAATAGTCTTAGCCATCGTGAAGGTCTTACCCGAACCAGTCACGCCCAGCAAAACCTGATAGCGATCTCCGTCCCTCACGCCCTGCACAAGCGACTCAATGGCCTTAGGCTGGGAACCAGCGGGCTCATATGGAGACACGACCTTAAATGGCACCTCAGAGCCCTCAACGCCAAAACGTTTGAGCTCTCCTCCAACACGCTCAACTTCAAATTCCGCCATGGATACTCCTAACTCATATATCTGCAGTATACGCAGGCGGCAGGCATAGTCCTATACGAACCGATCGGGATAGAGGGTCTTGTAGCGAACCCAGGCATTATTGACACGAATCAGATACGCCTGCGTCTCGGGAAAGGTGATTGCATTATGAAGCGACGTACTCTGCTGCGCCCATCCGTCGACATTGCCCATACCGGCGTTATAGGCGGCAATGGCGCTGTCAGTCGACCCGTTAAAATACGTTAGAAGATACGAAAGGTACGCACATCCAAACTCGATGTTCGTAACGGGATCGTTAAGGTTGTCGGCTGAATACTCGCTACCATCGACAAGACCCTTGGCAATCATATCCTGGGCAGTCTCGGGCATCAGCTGCATCAATCCCTGAGCGCCTTGATTCGACTCAGCCTCGGGATCCCAATTCGATTCCGACTTTATGACAGCACACACCAGATACGGATCGAGATTGTGCGAAATGCTCGATTGCTTTATGTACGCCTCGTAGTCAATCGGATACAAAGGCTTAAAGAAGGCGGCAGGTGCATACGAGTAGACGAGCGAAATAATGCCGAAGACGAACATAACGGCAAGTGGCGCCACGCGATACCACGTAAAGAAACGTGTCTTAGGCATCGGGCTCCTCCTTATCCACTACGTCCCCAAAGCCATGGCGCGCAAGCCATGCGTCCAGTTGTTCAAAGAGCGAGTTATCGCCCGCCGCATTATCGATTACCGTCGTAGCGAGATTGCAAAGCGAAGCCTCATCAGGTTGGCATGCAGAGCGCGCATCAAAATCAGAGGACTCCATACCACGATGAATGGCACGCTCGCGACGAACTGCTAAAGGAGCGCTGATAACCAGAATTTCATCAGCCAGGCCAAAAGCATCCTCAAAACCAGTCGGGGCAGAAACCTCGACAACCGCAAAGGGGTAACGGGGGGACGAAACCGTACAGCAAACAGGATCGAGAATCCTCAGCAAAAGCTGTTCGATGAGAACCGGATGAACGATGTCGTTGAGCCGCGCAACTGTATCAGGAGAGGAGAAAGCTCGAGCAGCGAGGACATTGCGGCGAATGCCGCCCTCCCCGTCCAGAATGTCCCAACCGAATTCTTCCGCGAGGGCATTGACGATATCGGAGCCTGGCACATACAGCGATTTGGCAAGCTCATCCAGATCGATAAGCATGGCGCCATGAGATTTGAGATAGCGGCAGGCAGTCGATTTACCCGAAGCAATATTGCCTAAGACAAAAACGGTAAACATCAAGTCCTCCCTAACGCCAATGGGAGTTATTATCGCGCAAATACAAAAGAAGGACTCAAAATACAGCCAAACAGTAAGACAAGCTAAACGAAGGCGAGTTCTTGTATTACAACTCTCTATTAAACGCAAAAAAGGGGGAGACCGCGAGGCCTCCCCCTTCTCAATTCAAGCGTACGGCTCGGTGCCGTCCACCGGTCAGCGGCGCCCTGGCCTCCCACGGGCTGACCC
>CATYJC010000030.1 GCA_958407555.1 uncultured Collinsella sp. | reverse complement strand
ACCAGAAGGTCTATGCCGTCCTCTTTTCATGCCAATTTGTCGCTCTGGCGCCCGCGCAGCGTCGACTGGTCCGCCGTTCGTTAGAACGGCGGAACTGAGGGCAGCGTCGAGCCGTTACGCGGTTTGGTAAAACCGCGTAACTACCTAACTACATCAAGTTGCAAACAGCCGCCGCGAAGGCAACGGGGTCCTCGGGGAGGATGCCCTCGACCAGCAGGGCCTGATCGTAGAGCAGACCAGAGTACTGCTTGATCTTGTCGGCGTCGCCTGCCTTCTGGGCAGCGACAAGCTTGTCAAAGACCGGGTGCTTGGCGTTGAGCTCGAGCACGCGTTGGCTCTTGGGCATGCCGTCGGGCGCGCCCTCGGGTCCCTTCTGGAGCACCTTCTCCATCTCGAGCGAAAGTGGGCCCTCGGTGGTGATACAAGCGGGGGCATCGGTCAGGCGCGCGGAGACGGCGACTTTCTCGACCTTGTCACCGAGCGCCTCCTTCATAGCGCTAAAGAGGTCCTCGTTCTCCTTGGTGGCGTCCTCGGCCTCCTTCTTCTCGTCCTCGGTCGCCAGGTCAAGATCACCGGTCGCAACGTTCTTGAGCTCTAGATGACGATCCTCGACCTCGGGCTCGGCACCGTCGGCCACAGCCTTCTCGGCAGCCTCGCGGGCAGCATCGTCCTCGTAGATCTTGGGCATATCGGCGGCAACGTACTCACGCATAGCCTGGAACGTGAACTCATCCACATCCTGCGTCAGCAGCAGCACGTCATAGCCGCGGTCGAGCACGCCCTTTACCACGGGCATCTTGGCCAAGCGCTCACGCGAGTCGCCGGCGGCGTAGTAGATGGCCTTCTGATCCTCAGGCATGCCCTTGGCATACTCGGCCAGGGTAATCATCTTCTGTTCCTTGGCAGACCAGAACAGCAACAGGTCGGCGAGCTCATCGGCCTTCATGCCATAGCTCGAGTAGATGCCGTACTTAAGACCGCGGCCAAAGTTCTCAAAGAACTTCTCGTAGGCCTCGCGGTCGTTGTCACGCATATCCTCAAGGTCGGCGGTAATCTTCTTTTCCACACGCTTGGCGATGGCCTTGAGCTGACGGTTCTGCTGCAGCGTCTCGCGCGAGATGTTGAGCGACACGTCGGCGGAATCCACGACGCCGCGGACAAAGTTGTAGTAGTCGGGCAGCAGGTCGTCGCACTTCTCCATGATCAGGACGTTGGAGCTGTAGAGCGCCAGACCCTTCTCGTAGTCCTTGCTGTACAGATCGAACGGCGCGCGTCCCGGCACAAACAGCAGGGCGTCATACTCGAGCGTGCCCTCGGCGTGGAAGCTGATGGTGCGCGCAGGATCGTCAAAGTCGTGGAACGTGGACTTGTAGAACTCGTCGTAGTCCTTCTGCTCGACATCGGAGCTGTGCTTCTTCCAGATCGGTGTCATGGAATTGACGGTCTCGAGCTCCTGGTAGTCCTCGTACTCGGGCTTGTAATCGTCGCCGGCGTCCTCGGGCTTGGGTTTCTGGCGGCTCTTGGACACCATCATCTGGATCGGGTAACGCACATAGTTACTGTACTGCTGAATCAGGCTCTTGAGACCCCACTCGGTCAGGAAGCGATCGTAGGTCTCGGCCTCGCCGTCGGCATCGAGCTTCTCGTTCTCGCGCAGCGTCAGGATGACATCGGTACCGTGCTCGGCGCGCTCGCCGTCCTCGATGGTGTAGCCCTCAAGACCGTCGGATTCCCACACATGGGCGACATCCTCGCCGTAGGCGCGGCTGACGACCTTCACATGGCTGGCGACCATAAAAGCCGAGTAGAAGCCCACGCCAAACTGACCGATGATGTCGACATCGGAGCCCTGCTGCTCGGCGTTCTCGGTCTTAAACTCCTCGGAGCCGGAATGGGCGATGGTGCCCAGATTGCGCTCCAGCTCCTCGGCGGTCATGCCAATGCCGTTATCCGAGATGGTAATGGTGCGGGCGTCTTTATCAAAGGAGACGCGAATGGCCAGGTCGCCCTGGTCGATCTTGACGCTCGGATCCTGCAGGCTCTTAAAGTTGAGCTTGTCGACGGCGTCGCTCGCGTTAGAGATAAGCTCGCGCAGGAAGATTTCCTTATTGGTGTAGATGGAGTTGATCATGAGGTCGAGCAGTTTTTTGCTCTCGGTCTTAAATTGACGCATGTGCAGTCCTTTCGCGCTACCCCCGTCCGCAAAAACGGCCCGGTCGCCCGAGCCGAATCGCAGACCTGCTATGTTCAGACTTAGATTTTATAACCCATTAGCGCGCATATATACATATGGAATCGAAAAACTGTATGTCCGAGCGCTCCGATGCGCCAATTGCCAAGGAGCGTCCCCAAGTGCCGGCAGAAAAGGAACGTCCCTATCTGCCATCTACGCGCTTGGCCATCCAGACATGGGGCTGGCCCTCGTCTTCGTAATCTACCGGGGCAATTTGCGTGTAGCCCGCCTTTGCATAGAGCGGCAGCACGTATTCCTGCGCATGCAGCTTAATAAGCTTAGCGCCGGCATCGCGTGCACACGAAGCACTGGCCTCGACGATCGCACCCGCCAGTCCGCGACGACGCATAGCCGGCAGCACGGCGACGCGCCCCATAATGTAGGTCTCCCCCGCCGCAACGCCTTCGTCCATGTCGCATGCCGGCAACACCGGGGCCTCTGCGTCAGCCACGCGCTCAAGCTCTTCGGGAAACACGCGCGAGCAACCGGCAAGCTCGCCGTCTACATAGAGCGTCACATGAATGCAGTTCGGATCCTCGTCGATAGCGTCGAACTCATTCTCGTAGCCCTGCTCGTCCATAAAAACGACGCGGCGCACCAACGCCGCGTCATCAAAGCATCCCGTCTTAAGTTGAATATCCATGGCTGCCCCTTCATTCAATGCGAACGTTAGGGACAGATTTTAGCGAAAATGAGCTCCGCGCACGCTAAACTTCGCGCGAGCCTTCGCCAGGCAATCGTAATGACCCACGTTATGGGCATCGCTCGCGATGAAGCTGTACAGGTTCTGATCGAACAGGCGCTGTGCCGGCTTTTTCTCGCGACCAAAGCGACCGCCGGCAATAAAGTCCGCCGAAGCCTGCAGCTTGCAGCCCATATCGACCAGACGCTCCGCCACGCTTACATCCTTTTGAACCGCACGATAGCGCTCAGGATGAGCGATGATCACCTGGTAGCCACGGCACTGCAAATCGTAAATCGTGTTCTCGTACTCTCTAAACGCATACGCATCGGCATGCGTCGAAAGCTCGAGCAGAAACTCGTTGGTCCCATCGAAATGCAAGTGCTCCGCGGCATCGATACCAAGCTCAACGAGCTTTCGATGGTTGACCTCGAAGCCCATCTGGAGCGGAAAACCGTCAGCGTTATCACGCAGCAGTTCAAAGGCATCCCACATCTTGTCGTAATCAAAATAGGGATCACGGCAGTGAGGAGTGCAAACGATTCTGGTTACACCGGCCCGCTTGGCAGCCTCGAGCATCGCCAAGCTCTCATCGAGATCGGCGGCGCCGTCGTCTACACCCGGCAAGATATGGCAATGAATGTCACGCATAGGTCAGCCTTAATCAACTAAACGTTTGCTCGGTTGGTGAAGATGCCCTTTTTGGAAGTCCCCTGATCGTCCGAGCCCTTCTTCACCTTCTTACCGTCCTTGGTGTAGTAGGAGTAGTAGTACTCGCTGGTCTCGGTCTCGCAGTAGTTCATAACGGTACCGATGAGCTTGACCTTTTCGGACTTCTTAAGCTGGCCGATAGCGTTGAGTGCCTCCTCGCGCTTGGTGAAGTCCTCGCGCACCACGAACAGCGTACCGTCGGTCAGGCTGGCAATCTCGGCAGCATCGATGAAGGTGCCGACCGGGGGAGCATCAAAGATGACGTACTGGAACTTGGCAGACAGTGCCTTTACCAGCTTGGCAAAGCGGTGAGAGACGATGATGTCGGCAGGATTGGGAATATGCGGCTCGGCATCGAGGAAGTAGAAGTTCTTCTGACCCGTCTCGACAATTGCCTGGTCAATGGAGATCTGCTCGGAAAGGACCGCATAGAGTCCGCCGCGCGAACGAACGCCGAGCATATCGGAAAGGGACCTGCGGCGCATATCGGCCTCGACCAGGAGCACGGACTTGCCGCTCGTGGCGATAGCCTGGGCAAGGTTGATGGAAACCGTAGACTTGCCCTCGTTGGGAATCGAGGACGTGACGGTAATGGTGCGAATGGGGTCGTCCACGCTCGCAAAGCGGATGTTGGCCAGAAGGGTCTTGGCGGCATTCTGTACAACGAGCTTATCGGTGTTCTTTGCCTTAGCCATGCCTATTTACCACCTTTCATAGCCGGAATTCGGCCAACAACGGGAATGCCCAGGAGCTCTTCCGCCTCTTCGGCACCGCGGATGCGGGTATTGAGCATGTCTGCCAAAACGACATAGGCGACTGCGATAAAGATACCGGCGAGGAACGCAACGGCGACGTACAGCGTGCGCTTGGGGCCGCTGGGAGCTTCGGGGGTCTTAGCCTTATCGATAACGTTGATGCTCTGAGCGGCACCGACATTCTGGGCGACCGTGCTCACCGAGCTGGCCATGGCCCTTGCCACCTCCGCCGTCTCCTCGGCATCGGTGCCCGTCACCGAAAGCGTGATGACGCGCGTCGTGGTCTCGGAGGAGACTGAAATCTTGTAGTCGCCTAGATCGGTGAGGCCCAGATCCTTGGCAGCACCGCCCTTAACGCTATCGCTATCGAGCAGCGTGGCGATATCGTTGGAAAGCATCTGACTCGCCGAAAGATCGGTGTAGCTCATCTGGCTGCTATCGTCGGTCTTGGCGAGAACGTACATGCTCGTCGTAGCGGTGTAGGTGTTGTCCATCATGGTGAAGGACACGATGCCCATGGCGACCGCGCAAATCACCGGGAGGGCGATGACCAGCTTGAGGTGCTTTTTAAGCAGCTGGAACAGTTCGAGAAGGGTCATGCAGCTTGCCTTTCATTTCCCTAGTTCATATCGACAAAACTGCTCGTATCATATCGCATCTTTTTGCCATGTCCGAACTCTATACATAAGATACAGCGTCCGCGCGTAAGTTGCGCAACAACTTACGCGGCAGTAAAGGCGCGGGCGTATCGTCTAATCCTCGGTTTTTGCCATACCGCTACGCGAACGGTCCCTCATGTTGCACGGGAAACGTTACCGTAATGGTGGTCCCCACGCCAGGCTCGCTCGACAGGTCAATCTCAGCATGATGGTACAGAGCGGCGTGCTTGACGATCGCCAAGCCCAGGCCGGTTCCGCCACGCGCCTTAGAACGACTCTTGTCCACACGATAAAAACGCTCAAACACTTTACCCTGTTCCTCAGGCGCAATACCAATACCCGTGTCGGCAACAGACAGGCACGGATGGCCCTCATCGTTGGCTCCACAGCGCAGCGTGACCGTACCGCCAGGTCGGTTGTAGCGAATGGCATTGCTTGCCAGGTTATAGATCAGCTCATCGATCAGGCGCGACACACCTTCGATCACCACGGGCTTCGTCTCGTGCCCAATGGTCACATTCGACTGCCGGGCAACCTGCTCAAGACGCTGTTCCACCGTCAAAATGGCGCGAGAGAGCTCGATGGGCTCTGTGGACCCAATAGGCACCGCCTCGCCCTCGGATGCTCGCTCCGCCTCATCCAAGTTGGAAAGCGTGAGGATGTCGTTAACGAGCGCTGCCAGGCGGCCCGCCTCGCGATAGATGCGACCGCCAAAGTTGCGCAGATCGTCCTCGCCCTCGACCATGCCGTTTGCAATAAGCTCGGCGTAGCCCGAAATCGCGGTAAGCGGGGTCTTGAGCTCATGAGTGATATTGGCCGTGAACTCGCGACGCATGCGGTCGTTATCGGCCAGCACCGCCATCTGGCGTTTAAGCTCCTGGCGCTGCGACTCAATGCGCTCGAGCATGGGAACCATCTCGGCGTAGGCATATTCATAGCTACGGCGCGGATGGTCCAAATCGACCTCCTGCAGCGGCGCAATGATGGCACGGGATTCGCGGCGCGCAAGGAAAAACGAGAGCACCGCGCCCGCCACCGCGATAAGCAGCATCGGCGCCACCAACGAGAGCAAAATCGCCGCAACGCCAGGCTGAGCCTGTGCCAAACGAACGACCTGACCGTTATCAAGGGCGACGGCGCGATATAGCATAATCTCGTCGAGCGTGGCGCTCGAGCGCTCCGCGGAGCCCGAACCGCTCTCAAGGGCCTCAACGACCTCGGGGCGATCGCCATGGTTGGGCAACGTGGAAGGAGACGCCTCGTTGTCGTAGGCGACCGATCCATCCTTATTGATCAGCGTGATACGAAGGTCCTCGCGATCGAGACTTCGCAAGAATGCGATGGGTTCCTTCTGCTCGTTTAAGGCGGCGGCAATAAGCTCGGTTTCTTGCGAAAGGTTGGCACTCGTGGCATCTGCCAAGGTGTTTTGCACGAAGAACGCGCCCAGCACCGTAAACGCCAAAATGACGGACATAGCGCAGACAAATATCGTCGCAAACACGCGATGCGAGAGCGTGTGTTTTCCCTGAGGGGCAAAGACCACGGACTACTCCTCCGATGCTGCTGCCGCAGCGACGGCATCTTCAGTATCGCTACCGGCGGAAAGCTCCGCCAGGCGATAGCCCACGCCGCGCACCGTCTCGATGGCGCTGGCACGCTCACCGAGCTTTTGGCGAAGCGTCTGCACGTGAACGTCGACGGTACGCGAGCCGCCGTCGAAGTCCCAGCCCCACACGCTCTGCAGCAGCGACTCACGGGTAAAGACCACGCCGGGCTTGCGCATAAGATATTCGAGCAAATCGAACTCGCGCAGGGTGAGTTTGAGTGGCTCGCCGGCAACGGTCACCTCGCGATGGCTAGGCGAAAGCACGATATCGCCCACGCTGAGCACATCGCTCGCCTGCTTGACCATACCGCCGCGGCGCAGCAGCGCACGGCAACGGCTGGCAAGCTCCATGAGCGAAAACGGCTTGGTCAGATAGTCGTCGGCACCGCCATCGAGCGCCATTACCTTATCGAGCTCGGTATCCTTGGCAGTGAGCATCATGATGGGCACCGTCGCCGTCAGGCGATCGGCGCGCAGGCGACGCATAATTGCCAAACCGTCGGTATCGGGCAGCATGATGTCGAGCAGGACGGCATCGGGCACCCGTCGCGCCACGGCGGCCTTAAACTCGCCATCGCACGAAAAGCCTTCGGCCTCGATTCCCTGCTTGCGCAGTGCATAGACCGTCAAATCCCTGATGTTGTCATCGTCCTCGACGTAATAGATCATGTTGAACCCCTTTGCGGCCGGCATGACCGCATCTTAACCCTAAAGGTACCTTTACTAGATGGTATCAGCCAAAACGTCCCGTCAAATAATCCGCCGTGCGCGGGTCGGTGGGATTTTTGAAGAGCTGAGCGGTGGGCGCGTGCTCCACCAACTCACCCAGCAAGAAAAACGCGACCGAGTCGGAGATACGCGCCGCCTGCTGCATATTGTGCGTAACGACCACGAGCGTGCAGGTCTCTTTGAGCTCGCAGGCCAGCTGCTCAACCACCAACGTCGACACGGGATCGAGAGCGCTCGTGGGCTCGTCCATCAGCAGAATATCGGGTTGCACGGCAAGCGCGCGGGCGATGCACAGACGCTGCTGCTGCCCGCCCGAAAGGCCCAGCCCCGACTCCTTGAGCTTGTCCTTGACCTCATCCCATAGCGCAGCGCGACGAAGAGAGTCCTCGACCAGCTCATCCAGAACGACACGATCGCGCACGCCCATGCCGCGCGGACCATACGCGACGTTGTCGTAGATGCTCATGGGAAACGGGTTAGGGCGCTGGAACACCATGCCCACACGCTGACGCAGGCGGCAGATGTCGTAGTCGCCCAGGATATCCTGGCCGTCGAGCGCGATCTTGCCCTCGATGCGGCAGTCCTTGATGCCGTCGTTCATGCGGTTAAAGCAACGCAGCAACGTCGACTTGCCGCAGCCCGAAGGACCGATAAACGAGGTGATCTGCTTGTCGCGAATCTTGATGGATACGTCCTTGAGCGCGTGGTGGTCGCCATAGAACAGGTCGAGGCCCTCGACGTCGATGCGCGTCGACGAGGCGGCAAGATCCTGCACCGTGGGACGAGTCGCGTCCCCGACTTCGCGCTCGTGCGCAGCCTCGGCTTGCGCCTCCATTAGCTCCTCGAGCTCCGTGGGCTCCATGGCCGCAGCAGCCGTCATACCGCATACCTCCACATCGATATCAATTCAGCAGTATCGATAGTAGAAACCGCGGCTCATATGCACGTGAGCGCATTGTCAGGTGTTTGTAAAGGCGCCTACGCTATGCAGCGGGCAGGTCGATGGTAAAGATGGTATGCTCGGGCGTCGATTCGCACGCGATGGTACCGCCATGCGCGCATACAATCTCCTTGGCGATGGCAAGCCCCAGCCCAGCACCGCCACGATTGGTCGCACGCGCTGCATCCAGGCGATAGAACTTCTCAAAAATCACCTTGAGCTTTGGCTCAGGGATCGGATCGCCCTGGTTTACAAATCGTACGCGTACGCCACCGTCGCCCAAACGCCTGGCCTCGATCGTGATCGTCGAGCCTTCATAGCTATAGGCAACGGCGTTTTTCATGATGTTGTTGAATACGCGAGCCATCTTGTCGCCGTCCACGAGCACCGTCAGGTCCTCGCAGATATCAACCTGGACTTCCTTGTGCTGTTCGTTGAGAATGGGATAGAACTCGTCGGCCACCTGCGCCAGCAATAGCCCCAAATCGACGTAGGCGCGAGTGAGCACAATATCGTGGAAATCGAAACGCGTGATGTCGAAAAACTCCTCGATGAGCGCGTCGAGCCGATGGGCCTTGTCGAGTGCCACGCCCGTAAAGCGTGCACGCTGCTCAAGCGGCAAATCGGGAGCCTCCTGCAAGAGCGAAAGATAGCCCAGCACGCTGGCGAGCGGCGTACGCAGGTCGTGCGCTAGGTACGTAACCAGGTCATCTTTGCGATGCGATTCGTCACGCAAGGCCTGTTGCACCTTACGCTCGCAATCGCGCGCCCGGTTGAGCGCACCCTCGACCTCGAGAAAATCGCCGTCGATGGTATCCCACGTGTCGGGGTTATCGATCAGACGGTCCTGAATACGGGCGGCGATCACGCGGTCGGCATGCTGCTCGCCCTGTTCATAGCCCTGGTAATACAGGGCACGTCCGCAAAAGAACAGGACGCACACGGCAAGCGCCAGCACAAAGCCAAGCATGTTGAATACAAAAGCGGCGTCAAAGAACACGGGCTCGCCAATACCGCCAAGCGCCATGGCCCCGATCGCCAGCGTAATTGTCCACGCGGCACCGCCGATTACCACGCAGCGGCGAACGATTTCGAATCGATCGATCAACAAGAAGCCAATAAGCAGAACTGTCAGGATGCCAACGATATTGTCAATGCCAATGAGCAGCAGACTCAGCAAAAAGAGCAGCACCGTCGCAAGCGCGCGGTTGTCAACGACCGCCCTTATGTATTCAAAGAGTCGATCGGGCACCTCGAATACCCGCCTATCGTCTTTTGTCATATCCACTTCCCCACCATCAAAGGCGTTATTCGATTATGTAGCCGACGCCCCAGACGTTTTTGATAAAGCGCGGCTTTTGAGCATCGTCGCCGATCTTTTCGCGCAGATGGCGGATGTGCACCATCACCGTATTGTTGGAGCCGGGCATAAAGTCCTCGTTCCACACCGCGCGGAACAGGTCCCCCACGGCCACCACGCTGCCACGATGCTCGACCAGATACAGCAAGATGGAATACTCGATGGGCGTGAGGCGCACCGGCGCGCCGTCCACCGTCACACAACGAGCGTCGCGGTTGATCTCGAGGCCGTCGAGCTGGATGGTCGGCGACTCGACCGCCTGTGCGCGGCTGCCGTAGCTGGTGTAACGACGGAGTTGAGCATGAACGCGTGCTATGAGCTCCAGCGGACGGAACGGCTTGACCACGTAATCGTCTGCGCCCAGCGAGAGACCCTCGATCTTATCCTGCTGGGCATCGCGCGCCGTCAGCATAATAACGGGATAGGTATGGCCAGCGCGGATGGTGCGCAGCAGCTCAAAGCCGTCGATATCGGGCAGCATGACGTCCAGCAGCGCCAGATCGAACTCCTGCTCTAAAATCGCCTTGGCGGCATCTGCTCCGCTATAGGCAATCTGGACATCAAAGCCCTCTTTTGTAAGGTAGATACCGACCAGGTCGGCGATGGCCTTCTCGTCATCGACTACCAAAATGCGCTCGTTCATGCGTGCTCCTCTCGCGCTACATTATGCCCGAGGCAGCGCGCGCCACACACAACAAGCGCGGGCGATTAAGTCGACCTTAAGCACCTATGTGTCCGTTCGGGCGCAGACATGGGCCGCGCACGCCCGCGCACCGATTGTCCGCGCCGGTAAACGATATACTTTGAACTCTAAAGAGACCATCCCGTCGAAAGCGAAATCTGTGAAGACCCTTAGTTCTCTTGTAAAGCGCTCCGCGCAACTGACCGCCGGCATTGCCTGCGCTCTCGCCCTTGCTGCCGGCGTGCCGTCTATCGCCAACGCCCAGGTGCTTACGACTGATATCGTTTGCGGCAAGACCGCCGACGCCCGCGGCATCACGGCCGAGAATCTGCCCGATATCGATGCGACCAACGCCATCGTCATGAGCAAGGACGGTTCCGTCTATTACGCCCGAAGTGCCGACGAGCAGGTCAAGATTGCCTCAATTACCAAGGTCATGACTGCGATCCTGACCGTCGAGAACTGCAAAATGGACGAGAAGATCACGGTGAGCAATGCTGCCGCCACCGTAGGCAACTCGACCGCCGGCCTGCTCGAAGGCGACGAGCTCACCGTGGAGCAAGCTCTGCGCGGCCTGATGATCCCCTCGGGCAACGATGCCGCCATCGCGCTTGCCGAGCACGTGGGCAAAAAGATCGACCCCAAGACCAAGGACGCCGTGGCCACCTTTGTAAAGGCCATGAACGAGCGCGCTAAAAAGCTCGGCTGCACGGGAACGCTTTTTGAGAATCCGCACGGTCTGGACTTTGATGAGTGGGCTGGCAATATGCACTCAACCGCACACGACGTAGCGCTGATGATGCAGGAGGCCATGAAAAACGACACGATCCGCGAGGTCGTAGCGAGCGAGGATTCCTGGATCGAGGTCACGGGCGCCGACGGCACCGACCATTCGCATTCCATGGACACGCATAACTATTTGCTGGGCCAAGATGGCAACATCGGCGGCAAGACCGGCACCACCGACGACGCGGGCTATTGCTTTACGAGCGCCTACAACCGCGACGGCGACGAGATCTACACCGTTATTTTGAACTCCACCACCACCGATCAGCGCTTTACCGATACCGCCACCCTTGCCAACTGGTACTACGGTCACAAGGTGACGGTCGCAATCGCCAACACGCAAGAAAAGACCGCCAACGGCAACCCGCTTATGGCGCGCATTAGTCAAACCGACTGGACGGATAAGACAATCGACGCCACGCTCGCCGATCCCACGGCGCAAGCGACCGTGTTTTCTCTTGCCGGCGAGGTGACCGAAAAGGTTAGCTACGACGATCTTTCGGGCACGGTGCATGTGGGCGACAAGGTGGGCAGCGTTACACTCAAGCAGGACGGCACCAAAATCGCCGTTATGGACCTGGTTGCCGACGAGGAAGGCGCAGGGCCGAATCCCATTGAGTGGCTCCTTGTGAAGCTCGACCGCCTGGGCCGCCGCATCGACAACCGCCCGCTCACAGCCGAGAGCGAGACCGTAGCCAAGGCGCCCGAGATGTAAGATCGAAGAACAATACACTCGCTGAAAGGAGGTGTCCGAAAGGATGCCTCCTTTTTTTGAGGGTTCGAATCCCCAGCGCCCTTTCTCGATAATAAAAAAGGGCCCCCGATGGGACCCTTCTTTAAAGTTAAACTGGCGGAGAGCTGGGGATTCGAACCCCAGATGCCCTTTTGGGGCATACTCGCTTAGCAGGCGAGCACCTTCGGCCTCTCGGTCAGCTCTCCGTAACAGCCGTTCTATAGTAACCAAACAGCCAAGGATGGGCAAGAGGAAATTTTCTAATTGCCTAGCATCCTTTCCTCCTTGGAGGCTTCGCCTACCCCAGCGAGCGGTTGAGGGAGCCGAGCTCGTCGTTGCCCATGGTGCGCCACATTTGGAAGATGCAACCGCGTGCCAGGAAAAAGAAGCCGTTGTCGACCAGTTGCACAGCGGCATCTGCCAGCTGATTCGTCACGGCGGACACTGGCAGCAGCTCGAGTCCAGCCTTGCGGATGGTCTCGACCGCCTCCTCGAACGTCGGAGGCTCGCTGACGCCCATCTCATTCATAAGGCCCTGCATTTCTTCCAGCGCGCTACTGCCCGACTCCTCGCCGCGCGGCACCAGACGGTAACAAGCCAGCGCCAGGTCGAGCTGATCGCAATTCCAATAGGCAAACGCCAAGCGATAGAACAGGTAGCCGATTGCAGAACGATCGCTGGCAATACGTAGGCCGTGGCGCGCCACCTCGATAATCTCGTCAAAGCGCTCCAGACGCGCAAGCACGTTGATGAGCGCAAAGTGCGATTGCATGGACGAGCGTGCCAGATCGTAAAGATGGCGCACCTCGGGCAGTGCTCGTTCAAAGTCCTCTTGCTCGGCGTAAAAGCTGCAGATCTCGTGCTGGGCAAAGTACAGCGCATCGGGCGCACGAAGGATTCGCACAGAGCGGTCTTCTTCCAACACCGGTAGCACCATGCGTACCAGCTGGTTATCGCAAAACTGCGTTTGAACCGGACCTGTCGCCAAAAGCTCGGCGACGGCGCACTTAGCCTCCAACTCCTCGACAAGACGGGAAAAGCCTTCAAAGGCACCTGTACGGTCGACTTTTGCCTGCTCGCGCAATTCAACAACGCGGGCCACGTATGGGTCGTCGTCCTCTTCCATGACCTCCAACTCGTCAGCCGTATCGGCAAGCAGCAGATCGCGCAGCGCCGGCGGCAGTGTGCGATGGTCATCACGCGGACGAGCATGAACCTCCGCAGGCTCAATCGTCTCCGGAGCGGTTGACTCATACGCCTCAAGCACACGCTTGCACGGCATATCGTCCATGTCCATGCTCTCAAGATCCTTGGCGACAGGCACGCAATCGGCCAGATAGGCCGCGCGCCCAAAGAAATACGTTGCGACAACGCGCTCGCCCTGCTCACTGTCGGGAGCAGCAATCTGCACATAGCAGCGCGTGATGCAGGTGCCCGCGGCAAAACACGCTGCCGCAAGCGTAAGTGCCACGCGCGCATCGTGCTCCGCGGCCCAGATCGCGCGCATGTCCTCGTCCAGCTCGCGCCAGGCGTCATCCTGAGCGTCGTATTCACGTTGCGGCATGGCATCAACGACAGACCGCCCAAACCGAACGAGCATAATCCCCTCGGCAACGTTTGCCCGATAGGTATAGTCGAGCCGTGTGACCACGTTAAGCGCCTCGACAATACGCGCGAAGCGGGTACGCACATCCCACTCACCGCCCGGCTGGCAAGCCACCGTACCCGGTTTGCCCCACGGGTTATCGCTCGAGGCCGTATCGAGCAGTCGGGGAACATCGTTGGTCGTCTTGGCGATATGCCACGCATCAAAGAGCGCGCAGCCCTCAAGGCTCGGCGAGGATGCCGCAGGGGCCAATCCGGCCCCGATGCGCTCGAGGATGCCAGAGAGGCGGTTGAGACGGCACTCGATGGCAAGCAGCATGTCAATCTCGTCCTGGTCCAACAGGCTACGATCAAAATTGAGATAGAAAATCTTTGAGCGATCAATGCGAGCCAGGCTCATCTCGGACTTAGCAGCGATGGTGCGCAGGCGGGGCAAGTCAATTTCGCTCATAAGGGCGGCGGCATAGCGCTCGATACCGCTCGGATTCTCGGCATGGTCAACGCGGTAAAGCAGCGTCTCGATAGCATCGGGGAGCGGTGCCGTGTTAAAGCCCAAAAACACCTCGACCGGCTCGGACAACTTTACGAGCTTGATCTTGTCGACAACGTTTTGCATACCCTCGTCGAGTCCGCCGGCGTCCGCCGTGTTCACAATAGCGCTTTCGGAGTTGGCAAATATCACGTAGCGCAAGAACATCGAGGCCATGAACTCGCCGTAAGGAAGGGCGCGGGTCGAATTCCATGTCTCGTGGTCGGACTGCTCGCGCATGGGGCCTTCGGGAGAGCCGGCAGTTTGCGCACACGCGCGCATTGCACCGTTGGCTTCCCTTACCATAATCTCACCAATACTGGAATCCGACTCGTCAAGGACCAGTTCCATGTCGGGATCGTTGGGCAGCGGAGCCTCGCTGACGGGGCGGTCCACCTTGTACACCTCACCCGAAACGCTTACGTAGCCCAAAAGCGACACATGACTTTTGCCAACGAACTCGACGACATAACAAGATTCATGCTGATCCTCGCCAAAGAGTTTCCAGACCACGCCATATGAGCGTCCCGCAGGCTGCTCGGGCATCGCCGGAAAGCGCTTCTTGGGATCGAGAAACCTGAGCTTGTATGTCGGACGCTCTGCCACGAAATATCACCCTGATCGGTCGTCTAGAGAAGGAGCGGTCGCGGATGGGCCGCGACACCTACTCGGAATCTTACACGAGTCGATAAGAAATAGTCCGCTTTACGCCCGCGCCTCGACCGAGGTTCGAAGGCTTATAGGACAAAAAGTGTGTCCCGATAGAACATCCGTTTCCATCCATTAATCCAGCCAGAACGGGTACGGGTCCCTGTGGTGGAGGTCCTCCCACACGGCCCTGTCGCCCCACTCCGGCCCTCCGTCCTCGCGCGACGGCGAGGCGGAGTAGACGCTGAACAGGAAGTCGATGTCCGCGTCGGTCGGCATTGCGGCGAGCCTCTCGCGCGCCGTCCTCGCGTCCCCCGAGTGCGCGTGGCACCACCAGAACACCGCCTTCACGCGCTTGACCGACGTCAGCCCCCGGTGGTTGCGCAGGACGGCCCTCAGCTGCGAGTTCACCCCTCCCTCGATCATGTTGTTGGTCGACGGCAGCGGGCCGGCCTTGGCCAGGGCGGGGTCGAGGTAGGTGAACAGCGTCCCCGCCGACACCAGCGACGACAGCGACGAGCGCGCCCGCCTCAGCCTCTCGTGGGTGTAGACCCTCCTGCCGTCCACCACGGTCCTGTCCTCCAGGAAGTCGGCCCAGAACCCGCACCAGTCGAGGTAGCGCTCGACCCAGAGCTCGGCCTGGTGCAGCGTCTCGATGCCCATGAGGTCGCGCGCGATGAGGTAGAGCTCGCGCCCCGCCTGGAGCTTCGGCCGCGTCGTCGTGTAGCGCTTGACCTGCGAGAAGGCGTGGAAGGTGCACCTCTGGACCCTGGTGCGCGGCCAGGTCTCGCGCACGGCCTTGGCGAACCCGCTCCCGCCGTCGGTGACGACCACCTCGGGCGCCGGGATCGGCGACATGAGGGCCGACCACGCCCTCGAGTTCTCCGACCTTGCCATGTACCAGGAGACCACCCTCTCGCCGCTGCAGCATATGAGCACCACGAGGTCGCGCGCGACCCAGATCCCGTCGACGTAGAGCACGCGGTGGAGCTCGCCGTCGGGGACGGGCATGGGCCAGACCTCCCAGAACTCGGCCGTCCTGCGCCTGAAGGACCGCCCGCCGCCCGGCATCGCCGCCTGGGAGTCCTTGGAGAGGAGCCACCCGAGGAACTCGTCCAGCCTTGTCGCCGTGTCGTCGTACCTCACCGTCGTCGACGCGCCGCAGGCCGTGCACCTCCACCGCTGGGACCCCGATGAGGTCCTGCCGTTGCGCTTGGTCCGACCGCCGCAGTAGGGGCAATAAACGGCCTTCATGGGCACCTCTTTCGAAAGGGCATTTAACGGTTCCGGAAAAGGTTATCTACCTGCGGGAACGATAGGCAACCGGACACACATTCTGTCCGAGCGGTTAAAGGCGGGCACGGAATTTAAACGGCTGAAAAAGGGGCATCGACCTGCGCCGATGCCCCTAAAGTAGACACACATTTTGTCCTATAAGCCCAGAAAACAACGGTCATTGAACATTCAGGGCCGACGCTCAACACTTCGGCTCGACACTTCGCTTTGGAAAGGGCCCTGCGCGATGGTGCAGCCCTCCATCTCGCAGCACAGGTCGCCGAAGGTCGCGAGGATGCGCTCCTTCTGTTCCGTGGGCGAGACGGCTCGGTGGGCAAGGTCCTCTCAAAAGGGGTCGTCCGACGCCGCAAGACCTCGATGACCGACTACCGCCTCGAGCAAGTGGCGGATTACCTCTGCACCATCGAACTTGCCTTGGTCAAGTGCGAGGCCAAGGAGAACGGTGAGACGTACAACAAGTTCTTCGGAGGTATAGGCTCTTTCAAGAGGAACTGGCTCAAGCAAGCCCGCAGCAAGCGGATAAAGCTGGTCTCGCGGTTTCGCAAGGAACGGTCAGTTCTCCTCTGGCGAGGAACCCCGGGCGACGTGCTTCGAGCAGCGGAAGCTGAAGCGCAAGCAGAAGCAGCGCGGGCATTGATCGGTGCCGACATGGGCCCAGACGTGAACAGTGCTACGTCCCCTGTTCACGGGGCGCGAAACCGCAAAGGTTGCACAGAGGTTGCAAAATAAGAAGCCCCCGACCTGTTTTCGCAGGTCAGAGGCTTGAAATCAACGAATATCGTTTATTCCCACTCTTTCACGCTCGTTTGTTGCGGCGCCATTCCAATTGGGTCTAGTTTGGTTGTCGGTTTTGTCCACCTTGCCGCCGAATCCCTCCGCGTGTCCTCGCGTAGGCGTTTGGGACAAACCCTGGGACAAATTTGCAAACTATTTCGAAACCGCAAGCCCGCAGTTTCATTTTTGTCCCGGGGGCAAAAACGGGTTGGTTTTGAGGCCCTGAAACGCCCGAGATGGATGATAAAACGGCTGATATTCCTCTTTGGCGCCTGTTTAGCGAAGTGAATCGTAGCCAGCGGTTTTATCGTCTTGCATTCCCGCAGGTCATGAGGGATGTACAAGAGCAATGACTGAAAGAATCGTCGCGGGTGGCTTTGTTTTCGCCCTTATGAGCCGGCTCTAAGCGCCTTAGGAACCGAGCGAGAATCAGAGTTGGGGGATCCCAATCGTCGCCTTATTTCAGGCTGATTGCAACCGGCTGTTCCCCTTCCTACGCCAATGGTGTGCAGACATCTTCGATATTCTTGCTCGTTATGACAAAAATCACGTCTCCAGGGTTTGCCTTTTTCGATTTAGCGTATTGCTCTTCAGATCATCGTGGTGTGCTCGTAGCCGCGCTCCACGAAGAGCCACTCGGCAACGTCAAGAATCTTCTCGACGTTGCCGAGCGGGTCGAGAAGGCCTGGCGCCAAAAGAGCCCAACGGCCGTTACGGCTTCGTTA
>CATYJC010000029.1 GCA_958407555.1 uncultured Collinsella sp. | reverse complement strand
ATCCCCGTCCCAGAAAAATCATTTTAGATAACCGTCACGCGGCCTTGGTTGCCGACGATGGCCTTGGCCTCGGCCAGCAGCGGAATCGAGCGCGCGTTGACCTTGGCCGGCACCTCGGCACGCAGTACGCGCCCGTCCACCTGCTCGATAAAAATCTCCACGTGGTCGCCGCCCGGGTTGGCGGTAAGCACCGTGGCAAGACGCGCCATATTGCCCTGGCTAAAGCGGCTGTTGGGCACCATGACCTCAAACACCTTGGGCTTGTTGTTCTCTTCGTTAAGCTCCAGCGGCACGATCTCCTGCGCGATGATCTGGTCGCCGCGGTCCGAGCGCTCGAGCTTGCCCTTAATGCGCACAAACGCATCGGACAGCTGCGCACCGGTCTCGGGATCGACCTCGCCGTACAGGTACCCCTCGGCCTCCTTGTAGGTCTTGGGGAACACCACGACCGTGGCCTCGCCTTCCATGTCCTCGAGCTGCACGATGCCCATGGGGTCGCCGTTTTTGGTCACGCGCTTGGACACGCTCGAGACCATACCGGCCCACCACAGCGCCTTACCCTCGGGAATCTCCTGGTTGATGGTACCGCCCGTGGGGTTTTGCACCTCGTAGCCGGTGTCGATCTGCGAGAACGAGAAGTCGCGCGCCTTGGCTAGCGCATACTCAAACGGGCGCAGCGGATGGTCCGAGACATAGATGCCCAGAACCTCCTTCTCCTGGCTCAGCTTAAGGTGGCGGTCCCACTCCTGGCCATCCGGATCGGGCACGCTCACCTCAAAGCCCGAGCCCTCAACATCGCCAAACATGTCGAAGAACGACGTCTGGCCGCTCGCACGATCCTTCTGGCGCTTCACGGCTGCATCGATGATGTTCTCGGGGTTGTTCTTATCCACAAAGTGCATCATCTGGCGCCGCGGATACCCCGTGGAGTCGAAGGCGCCTGCCTTGATGAGCGATTCGATCACGCGACGGTTAGCCTGGCTCGAGTCCACGCGCTCGACAAAGTCGTGCAGCGTCTTAAACGGGCCGCCTGCCTCGCGCTCGGCGATAATCGCCTGCGCCACGCCGGTGCCCACACCGCGGATGCCGGCCAGACCAAAGCGCACGCCCTCCTTGGTAGCCGTGAACTCGGTACCGGACTCGTTGACATCTGGCGACAGCACGGGGATGCCGTCGTGACGGCACGCCGAGACGTAGTGCACGATCTTGTCGGTCTTGCCCGTATAGGACGTCAGAACGGCCGCCATGTACTCGTGCGGATAGTGCGCCTTGAGCCACGCCGTCTGCATAACCAGGATGGCGTAGCCGGCGGAGTGCGACTTGTTAAAAGCGTAAGATGCGAACTCGAGAACATCGTCCCAAATCTTCTGGGCGACCTCGCGCGTGTAGTTGTTCTTGATAGCGCCGTTCATCCAGTGGTCGTAGGTGGTCTCGTCCGAGCCATCCTCCCAGTGGAGCACCGTCGACGTGAGCAGCTTGATCTTTTTCTTAGCCACGGGCTTACGGATACGCGAGTCCGATTCGCCCTTGGAGAAGCCACACATCTCGACGGAGATGAGCATAACCTGCTCCTGGTAGACCATGGTGCCGTAGGTTTCGCCCAGGATGTCGTCCAGACGGTCGTCATAGGAGACCGCCGGCTCCTTGCCGTTCATACGGTTGATGTAGGACGAGACCATGCCGGCGCCCAGTGGGCCCGGGCGGTACAGGGCGATCAATGCCACGACGTGCTTGTACTCGGTGGGCTTCATGTTCTTGATCGTGGCCGTCATGCCGGCGGACTCGACCTGGAAGACGCCGGCGGTGTGGCCGGAACCCATGAGCTTAAAGATCTCGGGATCGTCAAAGGGGATCTCTTCCTCTTTGATGTCGATGCCGAAGTTCTTTTTGATGTTTGCCTTGGCCTTGGAGATAACCGTCAGCGTGCGCAGGCCCAGGAAGTCCATCTTGAGCAGGCCCATGTCGGCAACGGTATGGCCCTCGTACTGGGTAATCTCGACGCCGCCCTTGGTGTCGAGCTTGGTGGGCACATGCTCGTTGACGGGGTCGCGGCAGATCAGAACGGCGCACGCGTGCACGCCCTCGCCACGGGTGAGGCCCTCAATCGAGAGCGCCGTGTCGATGATGCGGCGGGCGTCGTCGTCCTTTTTATAGGCCTCGGCAAAGTCGGGGTTAAACAGATCCTCTTTGCCGGGTTGTTTTTCGAGTACCTGCTTGAGCTTGACCTTGGGATCGCTCGAGACCATCTTGGACAGGCGCTGGCCCATGTAGACCGGGTAGTCCAGAACGCGCGCGGCGTCGTTGATGGCCTGCTTGGCCTTGATGGTCGAGTAGGTGATAACGTGGGTGACCTTCTCGGGGCCGTAGAGCTGGCGAACGTGCTCCACGACCTCGAGGCGCCGCTCATCGTCGAAGTCCATATCGATATCGGGCATCTCGGTACGCTGCGGGGACAGGAACCTCTCGAACATCAGGCCGTTCTCGAGCGGGTCGAACGCGGTGATGTTCATGGCGTAGGCGACGATAGCGCCGGCGGCCGAGCCACGGCCGGGGCCGACGCCGATGCCGTTGTCCTTGGCCCATTGCACGTACTCGGCAACGATGAGGAAGTAGGCGGCAAAGCCCTTGTCGCAAATGACCTTGTATTCGTACTCAAAGCGCTCTTTGATGTTGACGCCACCGATTTCGCGTGTGGCCCAGTCATCGCCATAGTGTTGGCGCAGGCCCTTCTCGCACTCGCGGCGGAACTGGCTCTCGTGCGTCTCGCCGGGGTCGAGCAGCGGGAAGCGCGGCAGGATGATGGAATCCCAGTCCAGCTCCACGTAGCACTTGTCGGCGATCTCGAGCGTGTTGTCGCAGGCCTCGGGGCAATACGGGAACATCGCCCGCATCTCCTCCTCGGTCTTCATGTAAAACTCCGAGCCGGTCATGCGCATGCGGTTGGGGTCGTCGACCTTGGCGTTCATGCCGATGCACATGATGACGTCCTGTACGGGCGCGTCCTCGCGGCGCAGGTAGTGGAAGTCGTTGGTGGCGATGACCTTGACACCCACCTGTTTGGCAATGTCGATGAGCGTGCGGTCCATCTGCTCGTCGGTCAGACCGTTGTCGGTGGTAATGCCGTGTTCCTGGATCTCGATGTAAAAGTCGCCAGGGTCGAAGGTGTCGCGGAAGGTCTCGGCCCACTTGATGGCGCCCTCCATGTCACCGCGGTCGATGTATTTGGGAATGATGCCGGCGATGCAGGCGCTCGTGCAGATCATGCCCTTGGCATGGCGACGCAGGTTGTCGAGCGTCACGCGCGGCTTGTAGTAAAAGCCCTGCACAGCGGCCTCGGAGACCGTCTGCATCAGGTTGACGTAGCCCTCCTGGTCCTTGGCCAGAAGAATCATGTGGTAGAGCTCGGGCTTATGGTCGCGGGCGAGCGTCTCGTCCGGCGTAAAGTAGACCTCGCAGCCAAAGATGGGTTTGATGACCAGGGGCGGCTTGAGCTCGTCGATGTTGCCCTTCTCGTCCCACATGGCCATGTCCTTCACATACTGGGCATGCTCGCGCGGGCTTTCCTCGGGATCGGGCTCCACCAGCTCGTCGCGGCGGTCCTTTTCCAAGAAGGCCTTGTCGTGACTCCAGGTTTTGTACTCGGGCGTGTTGTGGTTAACGGCGTCGCAGGCCAGCGCCAGGTCGGGCACGCCATACATGTAGCCGTGGTCGGTAATGGCCACGGCGGGCATGCCAAGCTCAACGGCACGGTTGACCATATCCTGGATACGGGTTGCGCCGTCGAGCATGGAGAAAACAGTGTGATTGTGCAGATGGACGAATGCCATGTAATGAGCTCCGATACGGGTTCGTGATCTTAGGGTTACGATTCTACCGCACAGCGCGGACGGCACCCGAACCTAGCCCAAACCCACACGGCTCCTCTTGCAGTTGCGGTGAAATAGTTCCCGCTTGGGCCACCTGGGCCGCAATACAGGAACTATTCCACCGCAAGTTATCTGAGGACTAGAGGTTGTAGGTGACCACTTGAGGCTCGGCGGGTTCGACGAAGATGGTTGGATCCGGCTGCTCCACGCGGACGAACTTGACGGTCACAGCCTCAAAGCCCGCCTTGTGCAGAACATCGGCGTAGACGCGCGCCTGCAGGGCGTGCTTCTCGAGCAGCTGGTCCGGCGTCTCGTCCGGCGTGCCACCCGTCTTGTAGTCGATGACCAGTGCGCGCGACGGATCGGCCGGGTCGGTTGCCAAGGCATCGATGGCGCCCTCGGCATAGGCGCCGTAGCGGGCGATATCCTCGTCCTCGCAGCCCAGCGAGAAGAACGGTACCTCGGCACGAACGCACGGCCAGGCAAGCAGCTCGGCACGGACCGCCGACTTGAGCCAGCGATTCAGGGCGACATCGAAGCGCTCGCGCTGCTCCGGCGTCAGGCGCCACAGACGCGCCAGCGCATCGGCGCGCGCAGCGGGCAGCGCATCGGCACCCATCTCGATGAGCCACTGGCAGGCGGCGTGGAACGCCGAGCCCAGCGCCATAGGGTTGCCGGCGGGCTCAACGGCGGCCACGTCTGCATCCGTCATCTCGGAGCCATCCGACTCCGCATCATCGCCGGCCTCGTCCATGGGAACACGAGCCTCGGCGGCACGATCTTCCGTCTCGGCATGGAGCGCCGCGGCGATTGACGAGTAGCTATACGAATCACGCATCGGATACGGACAGATGCCCATGCGCACGCCCACTGCCTGGGGATACACAAGCTCAAATGAATCGGGATCGGGGTCGGCAGGACCGGGCACAGTTGAGTGCGCAGCATTATCGGCGGCATCGGCATCGCCACGAACAAGCCTGCCCTCGACATCCAGCGAAGCGTTGGCCTCAAACGCCTGCTCGTCAAACATAAAGTCCGCCAGCGAAATGAGCTCGTAGTCGCCCGGCCTGGAGTTGTCGAACACCAGGCGGTCGCTATCGAGCTGCGGCATACCCAGAGCGTCCGTCGGCAGGATGCGGCGCAGCACGTCGTAGGTTAGATCCGTCTCGACATCGAAGGTCGGCGCCGTCACCTTGCCGCGGCTCACGCCGGCGTCCATCGCCAAAATGACCAGCTCACGCGCTCGCGTCATGGCGACATAGAGCAGACGAGCCCGCTCCTCAAGCGAAAGCTGCAGGTCGTCGTTGCGCAGGCGGGCAAATGCCTCGGCGGGAGAGCCCGTCGCGCATACGTCTTCCATGAGCTCCGGCGGCAACCACAGCGACGTGCCCTTGCCCTTAAACGCATGTTCAAACTGCTTTTTGACGTCATCGCCCTTCACAAAGGTCCCGTCGGCAAGCTTAACGCCATCGAAGCGCGCCGGCAGTGCCACGACCTGCGCTCCGCCCTCGACGCGACCCATCTGCGCCGCACCGGACGGCTTGCGCACGCCAAAACACTCGGCAACCGCCACGACCGGATACTCCAGACCCTTGGACGCATGCACGGTCATGATGCGCACCGCGCCGTCACCCTCCTCGTTGAGGGCGCCCGGGGCCTCCTTGCCCGCCAAGAAGCGGTCGAAGGCGAGCGCGATGGAGCGCGGAGAATTGCCGAACTCGACCTCTGCCTCGGCCACGGCATCGAGCGCCTTGAGCACGTTGGCGGCAATGGCCTTGCCCTCGGGGCCGCGCTGCGCCAGACGCACGAACCAGCCGGAGGCATTGACCACGTCACGCGCGATGGCGGCGAACGAATCGCGTCCCACACGACGAAGCGCGTAGCGCAGCACCTCGCGGGCACGCGTCACGAGCGGCAGGTTCTGCAAACCCGGCACATCGGAATCGCTCATGATGCCCGCATCGATGTTGCGGCGCGACGTCTCGCCCGTCTGCTCGTCGAGCTTGGTCGCCAGCGCCAGGAACTCCTGGGCGCCGAGTGCAAACATCGGCGAGGCCAACAGCGGCATAAGACCCTGCGCCGTATCGGCCGGATTGGCGAGCGCGCACACCAGGGCACGCACCGTCTGCACCTCGGCCGCCTGGGCAAAGACCGAGCCGCCTGCGATGACGCAGTCGAGTCCTTGGTCGCGGAAGGCCTGCGCATAGACATCGGCGTTGGTCATGCGGCCCAGCAGCAGGACCATGCTGCCCTGGGGCTGCCCCGCTTTGACGAGCGCTTGGAACCGCTCGGCAATCGCGCGAGCTTTCGCCTGCGTTCGCTCCTGCGTGCTGCCACCGGCAACGAACAGCGCTTGGCGGCGCGAAGCCTTTGCCTTGAGCTTGTCCTCGCGATCGTCACTCGGCTCAAGATCCAAGAACCCCTGCATCAAACCACCGGTATTGCCGTCAAAGACGCGCGCCACATAGCGCAGCACCTCGTCGTGGCTGCGGAAGTTGCGGACAAGCTTGACGAGCTCGCCGGCGGGGACATCGGACGTGGCGACCGTCTCGGGCGCCGCCGTCGAACCCACCTTGCGCTCCTGGCGGCGAAACACCTCAACCTCGGCGCCACGGAAGCGATAGATCGACTGCTGCGCATCGCCCACGGTGCACAGCGCGCGCTCCCCCGCGCCCGTCAGGTAACGGATCAAATCGACCTGCATCTGGTCGGTATCCTGGAACTCATCGATCATGACCATCTTAAAGCGGCCCTCATAGGCTGCTCGGATGGCGGGATAATCGTGCAGCGCCTCGTACGCCATGCGCAACAGATCGTTATTGTCGAGCGCGGACTGGCCGGCCTTGAGCGCGCGGTACTCCGCCTCCACAGCACGGGCAAGCCCCGTCAGCGCGTCAAGTGCCGAGTCACCGCAAGCCAGCACAATATTGACGAACGTATCGGCAGCCTCTGCCTTGAGAAGCTCGACATTCTCCTTTGGGAACATCTTGCTCGCCCGAGGCATGCTGCATGACATCATGAGCCGCGCCACATCCGCCATGGTCTTGCCGCTCGCCTCGAACGCGTCGATGGCCTCGAGCGCCACTTGCGCCTTTTCGGTCGCCGCCTTGCTCGCGCCGAGCGCCGCGCGATAGGCGTCTGCCAGGGCCGAGGTATCGGCACAGCCACGAACCACGCACAGGTCGTCCATGCCGCCCGGCAGCTGGCTCGATAGCTCCAATAGGTTGCGCACCAGACCTTTGATGGTGGTACCGGCGCCAAACGTCCCGCCCTCACCCGCCATGGGATACCAGGCATAGAGTGCTTTGAGCGAAGCCGCGAGCTCGGGCGCGGCATCGGGCGCCGTCGCGCGCCCCAGCACATGCTCGACAGCCTGATCCATAAGCTCATCGGTATCGGTGAGCACCGTGAACTCGGGATCGATGCCCAGCTCCAACGCATGCGCGCGCAGGATGCGCGAGCACATGCCGTGAATGGTCGAAATCCACGCGTCGTCGACCGTCAGGGCCTCTTCGTCCATACCCTCTTCGATAAGCGCACGGCGCACGCGGTCGCGAATCTCGGCCGCGGCGTCTTTGGTAAAGGTAATGGCAAGCACCTGGTCCAGATGCTCGACAAACGGACCGGATTCGGGCGAGAGCGCATAGACGATGCGGCGCGTGAGGGTAAAGGTCTTGCCCGAGCCGGCGCCCGCCGAGACAAACAGCGGGCGGTCGAGCGTTTTGACGACTTGCAGCTGTTGCGGCATCAAAGTCGAAAGATCCATGGTCTACACGTCCCTCCTTACAAACGTTCCTTCGTGGTTATACGAGCAGCGCGCATGCGCGGCCTGCGCCGATGTCGGATCGACCGCCGTCACGACGCCCGCCTCGAGCTCGCGCAGGCGCTCGGCAATGCCGGTCTCCACGCGGTCGAGCAGCGCATCGAAGTCCATGTTGCCGCCCTCGCCGGGAAAGCCCTTCTTAAGGCCCGGGATACGACCGTCGCCGCGCTCTTCCTCAAGCAACTCGGCACTCGCCGCGCCGCGCAGCGCGGGCTTGCCGCCCTTGGTCGAAAAATAGAGCGCAGCACGGGTATCTAGGCCCAGCGCCCGACGCATGGCCTGGGCGTAGATGAGTGTCTGGGTATGGGGCGGCAGCCAGCGCGGGTCGTCGATGGGGGCCTCGCCCGACTCCTCGTCGCGCACCGTAGGATCGGCGAGCTTAAACTCCTCGACACCCGAACGGTGCTTGTAGTCGATTACCACGGCGCGATTCTCGGCATCCACATCCACGCGGTCGATGCGCCCACCGAGTGGCCAACCGGCATACTCGACCTTAAGCTCATTAAAGGCGAACTCAAGGTAGCGCGGGGCAAAGGGGGCAAGCGTCTCGGACTCGTAGGCAAGCACGCCTTCCAGCTGCGGCAGAATCTCGGCCACCTGGCGCTCCTCCACTGGAGAGAGCGGCACCAGCGGGCCCTCGGTACCGCGCTTGCCGGCGTGCTCGGCCAACGTCTCGTCAAAGACCTCGTGCAGCAGCTTCTGTGCACGCGGCAGGTTCTCGGGCGTCACGCGCTCCATGCCCTCCTGCGGAAGACGTGCATGCAAGTGCTCCAGCACGTCATGGACAAAGTTGCCCTTCTCCATGTTGCCAAAGCCTGCATCGATGGACTGAGGTTTGACGCGATACGAGACGAACCAGCACAGCGGGCAGGTGGAATAGGCCTCGATCTGCGAGGCGGACGTCAGGCGCGGCACGAGCGGCGCGTCCTCGCCCTCGCCATCGCGACGACGCAGGACCAAATACGGCACGGCCTCGGCACTCAGATGCTGAGGGGCTTCACAGGTCACGCGCTCGCGCTTGAGACCTTCGCCTGCCGCGGGATCGAAGTCCTTTACGATATCACCCTCACCCACGCACTTCGCCTTGTCGGCGCCAGCGGCCTTAGCAGCGTCAGCGGCCTTAGCAGCGTCGGCGGCCTCGGCATGCGCCCGCAACTCGGTCCATACGGCAGCCGGATAGCACTCGCGCGCCTGGCGATCGTGCGTCACGCGCGCAAGCGCAACCGGGCCGCGTGCCGCCTGCATCGCGTGGCCAAAGCGCACGCGCAGCAAGGCCGCGGGCTCAAGCATCACGCCCTCGCGACCAAGGCTCGCCGCCAGCGTGGCCAGCGGCCCCTCCTCGTGTGAGAGCGGATAGCTGTCCAAATCGACATCGGCAAACAGCACGGCATCGTAGCTGCCGGGGCGCAGAGCCGCCGCATCGGCAAGCGAAGCAAAACGAACCTGGGCGCGCAGCGCGCGGTCAACCTCGTGGGTCTCGTAATCATAGGCGGTGCTACGCTTGTCCACCTTGGTGCGAATGCCATCGAGCACGGGCACGGTCGCGGCCTGCGACACGTCGAGCGCGCGGGCGCCGTTCATAAGGATGTCGATGGCGTGGCGCAGCAGGGCTACCTCCGCCTGGCGACGGGCCTGGCCATCCAAGCTGCCCAGCGAGCGATCGGGCAACGCCTCGGCAACGGCAAGCATGGCCTTGAGCGCCGTCACGGGCTTGTCACGCCACAGCGCCTGGAACACGTCCGAAACCACACACGGCACGTTCTTAAACCAGTTCTCGTCGCTCGCCGCCTTGCGCGCGCCCCTCACCTGGCCCTGAACGCTCTGCAGCAGGCTCTTAACGCCCGCGATAGTCTTGCTGCGCGAGAGACGCATATTCTTATCGAAGGTACGGGCATTGACGGCATCAGCGCCCGAAAGCGGACTGTAGATCCAGTCGGTAAGCTCCGGCGCGGGCCACCACTCGGTCTTTGACGCCATGCCCTCATCGGCGGCCTTCATGCGCTCGATCAGGCCGGCAAGCGCCGCAAGCTGCCTGCCCGCAATGGATTGGGAAAACGCCGTGAACTCAACTGTCTCGGCAGCGATATGACGAGCCGCCAGACGAGAGGCGAGCTCACCGAACAGCTGGGGTGCCCGGGCAGAAACAACGAGCACGCACACGGGGTCGGCGGGCGTTGCAGCAGCTTTATCGGCCTTGGACTCCTTGTGCACTTTCACCAACTTATCGATGGCGTCCGCATAGACATGAGCACGGGCATGGGGACCGGCGACCTCAATAAAGACAGGCTGAGCGGCAGTCCCGCAAGCGGCATCAGACGCGACGGCGTCCTCCTCCAGCGGCGCGGCCTCAAACAGCACACCGCGGGCATCAAATGCCGCGGCAAGCTCCTCGCGCATCGCCGCCTGCTCGCGGGCAAGCAGCACGACGACCTCTCCCCCATTGTTCGCCACGGCAGACAGCAGCTCGAGCAGACCGTGCGTAAACGACGTGATACCGCGCACGCATACGGCGCGGGTGCAAGCCGGCAGGCTATCGGCCAGGGCACCGGCCATAATGTCGGCCGCTTCACAGGGCTCGACCATATCTCGACGGTCCAAACCGCCCGCGTAGGCGCGCAAAAGCTCGAACACACGAGCCTCGGCATCGCTTTTTGGCTCCGGCTGGCAGTTGTCGCCACGGCATCGTTCGGCACCCGTCCCCGCCACACCCGGCAACACGTCGCGGGCCATGCGCGCGAGCATGCGCACTGTACCCTGGCTGCGTGAGAGCGGCTGTAGGTCGGCATCATCAAGACGCGTGACCATGTCCGAGAACAGCATCTGGCGTTGCAGGTTGTCGACGAAACCGCGCCCGTCACCCAATAGCTCCCAAAGCGAACGAAGCCACGATGTGGGCGTCTTGTAGTCGATACCCAGTGAAACCCCGGCTTCCGCCACATCATGACGGCACAGGTCGAGCTCGGCAAACGTAGGTGCCAGCAGCACGGCACGCCCGTGGCGGGCAATAAGGTCGGCAAGCAACGCCGACTCGGCATCGCTCAAATCCGTGCCGGCATTGGTGGTATAGATTCGAACAGGCATGGTCCTCCGCTCAAACTGTTCGCAATAATCAATGTATCCATCCTACCCGCCCAAGCGGACAGATTTGCCCCACGCCAACAGATTTGATCCCTTGGGGACGGAGGAAAACGGATCACCGAGGGGGTCTGTCTAACCCGGTGATCCGTTTTCCTCCGTCCCCAAGGGATCAAAAAACCGCCCCCGGAGGAGCGGTTTTGCACAATTCGTTTTTGGCGCGGCTTACTCGCCATCCTCCAGCTTAATGAGGATCTTGCGATAGCCACCGTACTCGCCGTTGAGCGCCTTGGACACACGGCTCACCGTGGTGGACGAAGCGCCGGTACGGGCCTGAACCTCGACATAGGGCTCGCCCTCGTCCAGGTAACGCGCGACCTGCAGACGCTGCGATAGATCGCAAATCTCGCGCGGCGTGCAGATATCGGTCAAAAACGCTTGGATATCTTTCTCGTCGTCCAAAAGGCTAAATGCGTGGACCAGCTGCTTGACATCAGGCTTGTCAAACATGTTCTCGATATTCATCGATCACCGCCAAACCCGCCAAAAGGCATCGAAGTTGATACTGACATCGGGCATCGCTCGCCCGTTCTATGCAATAGGGCAACGCCTGTGGCTTTTGCCCGTAGCAGTTTAGCACACCACCAAACTAAAGCGACAAGACTCTCTGCCAGCGGCACGTTTTTTAGGACGAGCGCCGTTTTGAAACCGAATACGCACGCAAGCTCCACGAATATCTGAGACAATGGGCGCCCAAACAGGGCCGTGCCCGCGCATCTATCCGAGTTGCAAAGGTGCGTACCCCTCACGCCCCTCACCACGCCATGCGCAAGAAAGGATTCCCACCATGCGCTTTTTACTCAACTGGCTTTTGACCTCAATCGCCATCGCGATCGCAACGTTTCTCGTCCCCGGCATTCAGCCCTTCGGCATGGCCGACGCCTGGGTCTGCTTTGCCTTCGTGGGACTGTTCCTCAACATCGTCGACTCGCTCGTCAAGCCGTTCCTGACGGTCATCTCGCTGCCGCTCACTATTATCACGCTTGGCATTTTTCAGCTCGTAGTCAACAGCTTTATGCTCGAGCTGGCCAGCTACCTGTCGGTCAATCTGCTGGGCGCGGGCATCTCCATTGCCGGCTTTGGATCGGCCTTTATGGGCAGCATCCTGGTATCCATCATGCGCAGCATTCTCGACAGCATCGCCAGGAACTAAAGCGACCGGATACGGACCGCCACAACACGCCAAAACGAAGGCCGTCCATCGCAACGATGGGCGGCCTTGTCATTTGCCAAGCCTCAGAGGGCAAGAAAATCTACCATTTCTGCCCCGTCCCCAAATGGCGGGTGGGGCTAGATGACGTAGTCGTAGCCCTCGTTGGGGGCGACAAGCGCATCGAGCGTCACGCCGTCGAGGTAGTCGTTTATGAGCTTATCCAGGTTCTTCCAAACGTCGAGCGTGGGGCACTCATCAGATCGTGAGCAGCCCTTGCAGTCGCCGTCCAGGCATGCGACCGGTGCCAGGCTGCCCTCGGTCAGGCGCAGGATCTCGCCCACCGTGTACTGCTCGGGCGGGCGCGTGAGCACGTAGCCGCCGCCCTTGCCGCGCATGCCCGAGAGCATATTGGCGCGCACGAGCGTGGCCAAAATGTTCTCCAGATATTTCTCCGAAATCCCCTGACGCGCGGCGATCTCTTTGAGGGGAATGCGGCCTGCCGCCTGGTGCTCGGCCAGGTCGACCATAACGCGCAGGGCATACCTGCCCTTTGTGGAAACCAACATATATATTGCTGCCTTTCGGTCTTTTAATCCGTAGAAATTCTAGCCGAAATATTGGTTTTGAAAATACCTATTCCCGTCAAGCTGGTTAATCGACTCGTAATAATCTTCTATTTCCTATTGCGTTACTAGGGTTTAGTGTCTACCATGCTTGCCAACAGCAAGACAGACAACCTATAGGGTTTATGGGTTTTGCTGTTACACACACCGTAAAACCACACGGTATCCAGGCATTTGAACACTTTGGAGGTTCACCATGAGCAATGTTTACACGTCCATCGATCAGCTTATCGGCCACACCCCGCTTCTGGAGCTCACTCACTTTGAGGCCGATGAGGACCTCAAGGCCCGCGTGCTCGTCAAGTTGGAATACTTCAACCCCGCCGGCTCCGTCAAAGACCGCGTCGCCAAGAACATGATCGACGAGGCCGAGAAGGCCGGCAAGCTCGTGCGCGGCGGCGACTACACCATCATCGAGCCCACGAGCGGCAACACCGGCGTCGGCATTGCCTCGGTGGCGGCCGCCCGCGGCTACAAGGTGATCATCACCATGCCCGAGACCATGTCCGTCGAGCGCCGCAAGCTGATGCAGGCATACGGTGCGCAGCTCGTGCTCACCGACGGCTCCAAGGGCATGAAGGGCGCCATCGCCAAGGCCGAGGAACTGCAGAAGGAGACGCCCAACAGCATTATCGCCGGCCAGTTTGTAAACCCCGCCAACCCCGCCATCCACAAGGCCACGACCGGCCCCGAGATCTGGGATGACACCGACGGCGAGGTCGACATCTTCGTCGCCGGCGTCGGCACCGGCGGCACCGTGACCGGTGTGGGCGAGTTCCTCAAGGAGCAGAACCCCGAGATTCAGGTCGTCGCCGTTGAGCCCGCCACCTCCCCGGTGCTCTCCAAGGGCCAGGCCGGCCCGCACAAGATCCAGGGCATCGGCGCCGGCTTTGTGCCCGACGTCCTCGACACCCAGATCTACGACGAGATCATCCCCGTCGAGAACGACGACGCCTTTGCCACCGGCCGCGCCGTGGGCCACAAGGAGGGCGTGCTCGTGGGCATTTCGTCCGGCGCCGCCGTGTGGGCTGCGCTGCAGCTGGCCAAGCGCCCCGAGAACGAGGGCAAGACCATCGTGGCGCTGCTCGCTGATACCGGTGAGCGCTACCTGTCCACGGCACTCTTCCAGGACTAGGGCCTGTCGCCCATAGGTTGAGCCCAGGGACGAGCCGGTCCCCTCTCTCCCGGCAGCCTGAGCCCATCCCATCAGGGTGTCCCACGAGACGTCCGAACTTGCTACAATGTCTGCGGCGCGGAACCAGCCTCCCGCGCCGCTTTTCTTTTTTGGCCACATGCCACCAAGGAGAACCTCCCCATGCACAACAAGCGCGTGCTCGTCGCCATGAGCGGCGGCGTCGATTCCAGCGTGACTGCCTATCTGCTTAAAAGTCAGGGCTACGAATGTGTCGGTGCCACCATGCGCCTCACCTGTCCCGCGCCCGATCCCGTCACGGGCATGAGCAAAGTCGACCGCGACATCGCCGATGCAAAGACCGTCGCCGAGCGCCTGGGGATACCCCACCATGTGCTCGACCTGCAGCAGACCTTCGATCGCAACGTTATCGAGCGCTTCGTGACTGCCTACCAGGAGGGGCTGACGCCCAACCCGTGCATCATCTGCAACCGCCATATTAAGTTTGGCGCGCTGCTCGATGCGGCACTCGATATGGGCTGCGACTACATCGCCACAGGCCACTACGCAAAGACGAGCCAGGCGCCCGACGGCACATGGCAGCTGCATCGCGGCGAGGACCCCAAGAAGGACCAGAGCTACTTTTTGTATTCGCTCACGCAGGAGCGCCTAGCACGCACAATCTTTCCGCTGGCCGGGCTGGACAAGGAGCGCGACGTGCGCCGCATTGCCGCCGAACAGGGTTTCATAAACGCCAAGAAAGCCGAAAGCGAGGACATCTGCTTTATCGCGGATGGCGACTATGCGGGCTATATCGAGCGCCGCTGCGGACATGCCGCTGCACCGGGCGATATTGTGTGGCGCGACGGCAGCGTGGTCGGGCGCCACAATGGCGCGCTGCGCTATACCATCGGCCAGCGCAAGGGCCTGGGCGTCGCGATGGCGCATCCCGTGTATGTGACGGGCGTCGATGCCGCCAACAACATTGTGCATCTGGGCGAGGCCGAAGACCTGACGGCCACAGCGCTCACGGCCAACGACTGGATCTGGAGCGCCCCTGCCGACCGCATGGAGGCAGAGCTCGATGCCGGCGGCATTCGCGTGGGTGCCAAGTATCGCTACCGTCAGAAAGACCAGGCAGCGACCCTTACGCGTGACGAAGACGGGCAAATGCTGCTAACTTTTGACGAGCCACAACGAGCCATCGCCCCCGGCCAGGCCGTCGTTATATACCGCGGCGACATCGTCCTGGGCGGCGGCACCGTTACGGCAGCCATCAAATAACAGCACTCCTCGATAAGTTGCGGTGAAATAGTCCCCAACAGTCCCTATTTCACCGCAACTTTGTTAAGTATTATGATGTTTGTGCTTGCTATATTTAACGATTAGAATACTTAACGAGGTGATGCAGCAGATGAGTACTTCCAACTATATAACCATGGGTGACGCCGCACGCCTGCTGGGCGTTACGAAGGCCCGTATATCGCAACTGGCTGCATCGGGAACGCTCGCGTGCGATATCGTCGGTGGGCGGAAAATGGTTGAGTACGATTCCGCGATTGGTTATCAAAAGGTCCGTAAGCGCGGGCGCCGTCCCGCAGCTGACGTAGGGCGCAAGTTCACGTTGATGTCAGCCGACCACGAGGTCGCGCATGTCTCGTTTGATCCAACGCGCGAGTTTTCCTTTGAAATTGCCGAAATACTCGATGCACGAAGGATGCCGTTTGGCACGTGCTCGAGTTCTTCTCCAACGGTGAATAAACGAGCGCTTAACACGTGGTGGAGTCACCGGTCGGTGCCCGACGTCCGCCCCGGACTCATCTCGCGCTATCGCGAGCTGGGAATTGACAGCGGTATTGAAGTGCCCGTTCGTTGCCTGGGTTTTTCGCTTTCGGATTGCTATTGGCTAAGACCGGTCGACTGCGATGGACTCGATTGGCAGCACCTCAATTACTTCGAAAACAATTTTGAACGGTCGGCACCCGAGCATCGTTCAGGCTGGCTTGAGGGCATCGGACTCAAAAATCCTGACAATACGTCCGAGGGCGAGCTCCCCAAATCCTGGATGATCCGCAATGGCGTTCGCATCCTGGTTAAAGGATGCGGAATGGACGATCAGCGACCGTTTAACGAGGCGGTTGCAACAGCTCTACATCGGCGTCTGCTATCCAAAGGTGAGTTTGTTCCCTATACGGTCGAGCGCATGTTCGACGGGCCCGTATGCCTATGCGATGACTTTCTTAATGGCCGTGAGGAATACGTGCCGGCCGCTTATATCAGGGACGCACTCGGTGGCCAGCGAGGAAACTCAACATACGATCGATACTGTCGCTTTCTTGGCAGACACGGGGCTGACGAAGCCACGGTAAGAAAATCCATGTCGCAGATGATTGTCTGCGATGCCCTCCTGGCCAACAGCGACCGCCACTGGCGAAACTTCGGCATCATCCGCAATGTCGACACGCTGGAAATGCGGCCTGCACCGCTGTTCGATAGTGGCAATTGCCTGTGGTACAACGTGCCAACCGCCGTGCTCGTTGCCGGGGAGTTTGGATTTGCCGCCAAACCGTTTGGTCCGGACCCTTCCACTCAGCTAGCATTTGCTGACTCGCTCGATTGGTTCGATGCGTCGCATCTCGATGGGTTCGTCGACGAGGCAGTCGAAATCCTCTCACAAAGCGCATGGGCAACAGCAGGCAATCGCCTCAAGGCCATCCGCCGCGGTCTCGAGCGCCGCACGATAGAGGTAAGCGCCGCCGTTGAGGTGCTACGGCACGTGCAGAGATAACAGCACTGCCCCCTAAGTTGCGGTGAAATAGGGACTGTTTGGCGGTTTTAAACGCTTAAACAGTCCCTATTTCACCGCAACTTACAGAGGGCGGCCTCGGTCGGTACTGCTGTGCCAGCCGAGGCCGCTGCTCCCCTAGCGCTGGACGTAAGCGCGGACGAGTTCGTAGGTATTGCGCACGCCGTCGATGTGGCTGCGCTCGTAGTTATGGCTCGCGTACACGCCGGGACCAATCAGGCCATGGCGAATGTCGTAGCCGGCAGAGAGCGTGGCTTCGACGTCCGAGCCGTAATGCGGATACACGTCGATGGCGTAATCGAGTTCAAGCTCGCGCGCGATATTGGACAGCGTGGTCACCAGGTCGTAGTTGTACGGACCGCCCGAATCCTTGGCGCAAATCGACACCATGCGCTCGGTGCAGCCCAGGTCGTCGCCCACGCAGCCCATGTCAACGCTGATCATTTCGCGCGTGTCGGCCGGCACGAAGGCACCGCCGTGGCCGACCTCCTCGTACACGGTAAAGAGCAGGGACACCTTGCGCGAAAGCGACACCTCGCCGTCAGCAACGGCGCGGGCCAGACCCAGCAGAATCGACGCCGACAGTTTGTCATCCAGGAAGCGGCTCTTGATGTAGCCGCTCTCCGTCACCGTGGTACGCGGATCCATAGCAATGATGTCGCCGGTCTGAATGCCCAGCTCAAGCACGTCGTCCTTGCTGTCGACATTCTCGTCGAGCAGGATTTCCATGTTCTTCTCGATGATCTTGACCGGCTCGTCGGCCACGTGCGCCGAAGGCTCGGTATTGAGGACCACACCCGTGTAGACATTGCCATCGCGCGTGTAAACGGTGCAGTTCTCGCCATCGGCCGTAGACCACTGGTGCCCACCAAGCGTCGTGGGACGCAGGCGGCCATTGTCCTTAATGGAGCGTACCATGGCGCCCAGGGTGTCGACATGACTCGCCAACACGAGCGGCTCGCCCTCGCCGCCAAGCTCAACCAGCACGTTGCCCTTATTGGAACGCTCGGGGCCAAAGCCCATATCGCGCAACGTTTCCATCAGATAATCAGTCGCCGCACGGGTATAGCCCGTAGGCGA
>CATYJC010000028.1 GCA_958407555.1 uncultured Collinsella sp. | reverse complement strand
CGCTGGAAAACGCTTCGCGTTTCCTCAGCTCCGCACCCTTGCGGGTTCGAATCCCTCCGTTCGCCCACGAAAAAGCGCTCCAGGTCCATATGGGCCTGGAGCGCTATGTTCTTAGGGGCTGGGACGGAGGGATTCGAACCCCCAACAGCCGGCACCAAAAACCGGAGTTCTACCGTTGAACTACGTCCCAATGTGTGGTGTTGCCCAAAAGCAACTCGTTTAGTTTACCTAATCTGCGAGGGCATCGCAAACGCCATCGAGCAGGCGTACGGCGAGTGTCTGCGCGTCGCTGGCCGTGAAGGTGCCGTTGTAGCGCGTCATGCCCGTGAGCTCAATGCGAATGCGTGCCGGCTTCTGCTGCGCGGCGACATTGGCAGTGCGGATGCGCTGGGCCAGGTTGTGGCACTCGGCGAGGGCAATCGTGGCGCGCGGTGCGGCGTCGGCGGGCAGCTCGTCGCTTGCGATCTCGAGCACCAGGTCAACGTCGGTTGGGACCTCGGAGTCGCAGAGCATCATGCCGCTGTTGTCGGTCGTTGCCGTGGCGATATTCCACATGCGCGACGCAACGCTGCGTGCGATGGGGTCCTCGCCGATAACGGCAATCTGGAAACGCTCGAGCACGTTGGCGGCGCGAGCAAAACCGATGCGGGACTCGGCTTCGGTGACCGAGGGCTTGCCCTCCCACACATGGTGCAGGCGGTTGATGTAGGCGTAGGTGTCCTGGAAGGCCATGCCGTCGGCAAACAGGCCGACATTTTCCTGGAACTGCTGCAGGGCGGCCTCGGTATGCGGACCAAAGTAGCCGTCGTCTTCGCCACAGGCAAAGCCCAAAACGTTGAGAGCGCGCTGCAGGGCCTGCACATCGGCGCCATGGAAATTGGGCATGCGCAGATAGAGGGTGCGGTCGCCCAGCTTATACGAAGCGTCTACAAGGGCGCTCCAACAGGGGATATCGACGGCATGACCGGCAGCAAGGCCGCTGTCGAGTCTGAAGGTGCTGACGGCCTGCTCAGTGGTGGCTCCAAAGTACTTGTCGGTGACTTCGGCGGCATCAATCGTGTAGCCGAGCTGCAGGAGACGAGACTGCACGTCCTCGACGGCTGCTCCTTGCATGCCCGTTGTAATAGGTTCCATGAACGAACCCCTTTCGGCGTACCATTCGTACTATTTGAGCGTCTGTCGGATAGACAACGCAAAGGGATGCATAAACATGCACTCAACAGTGTAGCAAGTTGTGCCTAAATACGCTGCTGACAGGTTTTATAACCCCCGTTAGTTAAGGCGCTCCACAAAGAAATCTGCCATGGAGAGGAACAGCTCGCGTGCGTGCGGATCAAGCTCAACGTTCTCGATGGCCGCTTTGGCCTTAGCGGTCAGGTCGAGCGCGTAAGTGTGGGCGTAATCGATGGAGCCGGTCTCCTGGAAGATCTCCACGGCGCGTGCAAGTTGTGCGGGGTCCTCGGTGCCCGAGGAAAGGATCGCCTCGACCTCGTCGTGATAACGCTTGTCTGACAGGGCGTGCACGGCGACGAGGGTGCGCTTGCCCTCTGTGATATCGGTGCGGAAGTCCTTGTTGGCGGCCTCCTTGGTACCGATCAAGTTGAGCAGATCATCTTGGATCTGGAAGGCAAGGCCCGTGTGCAGGCCAAAGGCGCGCAGTGCCTCAATCTGCTCCTCGCTGCCGCCGCCGATAATGGCTCCGGCGGCAAGCGGCGTGGCTCCACTGTAGTACGCGGTCTTGTGCGTCGCCATGTCCAGATAATCGTCGACCGAGATGTCAAAGCGCCCATCGCGGACCCAGCCCAAGTCGAGCGCCTGGCCCTCGATGGTGCGAACGATCATCTCGGTGAGCTCGTGGAGCACGCGGAGTTTCACGTCTGCCTCGAGCGTGGGGTCGTCGAGAACCGTCTTGGTGACCATGGTGAGCGCTAGATCGCCGCAGTTGATGGCAAGTCCCGTGCCCTCGGTAAGGTGCATACAGGGCTTGCCGCGACGCAGTTGGCCGTTGTCGGCGATGTCGTCATGGATAAGCGCTCCTGATTGAAAGTGCTCTATAGCTGCCGCCGCGCTGCGGGCGCTCTCAAAGCTGCCGCCTACCGCGGTGGCGGCGAGCATGCAGATGAGCGGGCGGTGGCGCTTGCCGGCATTGGCCGTAAATGCCGAGAGCGGGGTATACAGGTAACGCTCGATATCGGCGGAAGTTGCCTGTCCGTCAAAGAACGTGGCCAGATAGTCGTTAATCTGGTCAAAGTGCTGGGCTAAAAAGCTGGTAAACGGACTGGACACGGGTTCTCGCATTCTTTCTTAGGTTGCACCGTTGCATTATGCAGACTACATATTGCCACATTGGGGCGTCGAGCGCGGCGGTTGAAGACGATTGAGTCTTGCGGTCGCAAACGCGGCAAGGGGCTCGGCTAGATAAGCCCAAAGTGTTCGAGCGCGGTGACGACACCGTCGCGGTCGAAGCTGTCGGTTACGTAGTCGGCCTTTTCCTTGAGGAAGTCCGGCGCGTTGCCCATGGCGATGCCAACATCGACCGCCTCCATGAGGGCGATGTCGTTGCTCGCGTCGCCAATGCCATATACGGTGCCGTGGTCTGGTCCCAGGGCGTCAAGCACAGCCTTGATTCCGGCCCGTTTGGTGCACTCGCGCGGCGAGATTTCTGTGACCTCGAGCTCGAGCTCGTTGAGGCAGAGCAGAGGTCCAAGCTCTTTATCTTGAGCGATGCGGTTGGCAAGTGGTGTGGACATAAGAATTTTATAGGCGTTGTAGTGCTCAAGTTGCGTGACGGCGTCGCCCACGGTGCGTGCGTAGCCGTACGTCTCGGGGGCATCTGCACTCATGCGCACGACGCGATCGATGCCCTCAAAGCGAATGACCTCGCCCGATTGCTCGAGATAGGGGGCGAGGCGCTGTAGCAGACCAGGGTTTATGGCTGCATTTCGCACGATACGCCCCTCGAGTTCGGCGTAACCGCCCGCGAGGCACACGACGCCTGCCCACGGCAGCTCGAGCAGCTTGGGATGGATGCAGCTGAGGGTGCGCCCCGTACAGATAAAGGCTTTGTTGCCGTTGGCGACAAACGTGCGAATTGCCTGTGCAACCGTCTCGTTGGGATAGGGGGAAAGATCTCGCTCGCCCTCGGGGAGCTCTTGGGCAAGTTTGGGATCTTGCCAGGCGAGCGTACCGTCGATGTCGAAGAAGCAGACATTGCCATGCTTTTTGGTGGCGTCGGCGGCATGAGAAGGCGAGGCGGCGAATGCAAACCCCGGTTCGAGTCCCATAATCTGATCAAAGTGCTCTTTGACGCGGGGAACCGAGATGCCGATGATCACCTGGGCGGTTTTGCCCGTAATGATGAGGCCCTTGGCGCCCGCCGCGACAAACGCCGCGTTATCTGCAACGATGGAAGGGTCTGCGACCTCGACGCGCAGGCGCGTGGCGCAGTTGGTTGCGCCCACAATATTGCCAACGCCACCTAAAAGCTGAATTACCCGCTCAGCGAGGACGTGATCTTGATCGGATCGACTATTGACCTCGTCATCGGGAGATTGCTCTTTGGCAAAGCCGCTTCCCGTTAAATGATCGATTGCCGCGCGATTGGCGACATGATCCTCGCGGCCCGGCGTCTTAAGGTCATAGATCAAGATGAGTGCTCGAAAACTAACAAAAAAGATGAGGCTAAAGGCAAGGCCGATACCGAGCGCCAAAAGGTAGGAGCCGGCATGCGTCCGCATGAGCGGAATAAAGTTGAAGGCTGCCATCTCCATGAGGCCGCCCGAGAAGATGCCGACGATGCCAAAGAGATTCATGGTTGTGGCAAGGCAAGACGATAAGACGGCGTAGAGAAAAAAGAGCCCGGGGTGGGTGAACATAAAGAGAAACTCGAGTGGCTCGGTAACGCCGCAAACCACCGAGGCGATGATGGCGGGAACAAGGATGGCCCTGAGGCCGGCGCGGCGCTCTGGTTTTGCGGTGGAGTAGAACGCGGCTGCGATGGCGGGAAGGCCAAAGAGCTTGACCCAGCCGGTCGCGGTAAAACCGGCCCACGGCGCAAGTTCATTAAGGGGGCGCGTGCTATGGGAGAGGATGGGGAGCAAGCTGCTCCACGTGGCGTAGATGCCGTCGTTAATGACCAGGTTGTCGTAGTAGATCGGCATGTAGAGCAGGTGGTGCAGCCCCATGGGCTCGAGCGCTCGCTCCAAAAGCACAAAGATGCCCACGCCAAAGGGGCCGACGCCCGCAAGTGCGTGGCGCAGCGTTTCGGTCACAGCGTATACGGAGGGCACGATGGCGGCCGAGATAGCGGCAAGGGCAAACACGGCAAAAAAGCTGATGAGGTAGACCAGCGAGGAGCCCGAGAAGGTGCCGAGCCAATCGGGAACCTTGGCATCGTAGAAGCGGTCATGGATGGCGACGACGGTTGCCGACACCGCCAGCGGGCCAATAATGCCGGTGTCGAGGGTTTTGATGCCGTCGATGATGGTGATGCCGCTAGCGGAGGTCAAAGACGACGGGTACTTAAGTCCAAGGTTGTCTCCGCTCAGCTTGATGATCTCGCTCAAAAAGAAGCAATAGGCAAAATAGGCCACGAGCGCCTCGAGGCAACAACGTGCCGGTTGCTTTTGGGCAAGGCCGATGGGCAGCGCTACGGCAAAAAGGAGCGGAAGTCGTTTAAAGACCGTCCACGAGCCGCGCTGAATGATAGTCCAAAAAACGTACCAAGGGGTTCCGTATACGGCGAGGTCGCCGACGATATCCGCAGACGTTGCGAGGGCGGAGACGCCGACCATAAGGCCCGATATGGAAAACAACATGGCGGGCGCGAACATTGCCCCGCCAAAGCGTTGGATTTTTTGCAGCATGTTCTGCCTCCCGAATATCGAGGCGCGTTGCGCATGGTGAAACGTTTAAACAATGGATTCATTGTAGAGGACCAGACGATTGTCGTACCGGCAGTTTTGAGCGAAACCGGTTTGGGCGGGACAGAAACCGTCAACGGTTAAATCCTGTCACTTTGCCGATAATCGGTTTAAACAACTTTAAGAAATGCTATCGTGCCTAGCCATACATATTCATTAGAGGTGAAGTCATGCCAAAAGCGATTTACGAAGGAATCTACCGCGAGATCCGTTCGCGCATCATTAACGGGACTTATGCGTTTCAGGAGATGCTGCCAACCGAAGCCGAGCTGACCGCGGAGTTTGGCTGCACGCGCAATACCGTTCGACGCGCCTTGAGCATGCTGGCCGACCAGATGTTTGTGCAGCCTATACACGGCAAGGGCGTGCGCGTTATTTGGCTCAAGGGCGAAACCGACATGCTGGGCGCACTCGAGGAAGTCGAGTCGTTTGGCGAATTTGCAAAGCGCAACAATGCCGTCGCATCGACCGAGGTCAAGTCTTTTGAGCATTTGATTTGCACCGAGCAACTCTCTCGTCGCCTGGGCTTTAAGGTGGGCGAGGAGTTGATTCGCGTGGTGCGTGTCCGAAGCCTTAACGGCAATGCGCGCCAAGTAGACCATGGTTACTTTTTGGAGTCAATCGCCAAGGGCCTGACGCCCGAGATCGCCGCAAAGTCAATTTACGACTATCTGGAGCACAAACGCGGCGTCAAGGTGATGGCGAGTCGCCGTACAGTGAGCGTCGAGCTTGCCAACGATGAGGACTGCAGCTATCTTGACCTCGGCAAATACAACTGTGTCGCCGTCATGGAGAGCCAGTCGTACACCTCGGACGGCATCTTGTTCGAGGTCACGCATGCCCGCACGCATCCCGAGATCTTCCATTACCGCGTCAACTCCAAGCGATAGCCGGCTAGCTCGCAGCCTGACGAGACTCATGCCCTCAAAGCGAAAACGCCCGGTCAAACCGACGATGCATCGGCTTGACCGGGCGTTTTCTCTGCATTTGATAACAAATAATTGTTTATACAAAACTTGTCAAGTATCAAGTTGAAATTACCGTTCACCGAAGTTTTTCTACCGCTCTAGTAATACTTGTTCAAACAAGTAGCCAAATAGCGTATCGTACAAATCAGCAAAAGGGGCAAAGTCCCCGAGCCAATCTCCGAAGGCGGCGGCAAAGGGTGCCGCCACGGTGTGAAAGGGTGGATTGTAATGAAGAACGAAATGAGCAGAAGGCAGTTCCTGGGCTTTGCTGGTTCCGCGGCTGCGGTTCTTGGTCTGGGTCTCGTGGGCTGCGGTGGCTCCGCCGGCTCCGGCTCCTCTGCTTCTGGTGACGCTACCGAGGTCTACTTCCTCCAATTTAAGCCCGAGGTCGACAAGGAGTGGAAGGAGATCGCCAAGGCGTACAAGGAGGAGAAGGGCGTCGAGGTCAAGATCGTGACCGCCGCCTCCAACACCTACGAGGAGAAGCTCAAGTCCGAGATGTCCAAGAGCTCCGCTCCGACCCTGTTCCAGGTCAACGGCCCCACCGGTCTTAAGAACTGGAAGGATTACTGCGCCGACCTGTCCGATACCAAGCTCCGCGGTGAGCTCATTGACGACTCCCTGGCTCTGCAGTCCGATGGCAAGGATCTGGGTATCGACTGGGTCCAGGAGAGCTACGGCATCATCTACAACAAGCAGCTGCTCGAGAAGGCTGGCTACAAGGCCGAGGACATCAACTCCTTCGACAAGCTGAAGGCTTGCGCTGACGACATCCAGGCCCGCAAGGACGAGCTTGGTGTTGAGGGTGCCTTCACTTCTGCCGGCATGGATGACTCCTCCAGCTGGCGCTACACCACTCACCTCGCCAACCTCCCGCTCTACTACGAGTTCGAGAAGGAGCACAACCAGGAGGACGACGAGATCAAGGGCGAGTATCTCGACAACTTCAAGCAGATTTTCGACCTGTACATCACCGACTCCACCTGCGATCCTTCGCAGCTTGCCTCCAAGACCGGCGACGACGCCACCAACGAGTTCGCAACCGGCAAGGCCGTCTTCTATCAGAACGGCTCTTGGGCATACGCTGACCTCACCAAGGCCGGTATGACCGACGACCAGCTCGGCATGCTGCCGATCTACATCGGCGTCGACGGCGAGGAGAACCAGGGCCTGTGCTCCGGCGGCGAGAACTACTGGTGCGTGAGCTCCCAGGCTTCCGAGGATGCTCAGAAGGCCACCGAGGACTTCATGTACTGGTGCGTCACCGCTGACACCCCGACCAGCATCATCGCCGACAAGATGGGTCTGACCGCTCCGTTCAAGAGCGCCAAGGAGACCACCAACGTCTTCTCGCAGCAGGCCGTTGCCATGGCCAAGGACGGCAAGAAGACCGTCGCTTGGGACTTCGTCTACATCCCCTCTGAGGAGTGGAAGAAGAACCTCAAGCAGGCTCTCATTGCTTATGCTGCCGACAACACCAAGTGGGACGGCGTCAAGAACGCCTTCGTCGATGGCTGGAAGACCGAGAAGGCTGCTTCCGAGTAAGCAGTTGCTGCCCAAGCTATCTGATTAGCGACAGGGGGCGGGCAGACGTTGGTTTGCCCGCCCCCTGCATATTGAAAGGACCCTTTTATGGGCAAAGCACTCAAGCGCTGGTGGCCGCTCTTTATGCTGCCCACGTGCCTGGCGTTTATGATCGGGTTCGTGATCCCTTTTATCCAGGGCTTCTATCTCTCGTTCTGCCAGTTTATTACCATTAACAACGCGCACTTTGTCGGTATTGCGAACTACGTGCGCGCGCTGTCCGATCCGCAGTTTGCCACGTCGTTCTTCTTTACCGTGGCGTTTGCCTTCCTGTCGACGGTGCTCATCAACGTGATCGCCCTGGCAATTGCGCAGGCGCTCACCCGCAAGGCGCTCAAAGGCACCAACATCTTCCGTACGATCTTCTTTATGCCTAACCTGATCGGCGGCATCGTGCTGGGCTACATCTGGCAGATCTTGATCAACTGCCTGCTCTCCAACATCGGCGCCCAGCTCATCGCCCTTAACTCTGCTGCTGGCTTCTGGGGCCTTATCATCCTGACCCTGTGGCAGCAGGTCGGCTACATGATGATCATCTACATCGCCGGTCTGCAGTCCATTCCGTCCGACTACATCGAGGCCGCCAAGGTCGACGGTGCCACGGCATGGCAGACGTTTTGGAAGGTTAAGATCCCTAACCTGATGCCGACCATCACCATCTGCCTGTTCCTGTCCATCACCAACGGCTTTAAGCTGTTCGACCAGAACCTCGCCCTTACCGGCGGCGCCCCCGCGCACTCCACCGAGATGCTCGCCCTGAACATCTACAACACGTTCTATTCTCGTGCCGGTATCGCATGGCAGGGCATTGGCCAGGCCAAGGCAGTCATCTTCTGCATCCTGGTCGTAGCCATCTCCATGATTCAGCTTAAGGCCACGAGGTCCAAGGAGGTGCAGCAGTAATGAAACGCGATAAGGTTATCAACCGCGCGCTCTCGATTTTCTTTACGATCCTGTCGCTCGCGTGGATCTACCCCGTGTTCATGATTGCGCTCAATTCCTTTAAAAAGGGAACTGCAATCAGCACTACCACGGCATTCGATCTGCTCACGCCCGAGACGTTCAACGGCCTTGCAAACTACGTGCACGCTCTTAACGAGCAGGGCTTTGCCTCGGCATTTATGTACTCGCTCATTATCACGGTCACGTCGGTCGTGCTGATCTTGGTGTGCTGCTCCATGTGCGCTTGGTACGTAGTGCGCGTCAACAGCAAAATCTCGAACTTCTTCTATTACCTGTTCGTCTTCTCGATGGTCGTGCCCTTCCAGATGCTCATGTTCACGCTGTCCAATTTGGCGGACCGCATCGGCTTTAACACACCGTTCAACATCTGCTTTATCTACCTTGGCTTTGGCGCGGGCCTGGCGGTCTTTATGTTCGCCGGCTTTGTAAAGAACATCCCGCTCGAGATCGAAGAGGCGGCCATGATTGATGGCTGCAACCCGGTCCAGGTGTTCTTTAAAATCGTCCTTCCCATCATGAAGCCCACCTATCTTTCGGTCGGCATTCTCGAGACCATGTGGGTCTGGAACGACTACCTGCTGCCCTACCTCACCCTCGACTCCACCAAGTACAAGACCATTCCTATCTTGATCCAGTACTTCCGCGGCGGCTATGGCCACGTCGAGCTCGGCCCCATGATGGCCTGCATCATGATGGTCGTTATCCCCATCGTCATCATGTACATCCTCTGCCAGAAGTACATCATCGACGGCGTGGTGGCAGGTGCCGTCAAGGGCTGATGCCGTAACTGTTTTGCAAGTTTCTGCGGCGCCCCTCAGCGCGGCGCCGCACATCGAAAGGTAAAGACATGGCCGAGATCGTTCTCAAACATGTTCAGAAGGTGTATCCCAACACCGAGTCCAAAAAGAAGGGCTTCTTTGGCAAAAAGAAGAAGACCGAGGAGAAGAAGCATAACCTTAAGGTTACCGAGGATGGCGTGCTCGCTGTAGAGGACTTCAACCTCACCGTTCACGACCAGGAGTTCGTCGTTCTCGTTGGTCCCTCTGGCTGCGGTAAGTCCACGACGATGCGCATGGTTGCCGGCCTGGAGGACATTACCTCGGGCGATGTGCTCATCGACGGCAAGCGCGTCAACGACGTGGCGCCCAAGGACCGCGACATCGCCATGGTGTTCCAGAGCTACGCTCTGTACCCCAACATGACGGTGTACGAGAACATGGCGTTTACGCTTGAGCTCAAGAAGGTCCCCAAAGACGAGATCGACCGCAAGGTTCGCTCCGCTGCCGAGATCTTGGGTATCACCGAGTACCTCGACCGCAAGCCTAAGGCGCTCTCGGGCGGCCAGCGCCAGCGCGTCGCCATCGGCCGCGCCATCGTGCGTGACCCCAAGGTCTTCCTGATGGACGAGCCGCTGTCCAACCTGGATGCCAAGCTTCGTAACCAGATGCGTGCCGAGCTCATCAAGCTGCGCCACGAGATCAAGGGTACGTTCATCTATGTTACTCACGACCAGACCGAGGCCATGACTCTCGGCGACCGTATCGTGGTCATGAAGGACGGCGTTGTCCAGCAGATCGCCACGCCGCAGGAGGTCTTCAACCATCCCGCGAACATCTTCGTCGCCGGCTTCATCGGCGTGCCGCAGATGAACTTCTTCGATGCCCAGCTGGTGCGCTCGGGCGACGGCTTTACCGTCAAGACCGACGACATGAATGTCGCGCTGGCCCCCGAGACCTGCGCTCAGCTCGCCCTTAATTGGGACGGCGGCGACGTGAAGGAGATCACGGCCGGAGTACGTCCCGAGCAGATTCTGCTTGCCGAAAAGGGCGAGGAGGGTGCGCTTCAGGGCACCATCGAGGTTACCGAGCTCATGGGTTCGACCGAGCACGTTCACGTGATGTCTCCCGACGGCCAGTTTGTCCTGATCATCCCCGTCGTCGACCTCGAGGCCAAGGGTGCGCTCAAGGCGGGCGACCCCATCTGGTTCAAGTTCGAGAAGAACGCGACCCATCTCTTCGATAAGGTGTCTGGCAAGAACCTTATCTAGGCCCGATCCAATCAGGCCCTCCTTTTGGGCGACTGCGGCTTTGCCATCCTTTTGCCGTGGTCACATATAAGGCTCCCCTCCCGTCCGCTGGGCGAGAGGGGAGCCTTTCTTTGTGCTGGGGCCGTTCATCTGCCAGTTTGTCTTGATCTGTAACAGGAGGAGGGCCAAATTGGGTCTAGATGTTACAGATTGAGACAGCATCGAGCTGCCTATCCTTTCATCTCGATCTGTAACACGGGAGGCTGATTTCGGCAGCTACCTGTTACATAACGAGATTGTATTAGCCGGCTTATCCTTTTGTCTCGATCTGTAACAGTAAGGGCGGATTTCAGACGTTAGATGTTACAGATTGAGATAAACCCTAGGGAAAGGACCGGTTTGTCTTGATCTGTAACAGGTGGGGTCGTTTTGGCCGAGTAGGTGTTACAGATTGAGACGATTTTGTCGAGGCGGGCCACGGGCAACACGCGGGTAAAAAAGCGGAGCCGCGTTGCCGCGACTCCGCTTTCAAGAGGATGGGTAAAGGAAACGAAATTAGCTCAGGTGCCAAATCTCGTCGTTGTACTGGGAAATCGTGCGGTCAGACGAGAAGGTGCCGGCGTTGGCGATGTTGATCAGCGCCTTGCGCATCCAAGCGTCCTGGTCCTCGTAGTCTGCCAGCACGCGCTCCTTGGTCTGGATGTATTCCTCAATGTCGAGCAGGGCCATAAACCAGTCCTTGCCCTTGATGTCGTCGTGCAGGCGCTGCAGACGCTCGGCGTTGCCGGTCGCCATAAAGGCAGGGTTGGTGATAAAGTCCACCAGCAGCTTGATACCGGGCTTGCGGTAGAGTGCGCCGGCGTTATAGCTGCCGTCGGCGTAGAGCTGCTCGACCTGCTTGGATGAGGCACCAAAGGTATAGATGTTCTCGTCGCCCACGAGCTCGGCAATCTCCACGTTGGCGCCGTCGAGTGTGCACAGGGTCAAAGCGCCGTTGAGCATGAACTTCATGTTAGAGGTGCCGCTCGCCTCCTTGGAGGCCAGGCTGATCTGCTCGGAGATGTCGGCGGCGGGAATCACGCGCTCGGCGGCGGTGACGTTGTAGTTCTCGATCATGACGACCTGCAGGTAGGGGGCCACGTCGGGGTCGTTGGCGATCCACTGGGAAAGCGTCAGGATTAGGTGGATGATATCCTGGGCGATGGTATAGGCAGGTGCCGCCTTGCCGCCAAAGATGATGGTGACGGGATGCTTAGGTCTGTTGCCGTTCTTGATGTCGAGATACTTCCAGATGATGTAGAGCGCGAGCATCTGCTGGCGCTTGTACTCGTGGATGCGCTTGACCTGGACGTCGATGATGGCGTTGGATGGGATCGTCACGCCCTGCTCGAGCGCCATGAACTGGCGCATGATGGTCTTGGCCTCGGCCTTGGTGGCGGCCAGGCGCTCAAGAACATCCTTGTCGTTAGCGAATTCGGCGAGCTTGCTCAGGTCGCCGGTGCTGCGCCAATCGGTGCCGATCACATCGTCGAGCAGGCTGGCGAGCGCGGGGTTGGCTCCCTGGATCCAACGGCGGAAGGTGATGCCGTTGGTCTTGTTGGAGAACTTCTCGGGATAGATCTCGTAGAACGGGTGAAGCTCGGTGTCCTCCAGAATCTTGGTGTGGAGTGCGGCGACGCCATTGATGGAGAAGCCAAAGTGAATGTCCACGTGGGCCATGTGGACGGTGTCGTGCTCGTCGATGATGGCGACGCGTGGGTCGTCGTGCTCGGCCTTGGCAACCTCGTCGAGCTTGACGATGATGTCGGCGATGGCGGGCGAGACCTTCTGCAGGCTGGCGAGCGGCCACTTCTCGAGCGCTTCGGCAAGGATCGTGTGGTTGGTGTAGGCGACCATGGAGCGCACGATGGTAACGGCCTCGTCAAACTTGATGTCGTGCTCGGTGGTGAGCAGGCGGATGAGCTCGGGAATGACCATGGTGGGGTGCGTGTCGTTGATCTGGACCACGGCGTAGTCGGCCAGATCGTGCAGGTTGCTGCCGCGATCGACGGCCTCGTCGATCAGGAGCTGGGCGGCGTTGCTCACCATGAAGTACTCCTGGTAGATGCGAAGCAGGCGGCCCTGCTCATCGGAATCATCCGGATAGAGGAACAAGGTGAGGTTCTTGGCGATCTTCGTCTTGTCGAAGTCGATGGAGCTGCCGGGGACCAGGCCGTCGTCGACACTTGCCAGGTCGAACAGACGCAGGCGGTTCTTGGTGGGCTGGTCGTAACCGGGCACATCGATGTTGACGAGCTTGGAGGTAACGGCAAAATCGCCAAACTCGACGGTGTAGGAGCGGTCGTCATCGATCAGGATGTCCTGCTCGCTAAGCCACTCATCGGGGACGGCCTTTTGCTGGTTGTCGGTAAAACGCTGACGGAACAGACCGTAATGGTAATTGAGGCCCACACCGTCGCCGGTAAGGCCCAGCGTGGCAATGGAATCCAGGAAGCACGCGGCCAGACGGCCCAGGCCGCCGTTGCCCAGCGACGGTTCGACCTCAAACTCCTCAATCTTGTTGAGGTCGTGGCCGGCAGCGGTGAGCTGGTCTTTAACCTCGGCATAGATGCCAAGGTCGATCATGTTGTTGATCAGCAGTTTTCCAATCAAAAACTCAGCAGAGATGTAGTAGAGCTTTTTCTTGCCATTGTTGAGTGGGCAGGCAGCAGAGCGCTCCTGCACGAGCTTGACCAGCAGTTTGTAAATGCGGCGGTCATCGAGTTGCTCGAGCGAAGTTCCAAAGGACTGCTCGGCAAGATCCGTAAGATTGATACAGGGCATGTTTCCTCCTGTGGCGAGTTGACGACATGTCAGAAATTCAAAAGAAGCCCGCGCGAGGGGATTGGAGTGGCCTCGCGCGGGAAAAGCGGTCGCGTCCGCACAGTGGGGTGGGGTCGGGCGCGGTGGCTCCTATTGAGGAAGCTCGATTTCGGCTTCCGATGGGATGCGGAAGTAGGTCTCGGTCCAGCCGGTGAGCTTGTGCTCGAGCTCGCGGGTGATGGCGCCATCGAGCATGCGCCAGGTCCAGTTTCCGCCCAGGGTGGCGGGGGTGTTAATGCGCGCCTCGTTGCCCAGATTGAGCAGGTCCTGCATGGTGTAGATGCAGGTATCGCTCACGCTGGCGGCGATGGTGCGGTTGAGCGCATCGGCCATGGACTCGCCTGCCTGCTGGTGGGTATACAGGGCCGCCTGCTCGCGCTGACGCGGGGTGGCCGTTCCCTCATACCAGCCGCGTGCCGTTTCGTTGTCATGCGTTCCGACGTAGGCGACGGTGTTGGCAATGTAGTTGTGCGGCAGGTAGTACGAGTTGGTGCCCTCAAAGGCAAACTGCAGGATCTTCATGCCAGGGAAGCCCGTGGTGTCGCGCATGTCGATGACACCAGGGGTAAGAAAGCCCAGGTCTTCGGCAATGATGGGAAGCGTGCCGAGCTTTTCCTCGAGCACCTTGAAGAGCTTGAGGCCGGGTCCCTGCGTCCACGAACCATATGACGAATCGGGAGAGGAGAACGGCACCTCCCAAAATGCCTCGAAACCGCGGAAGTGGTCCAGACGGATGATGTTGTACATGTCGAGGGCGGCTCGGATGCGGCCTTCCCACCAAGAGAAGCCGTCTGCTTCCATGGCATCCCAGTCATAGATGGGGTTGCCCCAGTACTGGCCGGTGGCCGAGAACTGGTCGGGCGGCGTTCCCGCGACGCTGACGGGATTGCCGGCGGCGTCGATCTTAAAGAGCTCGGGCGTGGACCACATCTCGACGGAGTCGCGCGAGACGTAGATGGGCAGGTCGCCGATGATCAGGATGTCGCGCTCGTTGGCATAGGCCTTGAGGCGGCTCCACTGGCGATCGAAGAAATACTGCGTCATCTGGTGGTAAAGCATGCGCTCGGGGTGGGCGGCGCAGATCTTGTTGGATGCCTCGCCGCGGCGGCGGAGCTCCTCGGGCCACTCCCAAAAGGCCTTGAGCCCGCACTCCTCCTTTACGGTCATAAACTCGCAGTAGGGAATGAGCCAGTCCTCGTTTGCCTGGATAAAGTCGTCGAAATCGGCTGGTTTATTCGCGGCGAAGCGCTCGGCGGCGCGGTCGAGGATTTGGCGGCGGCCAGCAAAGATAGCACCGTAGTCGACATTGCTGGGATCGGAGCCCAGGTACACGCCGTCGATATCGTGCTGCTCCAGATAGCCGGCCTCGATAAGCTCGGCAAAGTCAATGAAGTTAGGGTTGCCCGCGCGGGCCGAGAACGACTGGTAGGGCGAATCGCCATAGCTGGTCGTCGTAAGGGGCAGAATCTGCCAGTAATGTTGTTTGCACGAGGCGAGAAAATCGACGAAGTCGTAGGCATTCCAGCCAAAGCCGCCGATTCCGTATGGTCCGGGCAGAGATGAGACGGGCATGAGGACGCCGCTTGCACGCTCCATGAATGCGCTCACCAACCTTCTTGTTGTGGGGTCGGCCTGCCGATGGGTGTGCAGCCCGCCTCCGATGTTCTGATTCGATATGCCTATTGTAAAACATGTTGTTTAAACATGTACAGGCAAGATAAAAAAGTTGGTCGATTTTCGGCGAATGGTTACATGCCATGAAAAACCCCGACCTCACATCGTGAGATCGGGGCAAGAGCGGTATGTAGGTTTTTGCTACTCGGCGTCGGCGAAGCCGTTGGGGTTGTGGCTCTGCCAGTTCCAGCTATCGCGGCACATATCCGCGATGTCGTACTGAGCCTTCCAGCCCATCATGCGCTCGGCCTTGGAGGCATCGCACCAGTTGGCAGCGATGTCGCCGGCGCGGCGCTCGCGGATCACGTAGGGCAGCTCCTTGCCGCAGGCCTTGGAGAAGGCGGCGACGACCTCGAGTACCGAGGTACCGGTGCCGGTGCCCAGGTTAAAGATCTCGACGCCGGTCTTGCCGTTCATCCAGTTAAGGGCGGCAACGTGACCGGAGGCCAGGTCGCAAACGTGGATGTAGTCGCGCACACCGGTGCCGTCGGGTGTGGGGTAGTCGTTGCCAAAGACCTGAACGGCCTCGAGCTTGCCCACGGCAACCTGCGCGACATAGGGCACCAGGTTGTTGGGGATGCCCTTGGGATCCTCGCCGATCAGGCCCGACGGATGAGCGCCGATGGGATTGAAATAACGGAGCAGCACAACGTCCCACTCGGGGTCGGCGGTGTGAACGTCCATAAGGATCTGCTCGATCATCCACTTGGTCCAGCCATAGGGGTTGGTTGCGGGCTTCTTGGGGTCTTCCTCGGTGACAGGCGGGTTGTCCGGGTCGCCGTAGACGGTCGAGGAGCTCGAGAAGATGATGGACTTGCAGCCATGGTTGCGCATGACGTCGATGAGCACCAGGGTGTTTTCGATGTTGTTGTGGTAGTACTCGACGGGCTTGCTCACCGACTCGCCGACGGCCTTAAAGCCGGCGAAGTGGATGACGCGGTCGATCTGATGGGTGTCGAAGATCTTGTTCATGGCCTCGCGGTCGAGCACGTTGGCCTCGTAGAAGGTGAGGTTCTTGGCGGCCTCGTCGCCCACGATGGTCTTGACACGGTCGACGGCGACGGCGCTGGAGTTGGAGAGGTCGTCGACGATGACGACCTGGTAGCCACCCTCGAGCAGCTGAACGACGGTGTGCGAGCCGATAAAGCCGGCGCCACCGGTAACGAGGACGCAGGTGTCTTTGGGGTCGAGCGCTTTGGACATGTAGTCTCCTATCGAATCAGGAACACTTCTTCAGGGGAGTATAGCGCAGGCAGTGACGCCCAAATCGTGCGCTGTAGGAAAAGCAGAGGATTGTGCTTACGTACTCATAGAAGAACTTGCGTACGCATAACCTGATCTTTGACGTTTGCATACGAGCCGCCGACCATACGGTTTGCTGCCGTTCGTGGAAATCGTTGGGATGCGTCGGATGTACGCTAATATGTATGAGTTGAGCGACATATAAATAAACATGTAACGGAGTAGATATGTCACCAAACAGCGATTCCATCCTTTCCCAGGAGCTTTCGCGTCGCACTGCCCTTAAGGCCCTGTTCGGCGCGGCTTCTGCAGCCGTTCTTTTTGGTCTGCCCGCTCGCGCCCGTGCTGCGGAGGCCACCAAGGAAACCACCGACAAGCTCAATGCGGCCCAGGCCAAGCTTGACGAGGTCCAGGCCCAGCTCGATAGCATCGCAAATGAATACGCGGCGCTGGCCAACAAGAACGCCCAGACCCTCAACGATATCGAGGGCGTACAGGGCCAGATTGACAGCACACAGGCGCAGATTGACGAAAAGAAGGCCGAGCTCAAAAAGAAGCGCGACGATCTTTCCGATCGCGTGTCCGCCAGCTATAAGTCGGGCGGCACCAACGTCCTGTCGCTGCTGCTCGCCTCGGGTTCGTTTGAGGAGCTCGTCGCTAATGCGCACTATGTTGAGAAGATCAACAAGAGCGACCGCGACGCCATCGAGGACATTCAGACCATCCAGGAAGAGCTCGATGCGCAAAAGACCGAGCTCGAGTCGCAGAAGGCCGACTTGGAGAAGCTCAAGGACCAGCAGACTGCCCAGATGCAGGATATGCAGGCCAAGCAGCAAGAGGTCCAGACCGTGCTGAGCGGTCTTTCCGACGACGTCAAGGAGCTCATGGCTCAGCGCGATTCAGAGATTCTCGCTGCCGCCCAGGCCGAGGAAGCTGCCAAGAAGGCCGCCGCCGCTGCCGCGGCCGCCGCGAACAAGAACAATTCCTACTCGGGTGGTTCGAGCTCGGGCGGTGGATCGTATGCGCCCGGAACTCCGCAGCAGAATGCCGGCTCGGGCAAGCAGCAGGCCGTCGTCAACGCGTGCTACTCCACGCCTTCGCCGGGTCAGAACTGGTGCGCGGCGTGGGTTACCAATGTCTTCCGTAACGCCGGCGTTGGCTACTTTGGCGGTAACGCGTGCGATATGTTTAACGCCTGGTGCTATAGCTCCGACCGCTCGGCGCTGCAGGTGGGCATGATTGTTGCTGACTCATCGCATAGCGGTACCGGCATACCAGGCCTGATCTATGGCCACGTGGGCATCTACGTTGGCGGCGGCATCGTTATGAGTAACGAGGGCGCCATCACGTCGAGGTCGCTTGACTCGTTCATTGGGTTCTACGGCACTGGCTCTGGCGTGCGCTGGGGCTGGCTTGGCGGTATTGCGCTGTCGTAACTGCGGCTTGAAGCTGGTTGGTCCGGGACTGCGGGCGAGGCATAAGGTTG
>CATYJC010000027.1 GCA_958407555.1 uncultured Collinsella sp. | reverse complement strand
GCGGGTTGGAATTCCTTTTGGTGGAACGCGATATCGTTGATCATTTGGAGCGGCAACATTAACAGGCATGCTACGAACGACATGACGAGTGCGGTCGCTGCGATCTTGGGGTATGTGCAGTACCGCTGGATGCGTTTCTTTTCTTGTTCGGTGAGCTGCTGCATGGGGCCTCGGCTCTCATCGTTATTCGGGGACGATGCGCGCATGCTCTTTAGTATAAATGAGTGGAGGGTGTCTGTTGTTCAAACATGGTGTCAACGGCGTGGTGTTGGTGATCGCTTGATCGTGGGCGCCATCTTTTAGAGTAAGAAGCCGCTGCCGAGGGACGAATAACGAGCAAAGGGGGCCGCCATGGGGCGGCCCCCTTTGCTGTTTGTGGGCATCGGCAAATCGAAGGTGAATGGGGAAGGCTGGAGGGGTAGTCGGTGCCGGGTGACCGCTGCTGCCTTGGACGGATTGTCGACTTGGGCCTCCGATGAGCCGTGCCGCTCATTGTCCATAGGCTTGAGCTAATTGTTGCTCGCAACTTAGCGGGAAAGCCGAAGGTCGGCTGGCTAAATCAAATGTTGGTGGCGATGTCATGCCGCGGTTTTACTATTCCATGGCATTTTCCCGTCGATTTGTCGGTCTTTGCCGCGTTAGAGGTATCTTGCCGCGAACCTCTTGAGTTCGGTGTCGCTTGCGTTGTTGAGGACGCCGCCGTCAACGATCTTTGCGCCTGGAGCGCTTGCTCTAAGGATCGACGCTGTCTTGCCCATTCCGCTCCCGCCCGAGGTGGCAAACAGGACGATTGTTTTGCCCGTCAGGTCGTAAGACTCGAGGAACGTGCTGACAATCGCCGGAGCTACGTACCACCAGATGGGAAATCCCAAAAAGATGGTGTCGTAGTCTTCGATGTGCTCGACTCTGGAGGTTATGACGGGGCGGCAGGAGGGGTCGGCTGCCTCGAGTGTGCTGCGGCTCTGTTTGTCACGCCAGTCAAGGTCGGCGCTTGTGTATGGATTGGCGGGTACAATGGCGAACGGGTCGCTGTCCACCACGCGAGCCAGGCGACATGCAACGTCCTTCGTGGTTCCCGTTGCGCTGAAATATGTCACGAGTGTCTTAGCCAATGGAGTTCCTTTCGTTGCTGCGGTTTGGGCTTTATGCTAAGGTGCATTTGGCGCTGTCTCACAACCGCGATGTTGTGCCGTTTGTCCTGCATTCGGTTGAGGCGTTGCGTAGCCGGTAGATGAGATAGTCAAGGCGTTCGAGCTTCTGCTGCCCCGAGTGAATATCGTCGAGCAATTCGCGACGATACCGTTTTAGTAGACAAATGCGCGCGCAGTCGCTGGCGGCCGAGCCGTACAGCCCGATGAGATCTTCGCTGCAGCCGACGTCGTGTAGGCCATCGATGATGTTGTCGTCCATGTCGTCACTTTGCGGTTTTGACTTTGGTAGTGCCGGCAAGTGGCTTTTCGCCGGGGCGGGCCTTGGGTCCAACGAGCGCATGCGGTTGATAGAGCTCTTCAAGGAAGTCGATCTCGGCGGGGGAGAGCGTTATGTCGAGCGCAGCTACGGCGTCGTCGACTCGCTCGGGCTTGGAGCAACCCACGATGGGCGCCTCGACCCCACGCGCCCAGTGCCACGCCAGCGCAATCTGCGGCATCGGTACGTCGTGATCGGCGGCAACCTTGGCCACGCGCTCAACGATGGGCATGTCGATGGCACGGTCATGGTCATACTTGTTTACCATGGTCGTGTCGGTGGTGCCACGTGTGCTCGAGCTTTCCCACGTGGGGCGGCAGAGGTGTCCCGACGCCAGGGGGCTGTATGGCGTAAGGGCCATGTCAAACTGGCGGCACACCGGAATCATCTCCCGCTCGTCCTCTCGGTACAGCAGGTTGTAGTGGCACTGCATGCTCGTAAAGGGCGCCCATCCGTGGTCGTGCGCGACGATCTGCAGGTTGTGCAGCTGGTAAGCATACATAGCGCTGGCGCCGAGTGCGCGAACTTTGCCCTCGCGTACCAGGTCATTGAGTGCCTCCATGGTCTCTTCCATGGGAACGTCGTAATCGAAGCGATGGATGATGTAGAGGTCTAGGTAATCGGTGCCCAAGCGTTTGAGCGAGCCTTCAATCTCGCGTTTGATGGCGTCGGCGGAAAGGCCGCCTTCGTTGAAGTGAACCTTGCTGGCCAGCACGACGCTCTCGCGAGCGATGCCCAGATTGCGCGGGGCGGCGCCTATGTACTCTTCGCTCGTGCCAAAGCTGTAGCAGTTCGCGGTATCGATAAAGTTGATTCTGGTGTCGAGTGCGCGTTTGATGACGGCGCGTGTGTCGTCGGGCCCGATGGTCCATTGATGAAAGTCGGGGCTGGGATCGCCAAAGCTCATGCCTCCCAGGCAGAGTTTAGAGACCTTGATGCCGGAATGACCGAGGGTTGTGTACTGCATGATGCTCCTATTTCTGGTTCTCAACGTCGGGGTGCCAGGCGGCATATTGCGCAAGATTCTCGGGCGTGCGCTCATAGAAGGGTTTCCCGCGATCGAGGGTAGCCATGGCGGTCATGTCGCTATCTGTGAGCTCGAAGTCGAAGACATCGATGTTGTCGGCGATGTGCATCGGATTCTTGGAGCCTGGAATGACGATATTTCCCTCTTGGATATGCCAACGCAGAATGATTTGAGCAGGCGTTTTGCCATACTTGACAGCGAGGTCGCGCACGACGGGCTCGTCCATGATGCTGCTGTTACCGCGCCCGCCGAGCGGGTACCACGCCTGCAACGCAATGTCGTGCTGGGCGAGCAGCTTCTTCAGTTCGGTCTGCGGGAAATACGGATGGCACTCGACCTGAATAAGGGATGGAACGATCTCGCAATTTGCGAGAAGCTTCTCGATTTCGTTCTCGTCGAAATTGGAGATTCCGATGGAACGGAGCTTGCCTTCCTTGTATGCGATCTCAAGCTTCTCATAGCCCGCCAAGTAGTCGCCTGCGGGTTGGTGCAGAATCATGAGGTCGATGTAAGGTGTGTCCAGACGCTCGAGCGTTTCGTCGACGGCAGTGTCGCTGTTGTAAAAATAGGGCCAGAGCTTGGTTTCGAGAAACACGTTTTCGCGCGGCAAGTCTGATTCGCGCACGCCACGACCTACTGCTCGCTCATTTACGTATGCATTGGCAGTGTCGATGAGCTCATACCCCATGCCGAGTGCGGAGGTAACCGACGATTGGGCATCGTCGGGTTTAAGCAGATACGTGCCAAGTCCTAGCTGGGGGATTTTGATGCCGTTATTGAGCGTGATGTATTCCATGCGTTTCCTTTCTCGATGGTTCTCTTTTGTAACGATAGTTCCGAAATTTGATAATGTATATTGCCTATAACAACTAGCTAGATATACGGAATACGTATGTGAAACGAAACGGACCGAATGGGGTTCTCCGTTGTGCACGAAGGAGCAAGCATGGAACTGCGAACGCTGCGTTATTTTCTTGCTGTGGCCCGCGAGGAAAACATGACCGAAGCTGCTAACGTGCTACATGTGACGCAGCCCACGCTCTCGCGCCAGATAGCCGATTTGGAACGCGAGCTGGGCGTGGAGCTGTTCGAGCGTACCAATCGATCGTGTGTGCTCACGAGCGATGGCATGCGCCTGCGCCAGCGCGCCGAGGAGATCGTTTCGCTGGTGGAGCAGACCGAGCAAGATCTGGCGGATCAGGAGCTCGGCATTGCGGGCGTTATTCGTATTGGCGCCGGCGAAACCAAATCGATGCGGCTGGTGCTCGATGCCTTTACAGAGCTGCATCGGAATTATCCCGGAGTGACGATTGAGCTCTATACCGGTAACGCCGATGCGGTGGAGGAGCGTTTGGAGCGCGGCCTGCTCGACTTTGCGTTGTTGCTGGAACCCGTTAACGTCGAGAAATACGAATGGATTCGTATGCCCGAGGCGGATCGAGTCGGTGCCGTTGTCGCCGCGAGCGGTCCATGGGGCGGCCGGGACGTGCTGACGCCTGCGGACGTGGCGAATATGCCGCTGCTGGTGAGTTCACGCACCTCGAATCGAGCGCTGGATCTAGAAGCGTGGTCGAGCGGCGTCCTTAGCGTCGATGAACTCAACATCGTGGGGCATTTCGACCTGATCGGTAACGCGTCACATCTGGTGCGTTCGGGCGCTGCGTGTGCGGTTAGCATTGGAAGCTTGCTGCAGATAGATGAAGGCAGCGATCTGCGTTTTGTCCCATTTGAGCCGCCGCTTACCATTGCGTCGTATCTGGTATGGAAAAAATATCGCCTGCGTTCCCGCGCCTGCGAAGAGTTTCTGAACCGTTTGAATAGGATGTGACAAGGGGGCAGTCCCTTTACCGCATTGATCTGAGAGTAGATGTCGATGATTCTATCGTTGGCCCCTATGGAGGGGATTACCGGGCATGTATTCCGTCGCGTGCATGCGGAGTGCTTTGGTGCGCTTGACTGCTATTACACGCCGTTTTTGCCGTCGCCGCGGGTGGGAAACCGCTTTGGCGGCAAGGCATTTAAGGAGATCGATCCTGCCAATAACCAGGGGCTCAACGTAGTGCCTCAGCTGATGTCCAAGAACGCGGATGAGTTTGTGTGGGCGGCGCACGTGCTCGCCGACATGGGCTACCGCGAGGTTAATCTCAACCTTGGCTGCCCCTCGGGTACGGTTGTTGCCAAGGGCAAGGGCTCAGGTTTCTTGCGTAATCTCGACGAGCTCGAGGTATTCTTGAGCGACGTGTGCGAGCGATCGCCGTTGCCGGTGTCGGTAAAAACCAGGCTGGGGTTGGAGCGCGATGACGAGTATGAGCGTGTGCTCGATCTGTATTGCCGCATGCCGCTGGCAGAGCTGATCGTGCATCCGCGTGTGCAAAAGGACCGCTATACGGGCTCGCCGCGCAAGGAGTTTTACGGCGAGACGCTGGAACGTGCGCCGTTTCCGGTGGCATACAACGGCGACATTTTTGATCTTGAGGACATGGGTGCGCTGGTGGAGGCCTATCCCGGCACACGTCATGTGATGCTGGGGCGTGGCCTGCTCGCGAACCCCGCGCTGGTTCGCATGGTCAACGGTGGTCCTGCTGCCACGGCTGCTGAGCTGCAGCGCTTCCACGACACGCTGTTTGCGGCATATGCAGAAGAGATTGGCGGTAATGCGGTCTTTCGCATGAAGGAGTGGTGGTTCTACGCCAAATGCGCCTTCGCCGATCCCGCTACCGTCCACAAGCTCGTGCGCAAGACTAAAAAGGTCGACGAATACCGCGCCGCCGTCGATCGCGTCTTTCGCGAGCAGCCACTTGCGCCCATAGCCCGCTTCCACGGCTAGCTAGCCATTGGAGACGTTCTTTAACGACTAGTCATTTAAGAACGTCCCCGATGACTATGTTGCAAAAAACTGTACGCCAGCATCCAAAGATGTCGAAAAATGTCGACTTTGGATGCTGGCGTACATGTTTGGCCGTATGGGTTGGGGTGGGCCGGTTGCAACGCGCATACTAGAGCAGGTTCTCCTGTGCCCATGCGATGATGTCGCTCGATTCGTAGAGTGGTTTGCCGTCGATGAACAGGCAGGGAACCTGGCGTTTTCCGCCGATGGCGATGAGTGTCTGTTCGGCATCGGAATCGGTCGAGATATTGCGCTCGGGAATGGTCACGCCGTTATCTGCCAGAAAGCGCTTGACCTTTATGCAATACGGGCAGCCGGTCATAACGTAGAGCACGAGCTCGTGATCAGTAGCCATGGGTCTCCAATCGGTTGAGGTTTTGATTGAAATACCCAAAGCCGCCGCGGTCTATGCGCGCGTCAACGACGACTCGATGGCCTGAACTAGAAACGCCGTGGCTCCGGTGCCGCATGGCTTGTCGTAGTAGTCGATAAAGCGCTGATCGGCGAGGTAGCCGTGGGCGAGCCCCAGATAGGCCTCGTCTTGGGGCTCGCTGCCCCAGTTGAGAGCTATCCAGCGGTGATGCATCGCGACGAGCTTGCGAGCCTCGCTTCCATCCGCATCGCCGTCGCCCATGGCAATCGAGAGCTGACCCAGAATAGCGCGTTCAAGTTCCTTCATGTCGTTCCATGTCTGAGGATTCATGTCCAGTAACGTTTCGTTTGCTGCATCGATAGCCTCATCGCCATAGCGCGACCGCGCCTCGGCACCGTAGCGCTCCTCGTTTTCCTGCACGGTGTGCCAGCGCTCCAGCTGTGGCAGCACGGCTCCCATGAGCGAGACGGCTTCGTCGAGCGACATACCGGTGTTTTGTGCCAGCCGCGGGGCACAGTCCTCGATCATCGTCTCCATGGTGGTCTCGTAGGTGTACTGGCCGTGGTCGTAGCACCACTTGCAGTAATGATCGGTCGCGGCGCCCGCAGCATCGGTACCGCAGTCGTCGGGCGTGAGTATCATGCCGCAGCTCTGGCAATAGCGCTCGGGCATTTCGAGCAGATGAGACAGGGGCTCGCCGGTCACAGCGGCGATGAGCTTCATCATGTCGATGCCCGGTGTGACCTCGCCACGCTCCCAACGGCTGACGGCTTGGCGTGTGACGAAGAGCTTGGCGGCGAGTTGCTCTTGGGTGAGGTGATGAGCGCGACGGACGGCGATGAGCTTTTCTGCAAAGGCCATAACGGCTCCTTTCTGCTGGTTGATGGCTTAAGCATACGCGGCAGCAGGCGCCCTTCCAAGCAACCGTTGGTTGCACGACGGGGGACCGCGGCGAAGAATTGCACGCAACGCCCCAAGCCTCCATGCCGTACAATGACCGGCATGGAACCTATCGCACACATACATACCGACCTGCCGCAGAAGTTCGGCATTCCGCGCAACAGCTTTTTGGCGCCCCATCTGCAGGGACGCATCGTTTTTGAGCCGGAATTTGCCTCCAATGCAGCGGTTGAGGGTCTAGACTCCTTCTCTCACCTGTGGCTGCTGTGGCGCTTTGAAAACGGAACGCCCGGCGGCACGGCTAAGGACATAGCTACCGATGCCAAGACGCAGGACAGGTCCGGCACCAATGCCAAGTGGTCGAAAACTGTGCGCCCGCCGCGTCTGGGTGGAGCCGAGCGCGTGGGCGTGTTTGCCACGCGCAGTCCGTTTCGCCCTAATCCCATCGGGCTTACCTGCGTCAAGCTCGACCGCGTGGAGCTCACCGACGATGGCCCCATCATCCATGTGCTGGGGGCCGATCTGCGCGACGGCTCGCCCATCTACGACATTAAGCCCTACATTCCATTTGCCGACTGTCACCCGGATGCGACGGGCGGCTGGATTGAAGACGCGCCGTGGCAAGAGCTCGACGTAGAGTTTCCGCATGCGCTGCAGGATATGGTCTCGCCCGCAAAGCTCCCTGGCTTGGTCGAGGTTCTTCGCCAAGATCCGCGCCGCGCGGGCAGCAAGCACGAGCCAAACCGCGTTTACCATTTGGCTTACGCCGGGCTCGACATATCGTTTACGGTCGACGGAGCCGGGTTGACGGTAACCGCCATCAACGACGCTCAAGACTAATCTGCCATCCGCCCGTATCCGTCAAAATCAACAGCAAACCCCATGCCAAAACCGCCCACGCTGGTGGACAATAACGCCTACCAAAACAATCAACTTTGCACGGGAGTTCAGCATGAAATACGACTTTAGCTCGCTTATCGACCGCCACGGCATGGACTCCATCGCCGTTGACTCTTGGGGCGAGATCCCCGGCATGGCTCCGAACGCACCCGACGAGGGCTTCGACCGCATCCCCATGTGGGTGGCCGACATGAATTTTGCCACGGTGCCCACGGTCCAGGAGTACATCATCAAGCGCGCTCAGCACCCCATGTTTGGCTACTTCAATCCGCGTCCCGAGTATTTCGATCGCATCATCGAATGGCAGAGGCGCCGCAATGGCGTTGAGGGCTTGGCACCGGAGCATATCGGCTACGAAAACGGCGTGCTGGGCGGTGTCGTGTCGACGTTGCGCGCGTATATCCAGCCGGGCGATGCGGTGCTGGTCCATAGCCCCACCTACATCGGCTTTACCAAATCCATCGAAGCCGCGGGCTATCGTATTGTCCACAGCCCGCTTAAGCTCGACGATCAAGGCGTGTGGCGTATGGACTTTGAGGACATGGAGCATAAGCTCGCCCAAAACCACATCCATGCCGCGGTGTTCTGCTCGCCGCACAATCCCTGCGGCCGCGTATGGGAGCGCGACGAGATCGAGCGCGCCATGGACATCTATCGCCAGCACGATTGCGTGGTGATCTCGGACGAGATTTGGTCCGATATCATCCTGCCGGGGCACAAGCATATCCCGACGCAGTCGGTGAGCGAGGATGCCCGCATGCGTACGGTTGCCCTCTACGCGCCCAGCAAGACGTTCAACCTGGCGGGCCTGGTCGGCAGCTACCACATTGTCTACAACGAGACGCTGCGTGACCGCATGTGCGCCGTGTCCGACAAGACTCACTACAACGAGATGAATGTCCTCTCCATGCATGCGCTTATCGGTGCTTACCAGCCGCAGGGCTACGAGTGGGTGAACGAGCTCAACCAGGTGCTTGCCGGCAATATCGAGTACTTCTGCTCGTATGCAGAAAAGCACTGGAAGGGCGTCGCGTTTTCGCGTCCGCAGGGCACGTACATGGTGTTTCTGGACTGCACCGAGTGGTGCCGCGAGCATGGCCGCGATATTCAGTGGCTGCTCGACGAGGGGGCGCGCGTGGGCGTGGGGTATCAGGACGGCCGTCCGTTCCACGGGCCCTGCCACATTCGCGTGAATCTGGCGCTACCGCTTTCGCGCGTAAGGGAAGCGTGCGACCGCTTGGACCGCTACGTTTATAATGCACGGTAAGTGAGCACTGCATGCGGGGCCTTCTGCCAGGCCGGCTGGAAGGCCCCGTGTGGTAAGGCATCTGTAACCATTGGGCGCAGACCTGCTGCGGAGGTTTATTTTTCTTGAATCTGCTTACCGCAGAGATGCTCAATCGTAATCTCGTAGAGCTGGACGCCCTTGATGTCTTTGGCGATTTCCTCTTCGACTTCCTCGGCAGAAGGGTAGTACTTAAGCGCGAGCCGGCGGACTTTGTCCTCGATAAACGCGGGAGTGTCATTTGCCAGGCGACAGCGGCCAAAGACCACGGTACTCATAACGTATGGAGCCCAGTCACCGTCCTGGTACCACTCGTTGCCGTAAACGGTAAAGCAGACCTTGTCATCGCGCTTGAGTGCGTCGACCTTGTGGCCAGCCTTGGCGCCATGGAAATAAATCTTGTCGTGCTCGGCGTCAAAGAAGTAGTTGACGGGAATGGCGTACGGGTAGCCATCGTCGCCGTTGACGGCAAAGACGCCGCGCTTGCAGGTAGCGAGCAGTTCGCGCGCTTCCTCGTCGGTGATGGCGCGTTTCTTTCGACGTAAGGGCCTAAACATCGTTGGTTTCCTTTCTGGTCGTGCGTGGTGGTTGAGCACAAACTATAGCGAAACGGATCCGTTTTTCTTGATGCGGGCGAGTATGTTTTTGAGCTTGTTAAAGTCGAGCGGTTTGGACAGATGGGCGTTCATGCCGGCGTCGTGTGCCGCCTTGGCATCCTCGGCAAATGCGTTGGCGGTGAGCGCGATGATGGGGATGTCGGCCGCATCGGCCTTTTCGCTCAGGCGAATCGCGCGGGTTGCCTCGTAGCCATCCATGCCCGGCATCATGATGTCCATCAGGATCGCATCGAAGCTGCCGGCGGGACGACCAGCGTATAGGTCGACCGTTTCGTTGCCGTCGGCGGCGCGAGTTACGACGATGCCCTCGCTTTCGAGTAGAGTCTGGGCAATCTCGGCATTGAGCTCGTTGTCTTCTGCCAAAAGGACGTTCATGCCGGCAAGCGAGCAGCTGTTTGTCTGCCTGCTCGCATCCTCTCTAGCCTGAGGGTTCTTGTCGATATCGAGCGGAATCTGGACGTTGAACGTACTTCCCACGCCAACCTTACTCGAAATCTCAATCGTACCGCCCATCAGTTCAATAAGCGACTTGACGATTGGCATGCCCATGCCAGTTCCTTGGAACTTGCTGCGCGCATCGTCACCTTCTTGGGCAAACGGCTCATAGATATGCTTTAAAAACTCGGGAGTCATGCCAATGCCGGTATCCGAAACGCTAAAGCAAAAGAGCGCGCGCCCGTCATCGAGTGGTTTGGTCTTTGAGCAAAAGGTGACGGAGCCGCCGCGCTTGTTGTACTTAATGCTGTTGTCTAACAGGTTGATCATGATCTGTCGGATATGGGTGGGACTGCCGATCATGTATGGCCCCGTGGCGTACGGCAGACTATTGTCCTGCATTGTGATGCCGTTATCGGATGCGCGGAGCTTGCACAGCACCAGCGTATCGTCACAGAGCTCTTTGAGGTTAAAAGATGCATGTTCCAGAGTTAGCTTGCGGTCTTCGATTTTGCCCATCTCAAGGATGTCGTTGATTAGCGAGAGCAGGTGATTGGCGGCAACACGCGCCTTGGCGCGGCTTTCGCGGGCGGCCTGTATGTCGCCGTCTTTCAATTCCTCAATTTCGATAAGGCCCAGGATGCCGTTGAGCGGCGTGCGGATGTCGTGGCTCATACGTGTGAGGAAAGCGGTTTTGGCGGCGTTGGCGGTATTGGCTTTTTGCTTTTCCTTTTGCGCGCGTTGAAGCGACCAGACAAGGATGACGATGCCGGTGAGCAAAATGCAGATGACGACTGCCGCAATGACGATGCGGTTGCGGTAGAGAAGTTGGAACGCATCCGATTCTTGCGCCGAGTACGATGTGGGGGAATAACTGCTTGCAGAGAGCGATTCGCCAGCATTGACGATGCCCTTATTAATGATTCCCAACAGCACGGGCTTGCCGCGCGAAATCAAACACGATAGCTGTGCCGTGTCGGTGAGCTCCTGTGTTTGGAAATCCTCGATATCGTAGGTGTCGCGGATGGTTTTCAGGCGCGTGCTGGGGACAATGATGCAACGTGCCTTCCCCTTATTGAGGGCTTCGAGTGCCTCGTTGCCATTCGGATACTCGGTTACCTTTGCGTCGGGGAATAGGTTTTCGAGCTCAAAACGGTTGACGATCGCGTCTGCTGTGCAGGCGATGTTCTTAAGGTCACTGTTCAGGTTGCTGCTGCTGTGAATGGCGGTTAGGGAAACCGTTCCCATCGGGTTTGACAGGATGACCCCTGCCTGCTCGGCAAGCCAGTAGTCGCGAAACAACGGTAGGGCGACATCGATGGTCCCTTTGGAAAGGGCTTTGGTCATTTGCTCGTTGTTCGAGAACGCCATTGTTGCAACCGTAATGCCAAACTTGTCGTGCAACGTCGTTGCAAGCGAGGCGAGCGACCCTTCCATTTCGCCGTCGTCATTTTGCGTACAGTAGGGGAGTTTGTTTTCAAGATAGCCGATCGTGATGGTGTTGTCGTTTGCTTTGAGCCAGGAGCGCTCGGGGCCGGTGAGCGATGATGAGCCGCTGTTTTGGGCTGAGTAATTCGCCTTGACCTCGTCGTTATAGCGTGGGTTGACGCGGGCGATTGCCGTCATGGCGGCATTGATGTCGTTCATCAGGTCGGGGCGGCTTTTGGGGACGGCAAAATAGTAGTCACTCGAGCCAACGTAGAACATGGGCGACGCATCGGGCGACGAGATGGTGTCGTTCATGATGACGGCGTCGACCTCGCCGTCTGCGAGCGCGTCAAAGAGCATGGAGCCTCCGTCATACTCCCTGTATGTGCAGGTGATTCCTTCGTTGGCGAGCCACTGCTGGCCAACGAAGGTTTGCATAACACCGGAGTTGCAACCGATGGTAAGGCCCTGGAGCGCTTGGGGGTCACCCTTGGCCAGGTCGTCGCGATCGGGCTTGGCGTAGATGTAGTAGCGCTCGGCGCCCTCGGGGTTCGAGGAGAAGAGCAGCTTTTGGGCGCGTTCCTCGGAGTAGGAGATGTTGGGCATGAGGTCGATTTCGCCCGCCTCGAGCATGTCCATAAGCTCGGTGAAGGTGCCGGAGACGTATTCGTATTGCCAGCCCGGCGTGTAGTATGACAGCGTCTGCAGGTAGTCATAACCCCAGCCCGAGAGACGCTCGCCGGGGGTGCCGTCCTGGAAGCCTTCGTTGTTGATAAGCCAGCCAACGCGGACCGTCTTGACCTGCTGGTCAGAGTCGGCGGCAAAGGCGGGGACGGGTATGACGGCGCTCAGTACGGCGAACGCAGCAAGCGCGACGGCCAGGGTGCGACATATAACTGAACGAAGGACAGCGGAAGCTCTCACGTGCAATCCTAACGAATCGAGACAATACCGCATAAGGATACCAGCTCAGCCTGCCCAGTCGGCCGCCGCACCGCTAAACGGTCCCGTCCGGCAGTTGGGGACAGTCCCTTTCTGCCGGCACAAAAGGAACGTCCCTAACTGCCGGTTGCCTAACTGCCGGTTGTGGGACAATACCGAGCAAACGTGATTGGGCGTCTGGGAAAAGGGGCCGAGATGAAAAAGCTGAGGACGCTTGCCGATGTTTTGCGCCAGGCCGGTTTCGTGCGTATCACGGGCCTGTTCCTCATCTTCTATCTGCTGTGCTCGACGGCTGTCTGGCTGTCCGAGCCCACGACCCTTACGTTTGGCGATGGCCTCTGGTTTAGCTTTGAGACCGTCTCGACCATCGGCTTTGGCGATATCCCGGCCGAAACGCCGGTCGCCCGTGCTATTACCGTCGTCCTGAGCGTCATCAGCATCTTCTACATTGCCATGCTCACGGGTGTGGCGGTGAACTACTGCAATACGCTCATCAAGCTGCGCCAAAAGGACACCATGGCGCGCTTTATGGACGATCTGGAGCATTTGGAAGAGCTCGATCGTGACGAGCTCGCCGACCTGTCGCGCCGTGTGCGCGAATATCGCCGACGCCAACGCTAGAACGGGCGCCGCGCGTCACGACGAGGGGGACTGAATATGAATATCACGGTATACCTGGGCGCCAGCGTCGGCAATGACCCGGCGTTTCTGCCTGCGGTGCAAGAGCTGGGCAACTGGATTGGCTCCAACGGGCACGCGCTGGTATACGGCGGGTCCAAATCGGGCCTGATGGGCGCGCTCGCCGATAGCGTACTCGAGGCAGGTGGACACGTGACGGGTGTTGAGCCGAGCTTTTTTATAGAGGCCGAGTTTCAGCACGACGGCATCGATGACCTCATCGCGACGAGCGATATGGCCGAGCGCAAGGCCAAGATGATTGAGCTCGGCGATGCGTTCATCGCCTTTCCCGGTGGGACGGGCACGCTCGAGGAGATTGCCGAGGTCATGTCCGCGGTGTCGTTGGGGCACCTGAGTGCTCCGTGCATCCTGTATAACCTTGACGGTTACTACAACGACCTCAAGGCGCTGCTCGGGCACATGATTGATAAGGGGCTTTCGAGCCCGAGGCGCCAGCAAGGCATCTACTTTGCCGACGATTTGCGCGAGATTGTCTCGATTATCAACGGATAAGTCTTGAGCCTGCCCCACTATGACTCCCAATGGTGCCGTTTGTGGCGCAGATGGTTGGCTTGTCTGGGCAACGCTCGCTCTACAATAAAATGTAACTATGTCGACTTTGACCGCGGGAGGACCCGATGGACAACCTTGCCAAACCCACAAACCGCGCGCTGTTTTTAGTTAGCGTTGCCGTGACCGGTGCGTTCGCAGGTGCCGCGGTCTGGCTGTTCTTTTTTGCGATGGAGCACGGTATCGACTATCTGTGGACCGAGATCCCCCACATGCTGGGCGCGGCGTCGCCCGAACTCGCCAGCGGCCCGTTCGGTTTTCTGCCGTATCCGTTTTTCGTCTGCCTGCTGGGCGGCCTGCTGATCGGCCTGTACGAAAAGCTTACGGGCACCAAGACCGACGACCTCAACCAGGTGATGGCTAAGGTTAAGCAAGACGGGCGCTACCCGTACGACAACCTGGGCAAACTTTCGCTCGCGGCATTGCTGCCGCTGCTGTTTGGCGGAAGTATTGGACCGGAGGCCGGCCTGACTGGCGTTATCGCGGGTCTGTGCAGCTGGGTCGGCGACCGCATGCGTCGCTTTGGCGCCGAGTTTAGGGAGCTCACGCTGCTGGGTACCCAGGCTGCCCTGACGGCGCTCTTTACCGCGCCCGTCTTTGGTTTTGTGGCGCCGCTTGCCGGTAGCGCCGACGGCGACGAGGGCTCTGCGTCCGACGAGATCATGATCAAGCTGCCCAAGGCACAGAAGACCGTGGTCTACGGCATTGCGATTGCCGGCGGTCTAGGTACCTACCTGCTGCTTGGCCAGCTTGTGGGCGGTGGCATGGGCATGCCCAGATTCGAGTCTGCCCAGGTGGGCAATCTGGAGCTTACCTGGCTCATCCCTCTGTCGCTGATCGGAACAATATGCGGCTGGCTGTACTTTGTCTCTGAGCATGCGAGCGAGGCCCTAGCGCACGCGATGGGGGAGCGCCCTGTCGTTAAGGCCATGCTAGCCGGGCTGGCGCTCGCCATCTGTGGTACGGTCGTGCCCTATACCATGTTTGCCGGCGAGACCCAGGCCGACGTGCTCATGGAAACCTATCTGACCATTCCCGCCGGTGTGCTCATTGCGACCGGTCTTGTCAAAGCCATGCTGACCCCCGCCCTCATCAACCTTGGCTGGCGCGGCGGCCACTTCTTCCCGGTTATTTTCTCGGGCGTAAGCCTGGGCTATGGCCTTGCTATCCTCACCGGCGCCGATCCGGTCTTTTGCGTCGCCGTCTGCACGGCCTCGACGATGGGTGCGGTCATGCGTCAGCCGGTCATGGTTGTGGGCCTGCTGCTTATGTGTTTCCCGCTCAAGGGCATCGTCTGCATGATCATCGCGGCTGTCATCGCCGCCGGCATTCCGCTGCCCAAGACACTGCGCAAGTAGCGTATTGCGCTTTGCGTTTGTTCAGAACTCGTTTTAAAGAAGCCGCGCGGAGCCGTTTGTTTACGGCCCCGCGCGGCTATTGTTTAGAGTTTCCTCAGCACAATGGCGATGGTGTTGAGGTATTTGAGCGCGCCGGCCTCAACGGCAGCGCGGTCGCCCGCTGTGTATTCGTTGTCGCAAGTGAGCCAATCCGACCAGGCCTCTGCCGTGCAGAGCATGGGGCTCATCGAGATAATCTCAATGCCGGCGGTCGGCTCGATCATGGCGCGCCACCAGGCTGTGTCGTGCATGTAGTCGAGCTGCTCGGGTGTCCAGGATTTGAGCAGGCAAACGGGCAGGTTGTCGTGACAGTCGCGAACCATGCCGGGGATGCTTACGTAGAGCATTCCGCCTTGCTTTACGTAGGGGAGTAGACGCTCGCCCAGATAGTGCGGATCGCGGCCGTAATAGTTGTACGAGTCGATGCTCACGACCGCATCAAAATAGTCGTGCTCAAACGGCAGCCCCTGTGAGACGTCCGCCTGAACGGGATGAATCGTGTCGCGCGAGATACCGAGCAAATCGAAGAACGCGCGGTTCTCGACGGGGTCACTCCACAGATCGACGGCGTAGGTGTCAAACCCGTATTCGCGGGCGAGTAGGGCGCTGGTGATACCGGTACCCGACCCAAGGTCGCAGACGCGGGCGCCGTGGGGGATGCTTGCATCGCAAAGTAGCTCTTCGCAGAGCTTGAGGGGGTTCGGCCCCATGATTTTAGAGCGTACGAGTGTCGTGTCGAAGCTGGTTGCTTTTGGGAAGGATTGAGATTCTGTTGATGGCATTGTTCTTTCCTATCAGGTGCAATATGTGGCAGATGACGGAGACGGAACGGCACAACAAACCACGGCCGTTGGACGGCCGTTTTCGTGGTTCTATGCGATTGACCGTTCCCTAAAGAACAATGACCAAAAAGACATCCCCTTGGATGATGGTAATTGGGCCGAGGCCCGTGACGCCTCCATTGTAAAACGTCACGGGCGTGTCGGGGATATGCCATTTGTCACGGATTTGCGAGCGTCTAGACCTCGCTTGGCATCGGCGCTATTTCCAAATTGCGAGTGCGGCGGTGCCCAGGACGATGAGGGCGAGACCGATGGCGCTGCGTCGTGAGAGTTTTTCGTTGAATGCCAGGCGCGCGAATAGTACCGATACGACAATCGATAGTTTGTCGATCTGCACCACGACACTCACCTGGCCCGCAGCGATGGCGTAGTAGCACAGCAACCACGATGCGCCAGTCGCAATGCCCGATGCCACGAGAAATACGAGTTCGCAGCGGTCTATGTGCACGGCTTGGACCATCTTGCCTTTAACTGTCACGATTGCCCATGCCATAACCAGTACCACGCAGGTGCGGATTGCCGTGGCCAGGTTTGACTCGACGCCTTCGATGCCGATCTTGGCGAGGACGGAGGTGAGTGCCGCGAACACGGCGGCGCCGAGGGCGTAAGCGAGCCAGGTCCGGTCTTGCTGCTGCTCGGGTCCGGCAGGCTGCTTCTTTTCGATCATTAAAAACGTGCCGAGGGTAATGACAGCGGTTCCCACGAGCTTAACCGCAAGGTTGCTCGTTTCGCCAAAAAGCACGATGGCGATCAGTGCAGCGAGTACGGTGCTCATCTTGTCGACCGGTACGACCTTATTGACGTTTCCGATGCCCAACGCCTTAAAGTAACAGATCCACGAAGCACCGGTAGCGAGTCCCGAGAGGACGAGAAAGAGCCAGGATCTGGGTTCGATGCTGCCAATGGTTCCAATGGATCCAGAAATGCCCGCCATTGCCCAGGCGAAAACGAGCACCACGCAGGTGCGAATGGCCGTCGCGACATCGGAGTCGGTCTGCTTGATGCCGCATTTGGCCAGGATAGATGTGATGCCGGCAAAGAAAGCCGACACAAATGCTGCTGCGACCCACGACACGGGTGAAATGCCTCCCCAAAGAACGATCGCGCCAGATTTACGGTACTCGTCCGATGATACCGTCCCGCCATGAAGCTTTGATATCGCTGCGGTGAGACAGGGGCCGTATTTCGAGAGGGCATTTGGTTAAGGCTCGAATTGTCGATATGCTGTCGGCCTTTCTTTGGTTGCCAAGATCTAAACGGTATGCCGTGAAGGATGGTAGAGACGTTGTTGCTGCTTCGTCTTATCTAGTAAATGAGGTGGGGTGCCGCCCAAGCCCTTTAGCTGTCGATTACAGGTCGCGCGCTCGATAGACCTTGGTGCTGACGGTGCAACTGATTGCGAAAAGCACGAGGGCCAGCGCGGCAATTCTTGCGCACAGACAGCCAAGGACGGCGGGATCGGGATTCGCCCCGGCAATCGACATGAGCCAGTTGCTGATGGGGTTGGAGGAGCTCAACGTGGCAATGGCAAGGCACCAGAGCAGGGCAAGCAGGCCGACGGATAGGCGCAGCGCCTCCATGTGTCCAAATCGGAAGAACAGCGGCTGTGCCAAAAACACCATCATGAGGGAGATGAGCATCGATGCTGCCGAGGCTATAGCGATCTCAAAGACCGTCTGTCCCGTCGAGGGGATGCCCACGCTGTTGAATAGCGGGATGGAGACGATGCTCAGAAGCGCGGCGGCGCACGTCATGACAGCCGAGAAGACAATAACGCTCAGGTAGCGTGCGCAAATAATGTCTTTGCGCGAGAAGGGCAGCGTTGCCCGATAACGCTCCCAGCCATTTTGATTGTCGAAGCCGGCCAGCGAGCTCATGACCATGATGGGCGACATGGCGCTGACCGCGCAGGCGCCGGCGCTCATGCCGGAATCGCCATCCGACGCGTTGGCAAGGGTCAACACAACGAAGATGAACAGGCTGACGCCCGCGATGCTTGGGATAAGCGTGCGAACGATGGCGAGCTCGGACATAAAGGCGCGTTTCATTTCGAAGCTCCTTTCAGCATGAGGCGAAGATAGTCATCAATGGTTGCCCGATCGCAGGGAATCTCGGGGAAGGCCTCGAGCGTATCGCGACGGTTGGGCACGAGCACGTCCACGCTGTAGGCATGGCGGGCGGCACGGGCGCCTTCGACGCAAGCCATAAGCTCGGCGGCCTGTGCTTGGGTACAGTGGGCGATGCCAGCGCGGTCGGTAATATCCTCGCGCGGCAGGTCAAAAATAATCGAGCCATTATCGATGCAGATGACGCGATCAGCGGCGCGATCGAGGTCGGATGTAATGTGGCTCGAGAGCAGCACGCTGTGCTGGCCGTCGGCGACAAAGGCAAGCAGCTCATCAAGCAGCTCCTCGCGTGCCATGGGATCGAGGCCCGCGGTGGCTTCGTCCAAAACGAGCAGTTTGGCCTTGTGGCTGAGCGCGCAGGCAAGCTGCAGCTTCATGCCCATGCCGCGGGAGAGGTCCTTGACCTTTGCCTTGGGATCGAGGCCAAATCGGTCGATGAGGCTGGAGAAGGTGTCGTGGCTCCAGGTGGGGTATGCCGGGCTTACGAGTGCCTCAACTTCGGTCACCTTGAGTGTGGAAGGGAAGGGGCATGTGTCCAGCACGAGGCCGACACGAGTGCGCAGGCAACGCTGCGTTTCATCGGGCGCGTCGGCGCCACAGCGCTGCCCAAACAGGTGCACCTCGCCGGCATCGAGCTTTATAAGCCCGAGCGCGGCTCGAATCGTCGTGGTTTTGCCGGCGCCGTTTGCGCCCACAAAGCCAACAATCTGGCCGGGTTCCACGGCAAGCGTGACGTCGCGCAGCGAAAAGCGGTCGCTCACACGGCGTGAGATACCTTTGAGTTCTAAAAGGTTTTGCATGGCATAGCCTTTCTTGCAGATGGCTACTGCATAGTTTCGGGGGCTACCAGGTCGAGCATCTCGTGCAGCTTGTCGCGCGTGAGGCCCAGGGTTTCGGCTTGGCTCGCCGCTTTCGCAAGTAGCTCTTCGATATGGCAGAGCTGGTTTTCGCGCAAGAGTTCCTGGTTGCCCTCGGCGACAAAGCAGCCCTTGCCCTGCACGGTGCAGATAAACCCGAGTTGCTCCAGGTCGGCGTAGGCGCGCTTGGTGGTGATGACACTCACGCCAAGATCGCTCGCGAGTGCGCGGATGCTGGGGAGTTTGGCTCCCGCAGCGAGTGTGCCCGAAAGGATCTGAGCTTTGACCTGCGAGGCTATTTGCTCGTAGATGGGCTTGTCGCTCGAATTGGATAGGATGATGTCCACAGCGGCTC
>CATYJC010000026.1 GCA_958407555.1 uncultured Collinsella sp. | reverse complement strand
CCACGCACTTTACCTGCGTAAACAATGTGAGTGAAATATGAATCTCGATGGATACGCCCGCAGCCGTGTATACTAAACAGCTGTGTGTAACCAGGGGAGTATTCTGGCTGGACAAAATGCCTGCTTAATAGGGTTGTCAGGTAGTCCGGACGCAATACAAGGTTGGGGAGCACGTCGTGTAAGTAGTGGTCCTCTAGGGGCGTACGCTCGGTGGTGTACGCATTGTCCCAAGACCACGCGAGAGTTGGGATCATATCTTGATCAGCATGATTCTCGGCCGCAAGATTGGCATGACCCAGGTTTGGGACGAGGACGACAACGTCGTTCCCGTCACGGTCATCCAGGCTGGCCCCTGCGCTGTCTCGCAGGTTAAAACTCAGGCAACCGACGGCTATGACGCCGTCCAGATCGGTTTCGGCGACATCAAGGCCAAGAACGTGAACAAGCCCATGGCTGGTCACTTCGCCAAGGCTGGCGTCGAGCCTGTCCGCTTCCTTCGTGAGGTCCGCGTCGAGAACGGCGAGGAGCACAAGGTCGGCGAGGTCGTCACCGTCGCTGATTTCGCTGATGTCGAGAAGGTCGACGTCATCGGTACCTCCAAGGGTAAGGGCTTCCAGGGTCGCATCAAGCGCTGGGGTCAGCGCCGCGGTCCTATGACGCATGGTTCTCACTTCCAGCGTCACCCCGGTTCTATCGGTCAGTGCGCCTATCCTGCGCGCGTCCTCAAGGGCGTCAAGATGGCCGGTCACATGGGTAACGAGCGCGTTACCGTCAAGAACCTTTCCGTTGTCCGCATCGATGCCGAGCAGAACCTCATCTTGGTCAAGGGCGCTGTCCCGGGTGCCAAGAATGGTCTCGTCGCCATCCGTATGGCCTAAGGGCCCAGCCCATTTAGCCCAGCGTCATACCAAGGAGAACACTTAAATGGCAAAGTTTGAAGTAAAGAACAGCGAGGGCAAGAAGGTCGCCGAGGCCGAGCTCGCCGCTGAGGTGTACGGCATCGAGCCGAACATCCACGTTATGCACCACATCGTCAAGTGCCAGATGGCCTCTTGGCGTCAGGGCACCCAGTCTGCTAAGGGCCGCTCTGAGGTTTCCGGTGGCGGCAAGAAGCCTTGGCGTCAGAAGGGCACCGGCCGTGCCCGCCAGGGTTCCATCCGTGCTGCCCAGTGGCGTCACGGTGGCGTTGTCTTCGCCCCCAAGCCCCGTTCCTACGCTAAGCGTATGAACAACAAGGAGGTCAAGCTGGCTATGCGCTCCGCGCTGTCCGCCAAGCTGGCCGATGGCGAGCTCGTGCTCGTCGACGACTACGGCTTCGAGAAGCCTTCCACCAAGGCTGCCGTTGCCATGCTCAAGGCTCTCGGCCTTGAGGGCAAGCGTCTGACCATCATCGTTCGCGATGAGGACGTCAACGCCTACCTGTCGTTCCGCAACATTCCCAAGACGTTCATCATCACCGCCGACGAGGCCAACACCTACGATCTCGTCAACAACAACGCTGTGCTGATGCCCGCCGACATCGCCGCTCACTTCGGGGAGGTGCTTGCATAAATGACCGCCCACGAGATCATCATCCGTCCGATCGTGTCCGAGCGTTCCTTCTCCGGCATGGAGCAGAACAAGTACACGTTCGAGGTCGCCAAGGATGCTAACAAGTATCAGATCAAGGACGCTGTCGAGGAGATCTTCGGCGTCAAGGTCGTTCGCGTGAACACCCTGACGGTCAAGCCCAAGACCAAGCGCGTGCGCTATGTCGCCGGCAAGACCCGTTCTTGGAAGAAGGCCATCGTCACGCTGGCCGAGGGTGACACCATCGAGGTCTTTGGCAACCAGGCCTAAGACTCGCTGCTGTTGAGTGAGCTCATGCCTCCCAAATAGGGGAGGCGAGAGCTCAAGGTTTTGGGCGTATAAAATGGACACGCCCGGAACCGTGTATACGTCCGGTGTCATCGCACCCGAGGCAGAACCTCGAATCCCTGTCTGCGATGGCTAACGGATTCCTATTGAAAGGGATTGTAATGGCTGTAAAGCACCTTAAGCCGACCTCCGCTGGTAGGCGTTGGCAGACGATCTCCGATTTCTCCGAGATCACCTGCACCAAGCCCGAGAAGTCTCTTCTCGAGCCCCTGCCCAAGAAGGCCGGTCGTAACAACAACGGCCGCATCACCACCCGCCACCAGGGCGGCGGCGTGAAGCGTCGTTACCGCGTGATCGACTTCAAGCGCAACAAGGACGGCGTGCCCGCCAAGGTTGCCACGATCGAGTACGATCCGAACCGTTCCGCTCGCATCGCTCTGCTGCACTACGCTGACGGTGAGAAGCGCTACATCCTGGCCCCCAAGGGCCTCGAGGTCGGTCAGACCATCATGTCCGGTTCTGACGCCGACATCAAGCCGGGCAACGCTCTGCCCCTCGCCGACATCCCCGTCGGTACGCTCATCCACGCCGTCGAGTTCCAGCCGGGCAAGGGTGCTGCTATCGCCCGTTCCGCCGGTAACTCCTGCCAGCTGATGGGTAAGGAGGGCAAGTACGCTATCGTCCGTATGCCTTCCTCCGAGATGCGCCGCATCCTCGTTACCTGCCGCGCCACCGTCGGTGAGGTCGGCAACGCCGATCACGCCAACATCGTCATCGGCAAGGCCGGCCGTAAGCGTCACATGAACGTGCGCCCGACCGTCCGCGGTACCGTCATGAACCCTGTCGACCACCCGCACGGCGGTGGCGAGGGCAAGAACCACACCTCTGGTCGTCCCTCCGTTACCCCCTGGGGTAAGCCGACGAAGGGCCTTCGTACGCGCAAGAAGAAGAAGGTCTCGAACCAGCACATCATTCGTCGCCGTAAGAAGTAATTTCGGATACCGAGTTTTAGGAGAAAGCACTTATGAGCAGAAGTCTCAAAAAGGGCCCGTTCGTGGAGACTCGCCTTCTCTCGCGTATCACCGCGATGAACGAGGCTGGCAAGAAGGACGTCGTGAAGACCTGGTCCCGCGCGTCCACCATCTTCCCCGAGATGGTTGGTCACACCATCGCCGTCCACGACGGCCGCAAGCATGTGCCCGTGTATGTTACCGAGTCCATGGTTGGTCACAAGCTCGGCGAGTTCGCGCCGACTCGTACGTTCCGTGGCCACAAGGCCAAATAGGGGGTTAACCGTAAATGGCAACTAAGTCTATTGAAACTGAGGCCACCGAGGTTCGCGCCGTCGCTAAGTACGTGCGTGTTTCCCCCAGCAAGGCCCGCCTGGTGGTCGATCTGATCCGCCGCAAGCCTGTCGCTCAGGCCTTCGACATCCTCCACTTCTGCGACCGCGCCGTCGCCGTGGATGTCGAGAAGGTTCTCCGTTCCGCCGTTGCGAACGCCGAGAACAACAACGGTCTGCGTGCCGACAACCTGGTTGTCGCCGCTGCCTATGTTGACGAGGGTCCGACGCTTAAGCGCATCCGTCCCCGCGCCAAGGGTTCCGCTTCTCGCATTCTGAAGCGTACTTCCCACATCACCGTCGTCGTTGCTCCTCGAAAGGAGGCGTAAAGCTGTATGGGTCAGAAAGTCTACCCCACCGGCTTCCGTCTTGGCATCACCGAGAACTGGCGCTCCCGCTGGTTCGCAGAGAAGGATTACGCTAAGACCCTCGGTAACGATCTCGAGATCCGCAAGTACCTCGAGAAGCGTCTTTCCCGCGCAGCTGTCTCCCGCGTCGAGATCGAGCGCGCTGGCGACAAGGTGAAGGTCATCATCCTCACCGCTCGCCCCGGCGTTGTCATCGGTAAGAAGGGTGCCGAGATCGATACCCTCCGCACCGAGCTCGAGAAGGTCGCTGGCGTCTCCAAGGGCCAGCTCTCCGTCGACGTTGTCGAGATCAAGCGCCCCGAGCTCGACGCCAACCTCGTTGCTCAGTCTATCGCCGAGCAGCTCGAGGGCCGCGTTGCCTTCCGTCGCGCTATGCGCAAGGCTGTCCAGTCCGCCCGCAAGGCCGGCGCCAAGGGCATCCGTATCCAGTGCTCCGGTCGTCTCGGCGGTGCCGAGATGGGCCGTCGTGAGTGGTACCGTGAGGGTCGCGTGCCTCTGCACACCCTCCGCGCCAAGATCGACTACGGCACGGCTGTCGCCAGCACCACCATGGGTGCCTGTGGCGTGAAGGTCTGGATCTACCTGGGCGAGAAGCTCCCGGGCCAGCCTGTTCCCAACCCTGCACTCGAGGGCTCTTCCCGTCCTCGTCGTCGTAACTCCGAGAGGAGGGGTCAGTAGTGCTTGCCCCTAAGCGTATTCTTCACCGCAAGGTGCAGCGTGGCTCCATGAAGGGCCAGGCCAAGGGTAATACCGAGCTGCATTTCGGCGAGTTTGGTATCCAGGCTCTCGAGGCCCATTGGATCACCAACCGTCAGATCGAGGCCGCTCGTATTGCTATGACCCGCTACATGAAGCGTGGCGGTCGTGTCTACATCACGATCTTCCCCGATAAACCCATCACCAAGAAGCCTGCCGAGACTCGCATGGGTTCTGGTAAGGGTAACCCCGAGGAGTGGGTGGCCGTCGTCAAGCCCGGCCGCATCATGTTCGAGGTCAAGGGTGTTCCCGAGGAGGTCGCTCGCGAGGCTCTGCGTCTTGCACAGCACAAGCTCCCCATCAAGACCAAGATTGTGGTTGCTAAGAACGCTGAGCAGCGCATCGAGAAGGAAATGGCTGAGGAGGCCGCTCTCGAGGCCAAGTGGGCTGCTGAGGACGCCGCCGCCGCCAAGGAGGAGAACTAATGAAGCCCGCAGAGATTCGTGAGCTCTCGGACGCTCAGCTCGTTGAGAAGCTGAAGGAAATGCGCGCCGAGCTCTTTAACCTTCGTTTCCAGATGGCCACCAGCCAGCTGGACAACACCGCTCGCGTCAACACCGTGAAGAAGGACATCGCTCGCGTCCTCACGGAGCAGCGCGCCCGCGAGATCGCAGCGGAGAAGTCCGCTGTCGCCGAGTAGGACCTAAGGAGAGAACATGACTGATTCGCGTAACTCGCGTAAGGTCCGTACGGGTGTCGTTACCTCCGTCTCCGGTGCCAAGACCATTGTTGTCACCATCACCGAGCGCAAGCGTCACCCCAAGTACGGCAAGATGATGACCAGCTCCAAGAAGCTGCACGCTCACGACGAGGAGTGCACGGCTGGCGTGGGCGACACCGTCCGCGTTATGGAGACCCGTCCTATGTCCAAGATGAAGCGTTGGCGCCTCATCGAGGTCGTCGAGCGCGCTAAATAAGCAGTCGCTCTTACGACTTGTACGTTTCCGAAGATGTGCGTATGCCTGGCTTGCATACCACGGGCCGTATAAAGGCTGCGCACCTCTCTTCGGTTCTTAGTTCGGAGGAACATCTACCATGATTCAGATGCAAACCATGCTGAACGTCGCCGACAACTCCGGCGCTCGCAAGATTCGCTGCATCAAGGTGCTTGGCGGTTCCAAGCGTCGTTATGCAGGCATCGGCGATGTGTTCATCGGTGCTGTCCAGGAGGCTACCCCTGGCGCCAACGTCAAGAAGAAGGACGTTGTCCGTTGCGTCGTCGTTCGCACCGTTAAGGAGATCCGCCGCAAGGATGGCTCCTACATTCGCTTTGATGAGAACGCCTGCGTTGTCATCAACAACGATGGTTCGCCCGTCGGCACCCGTATCTTCGGGCCCGTCGCTCGCGAGCTTCGTGACAAGAAGTACATGAAGATCGTCTCGCTCGCTCCCGAGACCCTGTAGTTAGGGGAGATATATGTATATCAAGAAGGGCGATAAGGTCCAGGTTCTCTCTGGTAAGGATCGCGGCAAGCAGGGCGTTGTCCTGCGTGCTCTCCCTGCCGAGAACAAGGTCGTTGTCGAGGGCGTTTCGGTCGTCAAGAAGGCCGTCAAGCCCAACGCTGCCAACCAGCAGGGCGGCATCGTTTCGCAGGAGGCTCCCATCGACGCCTCCAACGTCAATCTCGTTTGCCCCGAGTGCGGTAAGGTTACCCGCGTCGGTCACGAGAAGGACGGCAAGAACAAGCTGCGCGTCTGCAAGAAGTGCGGCCACAAGTTCTAAGCTGCCCGCAACATCAAGTTGCTAGCAAAGGCCCGGATGCCCCACGGCACCCGGGCCTTTTTCTATCCCTACTCATTGGGGACAGACTTAAATGAGTGGCCGTTGTTTGGTGGTCATTGGGGACAGACTTAAATGAGTGCCGTTGAAATGCCGGCACCTGGGGACGTACCTTTTCTGTCGGCAGCTGGGGACGTTCCCTATGTGCCGGCAGTTTGGGACGGTCCTTTGATGTCTGGTGCCCCCAGAGGGGTGGAGTAATACAGCTGGCTCTGTCTTTTAGGGCTACGGTGTTCCGTCGCTTTATGTTTCACGAAGATCGTTACATGCGCATTTACGCGCATGTAATTGCGTGATAATGCGTGTAACCGCGTAAACATGTGCAAACTATGGCTATATGATAACTGCTTGCATATAAATACGCATATACGTGCATATACGCGCATAGTTGTGCGAATATAGAAACGGCAGAAATGCAAGACGATCCATGATTCAGGAGGCACATATGGCAGATTCCAAGCAGGCTCCACTCGACTCCGCGGCAGCCGCAAAGGCAGCGTTCGCTTCGGTCCAGGGCAAGCCGTTCCCTAACGACATCTTTACGGCTCCCGAGCTTCGTTGGGCTGTGATCGGGTGCGGCGTTATCGCCAACCAGATGGCCCAGTCTCTCGCTCTTGCTGGCCGCAAGCTTGCGGGCGTCGCCAACCGCACGCTGTCAAAGGCTCAAGCTTTTGCCGAGCAGTATGGCATCGAGAAGGTCTATGAAACGGCCGAGGACCTCTATGCCGACCCTAACATCGACGCGATCTATATCACCACGCCGCATAACACGCATATCACCTACCTGCGCGCCGCTCTGGCAGCTGGCAAGCACGTGCTCTGCGAGAAGGCCATTACCCTGAACTCCGCCGAACTCGACGAGGCACGTGCCATTGCCGGTGAGCATAACGTGGTCCTCATGGACGCCACCACGGTGCTCCACATGCCCTTGTATCAGGAGCTGCGTCGTCGCATGGATGCCGGTGAGTTTGGTCGCATGAACCTCGCCCAACTCAACTTTGGTAGCTACAAGGAGTACGGCGACCTGACCAACCGCTTTTACAATCGCAACCTTGCTGGCGGTGCCATGCTCGACATTGGCGTCTATGCCCTGTCCGTTATGCGCCTGTTTATGGCAAGTCAGCCCGCTGAGGTCGTTTCGCTGGGCAACACCTGTGAGACCGGTGTCGACGTAGCGGGCGGTATCGTCTGCCGTAATGCCGAGCAGCAACTGGGTGTTGTGAGCCTTACGCTCCACTCCAAGCAGCCCAAACGCTCGGTTATCAGCTTTGACAAGTGCTATATCGAGGTCAACGAGTATCCGCGTGCCGATCACGCGACCATCGTGTGGACTGCGGACGGCCACCGCGAGGAGGTCCATGCCGGCACCGAGGCTTACGCCCTGTGCTACGAGATGGCCGACCTCGAGAAGGCCGTTGCCGGCGACGACTCCAAGCGCGAGCTGCTGGATTATGCTTCTGATGTTATGGAGCTTATGACCAAGCTCCGCGCCGACTGGGGAGTCGTGTACCCCGAGGAGGAGTAAGCGATGCTAGCGGAAGATAGGCTCAATACGATTGTGTCGATGGTGCAGCAGGCTGGCTCGGTTACCGTGCCAGAGCTTGCTGACGCCCTGGGCGTGACGGCGTCTACCATTCGGCGCGACCTGCAGACGCTCGACCGAGCGCACCGCATCGCCAAGGTCCACGGTGGAGCGACGAGCCTTGAGCGCGCGCACGTGACGCGCGACCTAACGCTCAATGAGCGCAGCGACCTCCATAACGACGACAAAGAGCGTATCTGCGCTCGTGCGGCGGCGCTTGTGGAGCCCGAGAGCTTTGTATACATCGACTCGGGCTCGACGACGCTCAAGCTCATCGAGCATCTTCCACACCTTGAAGATGTCACCTATGTGACCGATTCCGTGCTCCATGCTCAGCACCTCGCTTTGCGCGGCATGCGTACCGTGGTGTTGGGTGGCGAGCTCAAGCCCGAGACCGAGGCACTCGTTGGCCCCGATGCCCTGGCAACCCTAGACCGCTACAACTTCAATTGTGGCTTTTGGGGTTCTAACGGCATTGCCGCCGAGCAGGGCTTCACAGCGCCCGATATCGAGGAAGCGCAAGTAAAGCGTATCTCGATGCGCCATACGGCCAAACGCTTCGTAATCTCGGACGCCAGTAAATTTGGCATGGTGGCGCCCGTCAAGTTCGCGGACTTCCGCGACGCAACGATTATTACCGCAGGCGAGGTTCCCGCCAAGTACCGGGCAATGGACAACGTCATCACGGTCTAGCGACAGGGGACAGGACAAGGCCAAAGTCACCACAAAGGGGCCTGTCCCCGTTGTGGTGGCTAGTAACGAAAACCGAGTAGTTTTCTCAATAGAAAAGCGGCAACGTCCATCACGGGCGTTGCCGCTTTTGTTGTCCGCCGGTTTGTCTAAGTCTGTAACAACTGGACCGTTAAAAGTGGGCTATGTGTTACAGATTGAGATACTTCCGAACCGCGCCGTCTCTTTTTCTCAATCTGTAACATCTGGAACGGATTTTACCGAGTTACTGTTACAGATTGAGATTTTCCCTTGAGGGGGATTCGAATGTCTCGATCTGTAACAGATAGACCGGAAAATGGACTCTAACTGTTACAGATCGAGACGTTTTGGGAACGCGACTGAGCCATTGCGGCAAAACCACCACAAAGGTGCCTGTCCCCATTGTGGAGGTTTAGGGCTCCCAGGGGCAGGGGGCTTCGATGTGGATGTGCTCGCCGGTAACGGGATGCGTGAAGGACACGCTGTGGGCGTGGAGCATCAGGCCGCAGGGGCGCGGCGTTCCGTACAGGTCGTCGCCAACCAGGGGGTGATGCTCGCTGGCCAGGTGCACACGGATCTGGTGTTTGCGGCCAGTGAGCAGCTCGACATCGATATAGGAACGCGCGGGCAGGCCTCGGCGGCTCTTAAGGCGCTTGAGTACCTTGACGCGCGTCTGAGACGGCTTGCCGGTGGCGCCGACGCGCATCTTGCGGCTGTCGTGGCGGTCGCGGGCGATGGGCTTGTCGATGAGCTTCTCGTTCCAGTCGATCTTGCCCTCGGCGAGCGCCAGATAGTGCTTTTCGAAGGCGTGGTCGATGACCATCTGATCAAAAGCAGGCTGCGTCTGCTTGTCGAGCGAAAACAGCACCACGCCGGTGGTGTTGCGGTCCAGGCGGTTGAGCGGCTGCATGTCGGTCGCGGCAAAGCCGTCGCCCATGGCCAACAGCAGGTCGCTGGCGTAGTCGGTAAGTGTGCGCTCACCGGTGCCGTCACCGTGGACGATCATGCCGGCGGGCTTATCGATAGCCATGAGCCAGGCGTCGCAGTAGAGGACTTGAGGTTCTTCGTTCACGTGTAAGCCTTTCGGTTAGCTAATTCCCACAAACATACAGCCCGAGGTGGCGCCGCGCAGGCGGGCGGCGGGCTTGCGCCCGGCTTGAGCCGCCTCGACGGCGCGACGGACGCGAGCGACGGCACGGCCAATCTCATCGGCCTCGAGCAGGGTTCCGTCAACCATAAGACGGCGCACGCCGGCATCGAGCAGCTGCGGAACCTGCGGCGTGAGGTCGATGGGGTAGGCATCGTACAGGCGCGAGCGGCCGTGAATATCGGTGCGCACGGGCATGACCTTGCCATCGATATTCTTGAGCGACAGCTTGCGGGCGCGAAGGCGGCAGTTGACGCAATCGTGGATACAACCGTTGGCCACCTGCAGGATGCAGTGCTCGCTCGTCATAACGCGCGGGCGGCCGAACACGGTGATGCCCAACGCTGCGGGCGCGGAGGTGCCAAGCGAGATAATCTCGTCGAGCGTGATCTCGGGCGAGAGCCAAAACGCGCCGGCTCCGCGCTCGGCAAGTGCCTCCATGCAGGGCGTGTTGTGCACGGGCAGGCAGGATCGAATCTCGGCCGTGGCGCCAACCTGGGCGGCCAGGGAAAGCTCGGAGATATTGCCGACGGCGACAGTCGCTCCAGCAAGAATCCACGGGTCAACGCGGACGTGGTCGACGGCGCGGCAGACCTCATCGAGTACGGGTACGATGCCCTGCTCAAACGCATCGGCGGGGGAGAGCTCGGCCGCATCGAGCGCGTCGGTGGTCATGTAGATGCGCGTTGCACCCTCCGCGCGCGCTGCCTCGGCGGCCTCGAGCGAGGTGACGGTGGCACAAATCTGCGGCTCATCGCGGTAGTGCTCGGGTGCGGGGCGCGTACATTTGTCGAGCACCGGCAACTCGAGCGTTTTCGCGCGCTCCTCGTAAGGTGCCAGAATGGCCTCCTCCAGCGCCTTGCAAGCGGCGGCGCGCACCTTGTGCACGGCGGAAAAGCCCATGCCACAGTCCTCGTCGAGGGCCACGTCAAAGCTCGCGGCCTCAAAGGGCGAGGAACCCATGCGGCCCACATGCTCCACTAGATCGGCCGCCTCGACGGCGCGAGTTTTGGCGGCCTCGACGGTAAAGCCGGTGGCGGTGGCCGTAAGCGAAGAGTTGTCGCAGCAGGTGAGCGTAACGGTAAACGGCTCGCCCAGACGCGCCACGACGGACACGTCTACGGCGCGGCGGCGCAGCACGTCGCGTTTGAGCGCGGCGCCGGCGGCGTCAATGGCGCGCTGGCTTCGAATCACGCGCACACGGCAACCCTCGGGCATGCTACGGGGCACGCGGCACTCGAGGATGTCGCCCGCGGCGGCATCCTCGGCGGCAATGGTGGTCAGGAACTGGTCGAACTCATCGTCGTGGCGAAGCTCCAGCAGGTCGCCCTTTCCCACGGGCTCAAACAGCTCAATGCGGGCGATGGCAGCGCGGCGACGGCGGTCGTCGGGCTTGAGCCCGCGCACATCGCGGTTGGCCAGGCGGCTGCCGAGCACCGTGCCCACGATCTGGCCGCGGTTGTTGGAACGCTCATAGCTCATCATCTCGTCGCCCGAGGTGCCGTCCTGATAGGCGTGCGTAAAGTCGCGGTTGAAGCAGCGCTTGAGCTGGCGCTGACGGGCGTCTTCCTCGTCCTTGGCAACGGTGGCTCCGGATAGCATGTCGTCAATTTCGTGACGATACACGTCGACGATGGAGTACACGTAATCGGGCGCCTTCATGCGGCCCTCGAGCTTGAGCGATGCGGCGCCGGCGTCATACAGGCGACGAACGAGCTGCGACGTGTTGGTGTCGCGCGGGCACAGCGCGCGCTCACGACCGGCAGGGGAGAGCGTGCGACCGTTCTCATCGATCAGCTCGTAAGGCAGGCGACAGGGCTGGGCGCACATGCCGCGGTTGGCCGAGCGGCCCGCCATGGCAAAGCTCGAGAGCAGGCACAGGCCCGAATAGCAAAAGCAGATGGCGCCGTGGCTAAAGACCTCCAGGTCAACGTCGGGCGCGGCATTGTGAATGGCGGCGATCTCGTCGATGGAGAGCTCGCGCGACAAGGTCACGCGGTCGGCGCCCTGCTCGCGGCACCAAATAGTCCCGCGGTCATCATGGATGTTCGCCTGGGTCGAGATGTGCGTCTCGATGTCGGGCATGGTGCGCTTGACCTCAAAGAACAGGCCCCAGTCCTGGATGATAAAGGCGTCGGCGCCCAGCGTGGAGCAGCGATGGATGAGCTGCAGCGCATCACTCATCTCGGACTGCTTGATGACGATGTTGACCGTGACATAGACGCGCGAGCCGGCCAGGTGCGCGGCGCGGCAGGCCTGCTCAAAGGCCTCGTCGGTAAAGTTTGTTGCCTTGCGGCGGGCGTTGAAGCTGCCCATGCCGCAGTAGATGGCGTCTGCCCCGGCAGCGAGTGCGGCGGCAAAGGGCTCGGGGCCTCCGGCGGGGGCCAAGAGCTCGGGTCTGCGGTTGGTGGTTCGACTGGCGGTTGCGGTCATATCCTGCCTTTCAAAATGCTCAGATACTCAAAAGTATAGTGGCGACGTCGCGATGGGCGATACCCGCAGCCTAAGCAGGACAAAGTCTTCAGCAGCTTCTCGGACAAAAATGATCCGTTTTCCTCCGTCCCCAAGGGATCAGTGGGTTAGCCCTCCTTGCGGACCTTTTGAAGGTAGCGGTAGACGCTGGGCTCCGAGATGCCCAGCGCGGTGGCAGCGCAGGCAACGGCGCCCTTGAGCATAAACACCCCGTTGCCGTTGAGGTGGCGAATAACGTCCACGCGGTCGCTCTGACCAAGCGACGCCACATCCAGCCCGCGCGCGCTCAGCAACTCGGAAATACTGCGGTCGATGAGCTCCTGTGTAGACTCCGAAAGGCTCTCGACTTCGATGGGGGAGGGTTCCGTGCGGACTGGTGCGGCGTCGAAGCAGGCCATAAGCTGCTGGGCCATGGCATTGATGTTGCGCACGGCCGAAAGATCGGTGTTGACGCACAGCATGCCGACGATCTCGCCGTCCTCACGGATAAAGTACGTCGCGGATTCCAGCGTCTTGCCGCCGGCCCCGCGCCCCTCGCAGCCCGTAATAAACGGCAGGTCGCGATACTTGGGGTCGTGCATAATCTTGAGTGCCAGATCGGTGGCGGGACCGCCGACCTTGCGGCCGCTCACGATACCGTTGCGAATATCGACGATGGCGTGGTCGGGATCCGAGAAATCGTGCAGGACGATTTCGCTGTTTTTGCCGAGTATCTGCTCCAGGAAATCGACCATCGGCAAAAAGCGGCGTACGGTCTCGTTCACGAGCAACTCCTTTGGGTGAAATCGGAAATGTTCATAACAATTTTTTATCATGGTAACACGGCGTCTATTGACTCGCATATTCGCAGGTACATTGCGTAATACAGACGAGCGGAAGGATTTTGGCGGTAAACGGTCGACCAAAAGAAAAGTTAGATGTTATTTTGACCAGACACTTTCCTGAACTGCGGAAATGCATTATCTCAGCTGAAGAATAGTCTGATAACAAAAAATTATTATTGAGAATGAGAGAAATCTTCAATACGATATGCAACGAAGGCATAACCTCAGCCCCGCACTGCGTCACAATAGAATGTTAGATGCGAAAACAACTACTTCTAGGATTGGTGGTCAAATGGCCCAGGAGACGGTTACGAACGGCACTGAAGCCCTGTTCACTCGCGAAGGCATGCCGCCCGTTAAGGAAATGATCCCGTGTGCCCTTCAGCACGTACTGGCATCGTTTGCCGGCATCATTACCCCGGCGGTCATCATGGCCGGCGTCTACGGCTTTAATAGCCAGCAGAGCACCGACATCATTCAGGTTGCGCTCATTCTTTCGGCACTCGACACAGCCCTTCAGGCCTTCGCTCCCTTCCGTCGCATCGGCGGCGGCCTGCCCATCGTCATGGGCGTCTCGTTCGCGTTCCTGCCGGCCCTTCAGGCCATGGGCGCCTCGGGCTTTAGCTTTGGTGCGCTGCTGGGCGGCGAGATTGTCGGCGGTGCCGTCGCGGCCCTCTTTGGTCTGGCCTACAGCAAGATCAAGTGGCTGTTCCCGCCCGTCGTGACCGGTACGGTCATCTTCTCCATCGGCGTTTCGCTGTATCCCACGGCCGTCAAGTATATGGCCGGCGGTATGGGTACGCCGCTGTGGGGCACCCCGCAGGCATGGTGCGTCGCTCTTATCACGTTTGCCGTGGTCTTTGCGCTCGCCAACTTTGGCAAGGGCACGCTCAAGCTGGGATCCGTGTTCTTTGGCATGATCGTTGGCATGATCGTTTCGATCCCCTTTGGCATGATCGATTTCTCCAGCGTCGCCACCGCTCAGGTCTTCGCCCTTCCCAAGCTCATGCCCTACGCGCTCGAGTTTGATCCCGAGGTCTGCATTACCCTCGCCGTCGTGTTCCCCATGGTTGCCATCCAGGTTATCGGTGACGTCTCCGCCGCCTGCCTGGGCTCCATCGACCGTATGCCCACTGAGCGCGAGCTCTCCGGCGCTATCGTGTCCCAGGGCATCACCTCTATGGTCGGCGGCCTGCTGGGCGGTCTTCCCACCAGCGCCCTTGGCCAGAATGTGGGCATCATCTGCTCCAACAAGGTCGTCAACAAGTGGGTCTTTGTGACCATCGCGGCCGTCTTTGCCATCGCCGGTCTGTTCCCGCAGCTCTCTGCCGTCCTTTCCGCTATCCCGCAGCCCGTCATCGGCGGCGCGACCGTCGGCGTCTTTGGCACCATCACCATGAACGGCGTGCGCATGTTCATCCGCGATGGCCTCACGCAGCGCACTACCACCATCGTAGGTACTTCCGTCGTCTTTGGCCTGGGTATCTGGATGGCCAGCGGTTGCCTTGCCGGCGAGGGTATGCCCACCTGGGTGTCCACCGTTATCGGCTCCAATGCCGTAACCCCCACCGCCATCATGGCCATTGTCCTTAACCTGATCCTTCCGCAGACGCCGGCCGTGGCTCAGCACATCGATGCTGCCAAGGACGCTGCCGTGGATCTGGTCTTGCCCGAGAGCAAGAAGTAGCCAATTCGGTGCTATTCGTCGGCGGACGCATCGCCTCGTCCGCCGACGTCATGCGGCGCCAGACCGCACTTCAATCGCCCCTTTTGCGTGTGTCGCTTGTCGAATTACGTTATAGCTAGCTATAACGTAAAGGAAGCTGAGGGTTCGTCCTGTGTTGTTGGTGACGGGGCTTTGCCCGATCGCGTGGTCTTTAGCATTTGCGGTTGATTGCTCCGTGGATGTTGAGTGGTGGCTGGAGTAGAGCGACGAGTTGAGCGAACGCAGGAGCGGGCGCCGAGGCCTCGTTACCGAAAATCCATTTGTTAAACCTGGCGCCCGTGGGTAGAATAAGGTTGACGGCAGCCCAAGGGTGATATCTGGGCAGCGCCGTTACTTCGATTAAGGGGTCATCGCCTTAGTGGCGTCGACCCCTCTTTTTCTGCTTCGTACGCTGCTTAAGTGCCTCGGAAAGTCCGATAAGCGCCGTGAGGAGCGAGACCAAAGCGGTCAGGAGTTTCACGAAATCAATCAGATCGGTCATGGGCATCACCTCCCGTCGCATGGAGGGCACTGCCCGGCACATGGAACTGCCGTCAACAATAACCAGTCTATCAAACTGCAGTCATAAATACGAATATATGTTCGATAATAATAGCGACGCGATTCTCTCAAAGCGCGGCTTTAAGCAAGTGTGTCAGAGGGCTGCGCTGGGCGATTTCATGTCCGCACGAGCGCCTATCCTTACGGCAAAGTAGCCGCTTAAGTAGCCGCTTATTTAGCAAGCGGCCAGCAACGGAGAAAGGCCCTAACCGTGTCAGCTGAAAAGACGCCGGGTATCTCGGCTATCGATACGACGAACTTTGCGCGCCAGATTGTGCTGGACTTTGAGTTTGCGCCGGTGCCAAAGCAGCGCCAGCGCCGTGGACTGCGCAACGAGATTATCGGGGTCGGCGCCGTCAAGCTCGATTACCACGGCAACGTTATGGGCGAGTTCTCGCAGTTTGTGCAGACGGAATTTACCGAAGGCGTTGCGTTTCCCGTCCGCGAGCTTACGGGGATATCGGCCGTGGACACCGCGATGGCCGATCCGCTCTATGTGGTGATCAAAAGGCTCAGCGATTGGATCGGTCGCTACTCCGCCCAGGTGGTTTGCTGGAGCGGGGCGGACCGTCGACAGCTTTTGACCGAGTGCCAGGCAAAGCGCATCGACCTTTCCGCATTTCCTACGGACTGGGCCGACCTGCAGGCGTTTTATACCTCGATCATGGACATGGGCAGCCACGGGCGCGTCTCGTTGGGCGACACGGCAACGTGGTTTGGCATCGAGTTTGACGAGTCGACGGGTCACGCCCACAGCGCCCTTGCCGATGCGCGCGTAACCGCCAAGTTGCTCAAACAGATGATGGACGGGGACTACCGTGTGAGCCCGCGCGCCCAGGAAGTCCGCCAGCGGTGGGGGATGGGCGAGCGACCCCAGACGCGCCTTTCCAGCAAGTGCCCCAAACTGAGCGACCTGCTGCTGAAGCTGAAGGCGGAGGGGAGGTAGGGGGCGGACATCATTGTCGTTTTCGCCTGCGAAGAAGGAATCAATTAACTACAAAGTGTGGATGGCTTCTAGTGAAGACTTAAACACCAGACTATGAAAGGGTTGTCGAGCCATTGGGACTGTAACATTTGCCCATCGCAAGACGTTACTCGTTCAAATTGGGACGCTCCACATCCTATGAAATGGTTAATGCGGAACGTCCCTAGAAGTCTGTCTTCTGTTACCTAATAGTAGAGTTCGATATACGAATACGCCTTATCAAAAAGAGCCTGGTCTTTGAGCTTGTAGCGCATCCATAGAATGGCGCGGAGCTGTTTTTTAACCTCTTTCACGCCAGTCGTGGTAGCTTGCCAGCCGTCGAAGCGAGTTATCTTAACGATCTCGTCAATGTCATTGACGATGTTCTCGACGATGATAGGCGTGTCGCCGTTCTTGATGCCGTTAAAGAGCTCAGTGAGAGCAGCCTTTCCCTTGTCCTCCTCTTCCTCGGGCACGACTTCCTTTTCGGCGGCTCGTGCTTCTTTGGCGAGGTCGATGAGCATCTTGAGGAACTCGACGCTGTTGATGAGACCTTGCTCGTGACGTTCCCTCAGGTCCTCCAGGCGCTCGCCGAGCTTCTGGAACTTGCCATTCTTATCGTGCCTGCGGATTCGGGCGACGAGATCTATCTCCAGCTTACGCGTGATCTTCTCGGTATTGCCCTTGTCGTTGATGAAGTGCTCGATCATGTCCTCGTCGAGTTCAAGGATGTCGTCATCGTCTCGGACTCTCTCGACGGTGATGTTCTCGTGCACGAGCTCGATTGTCTTGGGCCCGAGCGCTGCCCAGATGAGCTTCCCGCGATTGTCTACCGGTCTCACGGAATCGTAGACCTGCGAGAGCCAGATGAAATCGGGCTTGTAGGGATTGAGACATGGGTCGGGCGAAAGGGCTTCCCACGCTCTGTTCAAGACCGAGAAGTCGGCCCCAAACTGGTCTTTCACCTTTGTCGTTGGCAGGCATTGTTGAGCTTCGAGAAGGGACTCCCAATCCGCGCTGCGGCGGTCTCTGACCGTTGAGAAGTACTCAAGACAGCAATGCATAAGCCCGGGTAGCTCGGCCTTTACCTCGTCGATGTTGGTTATGACCTTCTGCACCTCGGCCTCGTCGAAGTGCAGAGACTTGGCGACGTTGTCGAAGAGGCCGATATAGTCAACGATGAGACCGAATGTCTTCTTGTCATTGTAGACACGGTTGGTTCGACAGATTGCCTGCAATAGCGTGTGGTCGCGTAAGGGCTTGTCAAGGTACTGAGTTTGCAGGATGGGCGCATCGAACCCCGTGAGCAGCTTCGCAGTGACGATGAGAATCTTGAGCGGATCGTCCGGGTCGCGGAAACGGTCAAGGAGCTTTTCCTCGGCATCGCGATCGCGACGATATGCCTTGTACCGGTCCTCCTTGTCGTTGTTCGTGTCCATGACGATGGTGACTGCATCAGCGCCCAAGAGCTTGTCGAGCTCCTCTTTATACAGCAAGCAGCACTCTCGGTCGTAGCAGACTACTTGCGCCTTGAAGCCGTCGGGCTCAACCTTCGATTTGAAGTGTTTGGCAATGTGTTCACACACCTTGTGAATGCGGTCGGGAGCCTTCATGACGGCTTCGATCTTGACGCGCCTGGTAAGCTCTGCTTTGTCCTCTTTGCTGAGGTCTCGGGTCATTTCGTCAAAGGCGGTGTTCACGACCTCTTGGTTGACGTGGAGCTCGACGGGAACGGTTTCAAAATGGAGCGGCAATGTGGCGTGGTCGCGGATGGAGTCGGCGAAGGAATAGCGGCTCATGTAGCCGGACTTGTCCTCTTTGGCACCGAAGGTATGGAACGTGTTCTTGTCGGTTCGGTTGATGGGCGTGCCGGTCAAGCCGAAGAAGAAGGCGTTTGGCAAGGCGAGTCGCATCTTCTCGCCGAGGTCGCCCTCTTGGGTGCGGTGCGCCTCGTCGACCATGAGGATGATGTTCTCGCGCTCGTTGAGCGTCCCCGCAACCTCGCCGAATTTGAAGATGGTGGTGATGAGGATCTTTCTCATGTCCTGCTTGAAGAAGGACTCAAGCTCCTCCTTGCTGCCGGCGCTTGCGAGGTTGGGGATATCGGATGCGTTGAAGGTCCCCGTGATCTGGGTCTCGAGGTCGACTCGGTCATCCACGATGACGACGGTCGGGTTCTTGAGTTCGGGGACCATGCGCAGCTTCTGGGCGGCGAATACCATGAGCAGTGACTTTCCTGAGCCCTGGAAATGCCAAATGAGGCCACGCTTCGGGTATCCTGCGCGGACGCGGTCCACGATGAGGTTCGCGCCCTCGAACTGTTGGTAGCGACAGATCAGCTTGATGCGTCGATGCTTCTTGTCGGTGGCGAAGAGCGTGAAGAACTGGAAGATGTCCATGACGTTCGTGGGGGTTAGCATGGACGCCATGCTTCTCTTGACGTCGGCAAGTGTGCCCTCGCTCTTCTTGTCGCCCTCATGCCAGGGTCCCCACATCTCGGGAGGCATATTCACCGACCCGTAGCGATAGCATTTTCCTTCGCTGGCGAAGTTGATGGCGCTACAGACGAACATCTGCGGGATGCTCTTCTCATATTTAGCGATGTCGCCAGCGCCGTCGAGCCAGGTTATCGAATCGCGCACCGGCGTCTTGAACTCGCCGATGACGAGCGGAAATCCATTGACAAGAAGGACGAGGTCGAGGCGTTTGCCGCCCTGCTCCTGGGGGTAGACCCACTGGTTGGTGACGATGTACTCGTTTTTATCAAGATCGCCGTCCGCCGCCGTGCCAAAGAAGCGGATGGGGACCATGCGGCCGTCTTTGCCGTAGGGGAATGAGTTCTCCTCGATGACGAGCTTTTTGAACCGCTCGTTGGTGGAGACCAGGTTCTGCGGACTTGTGGACTGAATGAGGGCCCTGAGTCGGTAGATGGTCTCGTCGGCGCGATCGGGGTCTTCTGCGATCTCAGGGTTAAGCCTGATGAGGGCATCCTTGACCATGGGCTCGACCATGACGTCGGCATGGCGGCGCGGGAGGTCTTCGGCAGCCACGTATCTCCAGCCAAGGCTGACAAGCGCCTCGACGCTCATTTGCTCGATGGTGTTGTCCTCGTTAAACATCTCCGAGTCCTAACTCCTGGTTCAAGATTTTCTTCGTCGTGGCGTTTAGCTCATCGAGGGCCTTTTGTACGGCAAATTTCGATTTGTCGACCGAGGTAGCAAAGTCGGCGAACTCCTGCTGGAGCTCG
>CATYJC010000025.1 GCA_958407555.1 uncultured Collinsella sp. | reverse complement strand
GCGATCTTCTCGCTCTGTGCCGGGTGCACGTAGAGAGAGGCGGTGTGGCCCGGGCCACCTGCGAGGACGAGGTGCTCTGCCTTGTCAACGGCCTCCTGGAAGTCCTTGGCGTGATACATAGCGAGGACCGGGGAGAGCTTCTCGTGGGAGAACTCTTCCTTCTCGGGATCGGTGGAGGTGACCTCGGCGATCAGGATCTTGGTCTTGGCGGGAACCTCGATGCCGGCGAGCTCGGCGATCTTGGCGGCAGCCATGCCGGGGATGCGGTGATCGAGAGCGCCGTTCTTGAACATGGCGGCACGCAGGGCCTCCATCTCGGCACCCTGCTTGACGAAGTAGCAGCCGCGCTTCTGGAACTCGGCCTTGACCTGGTCATAGATGGTGTCGATGACGGTCACGGACTGCTCGGAAGCGCAGATCATGCCGTTGTCGAAGGTCTTGGAGTGGATGATGGAGTTGACGGCGAGCTTGATGTCCGCGGTATCGTCGATGATGACCGGGGTGTTGCCGGCGCCGACGCCGAGTGCGGGCTTACCGGAGGAGTAAGCAGCCTTGACCATGCCCGGGCCACCGGTTGCGAGAATGATGTCGACGTCGCGCATGACCATGTTGGTCAGCTCGATGGACGGCTTGTCGACCCAGCCGATGATGCCCTCAGGAGCACCGGCCTTGACAGCTGCGTCGAGAACGAGCTTGGCGGCGGCGATGGTGCACTTGGCGGCTGCCGGGTGCGGGGAGATGATGATGGCGTTACGGGTCTTCAGGCAGATGAGCGTCTTGAAGATGGCCGTGGAGGTCGGGTTGGTGGTCGGGATGACTGCGCCAACGATACCGATCGGCTCGGCGACCTTGGTGATGCCGTAAGCGTCGTCGCGCTCGATGACACCGCAGGTCTTGGTGTTCTTGTAAGCGTTGTAGATGTACTCAGCGGCGTAGTGGTTCTTGATGACCTTGTCCTCGAGAACGCCACGGCCGGTCTCCTCGATGGCGAGCTTGGCCAAAGGAATACGAGCCTTGTTGGCGGCCATAGCAGCCTCGTAGAAGATCTTGTCTACCTGCTCCTGAGTGTACTCAGCGAATTTAGCCTGGGCCTCACGCATAGATTTGAGTTTGGCCTCAAGCGCCTCCACGTTGTCCACGATGGCGGGAGTAGTGTTTTCCGGTGACTTTTTCACCATTTGTGTCTCCTTGCGATCGGAGATTTACCCTACAAGATGCATGATAGCAAGAAATAATTCGGTGAACGGGCAGATTCCCGTAAAAGACAAACTAAAACGCTTCAATCAAATGAACCGTTTCAACTAAATCTATCTGCCCTGCGCATCGCCCCGCTCATTGGGGACAGACTTACATGAGTGCTTTCACTCATGTAAGTCTGTCCCCAATGAGCGCAAAAAGGCGCCCTCCGTGGGGGAGAGCGCCTTTGGTAAGTTCTATGTGAACGCGAGGTCTTTGACCCGGAGAGTCCGAGGTACTTGTTGGTAAGACCTTATTTAGGAGCGCGCAACCTTGCCGGACTTGAGGCAGGTGGAGCAAACGTTCATCTTGCGACGGTGACCATCGACGACGACGTAGACGCGCTGGATGTTGGGGCGGAACTTACGGTTGGTGACGCGGTGAGAGTGGCTGATGGAGCGACCGGCAACGGGGTGCTTACCGCAAACTTCGCAAACTTTGGACATAACTGACCCTCCTTGGGCGACAAACGAACATGTCGCGTTAACAAACAAGCCTGAACTATAGCACAGAAGCAGCTCCCTGTGCGTAATCTACACAGAGATATTTCTCTTTTGGCGATAGTGCCCACGCCACGGCCCTGGACGTAGATCCGATTTGCGTGCAGCAGAGGGGATTATGCCAGCTCGTGTGTGCGTTTTCAAGCTCGTCCCACAAATATATATAGGTTTATTGAGCATTGGGCTCCGTTTACGGAATGCTCTGTATTTATGCTCGCAATTCAGCTTGAGGTTGGCTACACTATCCCTTGACCATTAAAGGGGTACGAGATACCCACATGGAATTACATAGCTGCCAAAGAGCAGCCCTTCCTGTGGGTGTCTGGTTCCGCTTTGAGCGGTCGGGCATCTATTTTTTTGACTGTGTCAGCAGTCAAGACATGTGAGGAAGGAGATCGATGGGCACGACTTCCCCCAAGGCGGTCATTATGGACGAGACCGCCGTCAATCGAGCGATGACCCGCATCGCGCACGAGATTCTCGAGCGTAACGAGGGCTGTGAAGACCTCGCTCTGGTCGGCATCGTCACGCGCGGCGACCTTCTGGCAAAGAAGCTCGCCGAGGAGATCAAGGAGATCGAGGGCGTCGACGTTCCGCTCGGCAGCCTCGACATCAGCTTCTACCGCGATGACTACGCTACCAATTTCGCTCCCGCGATCCACGCCACCAACATTCCCTTTAGCGTCGACGGCAAGCGCGTCGTGCTGGTGGACGACATCCTGTATACGGGCCGTACCATTCGCGCCGCTCTCGACGCCGTCATGGACTTGGGCCGTCCGAGCCGTATTGAGCTGGCAGTCCTCGTTGACCGCGGCCACCGCGAGCTCCCCATCTCGCCGGACTTTGTCGGCAAGAACGTTCCCTCGTCGCATGAGGAGAACGTGCACCTATATATGAAGGAAGTCGACGGCCACACCGCCGTCGAGATTAACGACGTCGCGCCGGGTTCCCACGTGGGCTCCGCGCCGCTGGGAGGTGAGTAGTACCGTGGCGTTCAACCATAAGCACCTGATCGACATTACCGAGTACTCCGAAGAGGACATTAAGCTCATCCTCGAGACCGCCAAGGCGTTCTCCGAGGTCAACGAGCGTGCGATCAAGAAGGTCCCCACGCTCAAGGGCAAGACCATCGTCAACATGTTCAACGAGCCCTCGACGCGCACCCGCAGCTCCTTCGAGCTCGCCGAGAAGCGTCTTTCGGCCGACAGTCTTAACTTTGGCGGCTCCTCGACCTCCACGGTCAAGGGTGAGAGCCTCGTCGACACCGTCGAGACCCTCAACGCCTATAAGATCGACTGCATCGTCGTTCGCGATAAGCACGCCGGTGCTCCCTACATCGTCACGCAGAACTCGCCCGCAAGCGTCATCTGCGCCGGTGACGGCAAGCACAATCATCCCACGCAGGCCCTGCTCGACCTGTACACCATCTGGGAGCACAAGGGTGACTTCCACGGTCTGAAGGTCGCCGTCGTCGGCGATATCGCCCACTCCCGCGTGTGCGGCTCGCTGATCCCCGCCCTTAAGATCATGGGCTGCGAGACCTACGCCGTCGCCCCCGGCACGCTGCTGCCGCCGGCGCCCGAGGTCCTGGGCTGCGACCACGTGACGAGCGACCTCGATTCCGTCCTGCCCGAGCTGGACGTCGTCTACATGCTGCGCGTGCAGCAGGAGCGCCTCGAGGGCGCCCCGTTCCCGACCATTCGCGAGTACCACAAGCTCTTCGGCCTGACCAAGGACCGCGAGAAGCTCATGAAGCCCGATGCGATCATCTGCCACCCGGGCCCCATCAACCGCGGCGTCGAGTTCGACTCCTATATGGCCGACCACCCGCAACGCTCCGTCATCCTGGAGCAGGTCTACGCCGGTATCTGCGTGCGTATGGCTATCCTGTATCTGCTGCTTGGAGGTGCCGATAATGGCCTTGCTTCTTAAGAATGCCCACGTCGTCGACCCGTCCGTCGAGCTTGACGGTGTCGTTGACGTCCTGATTGACGGCGACAAGATCGCCGAGGTCGGCGAGAATCTCGCCGTCGAGGGAGCCGAGGTCCGCGACCTTTCCGGCAAGTATCTCGTCCCCGGCCTGGTGGATATGCACGTTCACCTTCGCGAGCCCGGCTATGAGGTCAAAGAGGACATCGAGAGCGGCACCCGCGCGGCTGCCAAGGGCGGCTTTACCGGCGTGTGCGCCATGCCCAACACCGATCCCGTCACCGATAACGGCACCGTCGTGGAGTTCGTCAAGTCCCGCGCTGCCGAGGTCGGTCACTGCCGCGTCTATCCGTCGGGCGCCATGACCCGCGGTCTTAAGGGCGAGGCCATGTCCGAGATGGGCGATATGGTCGCCCACGGCGCCGTCGCCTTCACCGACGACGGTCGCGGCGTGCAGGGCGCGGGCATGCTCCGCCGCTGCATGGACTACGGCAAGATGTTCGGCAAGGTCTTTATGAGCCACTGCCAGGACGAGGACCTGGTCGGCCACGGTCAGATCAACGAGGGCAAGGTGTCGACCCGTCTGGCTCTCGAGGGCTGGCCGGCTGCCGGCGAGGAGCTCCAGATCGCTCGCGACATCGAGATCGCCAAGCTGACTGGTGCCAAGCTGCACATCCAGCACATCTCTACCGCCCATGGCCTGGAGATCGTACGTGCCGGCAAGGCCGCTGGCGTTCAGGTTACCTGCGAGGCCACTCCGCACCACATGTTCCTGACCGAGAACGACCTGGACGAGACCTACAACACCTCGCTCAAGGTCAATCCGCCGCTGCGTACCGAGGAGGATGCCGAGGCTATCCGCCAGGGCGTCATCGACGGTACCGTCGACGTTATCGTCACCGATCACGCTCCCCATACCCCGTGGGAGAAGGCCCGCGAGTTCGAGCTTGCGCCCTTTGGCATGATCGGCCTCGAGACCTCGCTGTCGCTCGTGCTCACCGAGCTGGTCAACACGGGCAAGATGAGCGTGGGCCGCATGGTCGAGCTCATGGCCATCAAACCGCGTGAGATCCTGGGCCTCGACCAGGTTCAGGTCAAGGCGGGCTCCGTTGCTGACCTGACCGTGTTCGACCCCGCCGCAACCTGGACGGTTGGCGAGGGCGGTTACGAGTCGCGTGCCGAGAACTCCGGCTTCGCCGGTCGCACGCTTACCGGTCGTGCCACCGATGTGTTTGTCGGCGGTAAACAGACGCTTGCCGACGGCTGCATCTGCTAGCATAGCCTTATCGCTTTTGTGCGCGGCGCCCTTGCGGTGCCGCGCTTTCTATTCGTTTAGACCATGCAACCGCATGGGGGATTGGAGCGTCTATGCCCACACCTTCCACTGCACGCATGCACGACTTCGAGGTCGTCTCGAACCGGGAGATCGCCGACGGCATCTTCTCGCTCGTCATCTCGGCCCCCAAGCTTGCAAGTGCGCTCAAGCCCGGTCAGTTTGTGAACATCGCCGTGCCCGGCGATGCGTCCTCGCTGCTTCGCGTGCCTCTGAGCTACTACCGCGCCGACGCCGAGGCCGGCACCGTTGAGCTGTGGTACGCCGTCGTGGGCGACGATACCCGCCGTCTGTCGCAGATGGCTCCCGGTTCCACCTCTAATCTGTTGGGCCCCGGCGGCCGCGGCTGGCTCGTGCCCGAGGGCACCAGGAAGGCGCTGCTCGTCGCTGGCGGCATTGGCGTTCCGCCCGTGCTCTGCCTGGCTGGCATGCTTGCCGAGCAGGGCGTGGACGTTGACGTATGTCTGGGCTTTGGCACCGCGTCCAAGGCCGTGGGCGTCGATGAGTTCCGCGCGCTGGGAGCTACGGTCAACGTATGCACCGACGACGGCTCGTTGGGCACGCACGGCTTCTGCACCGATCCTGCCGCCGAGCTGCTCGGCGAGGGCGGTTACGACTACGTCGCCAGCTGTGGTCCCGCCGTCATGATGAAGAAGGTCGCCGCCGCTGCCGCCGAGGCCGGCGCGTACTGCGAGGTGTCGCTCGAGCGCATGATGAGCTGTGGCTTTGGCGCCTGCAACACCTGCAATGTCGAGACGGTCGACGGTATGAAGGGCGCCTGCATGTGCGGCCCCGTGTTTGATGCTTCCAAGGTGGTGGTCTTCTAGTGGGTAACGTGAACATGGCCGTCGATTTCGGCGGCGTCAAGATGCAGAACCCCATCAACACCGCAGCCGGTACCTTTGGCTACGGATGGCAGTTCCAGAACTTCTTTGATGTCTCCCAACTGGGCGCCATCACCACCAAGGGTTGTGCTGCCGAGCCCTGGCCCGGCAACCCCGCGCCTCGCATGGCCGAGATCCCGGGCGGCATGATCAACTCCGTGGGCCTTCAGAACCCCGGTGTGGCCGCCTTTGCCCGTGAGTCCGGTCCGTGGCTCGAGCAGCTCTCCAATGACGGTTGCCAGGTCATCTGCCAGGTCGCCGGTCACTCCGTCGAGGAGTTTGTCCGCGCGCTCGAGATGTATGTCGAGCTGTGCCCCTGGGCTGCCGGCTACGAGATCAACGTCAGCTGCCCCAATATTGCCGCCGGCGGTGCCGCCATGGGCTCCTCGCCCGAGGGCGCCTCTGCCGTTATGGCTGCCTGCCGCAAGGTGACCGATAAGCCGCTGTTCGTAAAGATGGCTCCGGTTAACGTTGCCGAGATTGCCAAGGCTCTCGAGGCCGCCGGCGCCGATGGCCTTTCGGTCATCAACTCCATCCAGGGCATGGCCATCGACGTTCATACCCGCAAGTCCCGCGTGGCTAAGCCCAAGGGCGGCCTTTCGGGCCCGCTGTGCCACCACATCGCCGTGCGCATGGTCTGGGAGGTCGCTCAGGCCGTCGATATCCCCATCAACGGTGTCGGCGGCGTCATGACGGGCGAAGATGCGGCCGAGTTTATCTTGGCTGGCGCCACTTGCGTGTCGGTCGGCATGGCCAACTTTGTCGATCCGTGCGCTTCGCTCAAGATCGCGCACGAGCTCGAGGCCTGGGCGGAGTCCCAGGGCGTGAAGGACATCAACGAACTGGTAGGTGCTTTCGAATGCTAGAGACCGATGCCCGCGACCGCGTTATCGTCGCCCTCGACTGCGACCGTGAGCGTGCACTCGAGCTCGCCCACGAGCTTTCTGGTCATGCCGCTTGGCTCAAGGTCGGCATGACGCTCTATTACGCTGAGGGCCCCGAGATCGTCAAGACGTTCAAGGACTTGGGCTTTAAGGTCTTCCTCGACCTCAAGTTCCATGACATTCCGCATCAGGTGCGCGGCGCCGCCCGTTCGGCCTCGCTTGCCGGTGCCGACCTACTTTCGGTTCACGGTCTGGGCTCGGGCGCTATGCTCGCTGCCTGCCGCGAGGGTGCCGAGGAGGCGCGCGAGGACCGCGCCAAGCTTGTCGCCATTACCGTGCTCACGAGCATGGACCAGGATGCGCTGGTCGAGATCGGCGTCGATTCGCCCGTGGCCGAGGAGGCAGCCCGCCTGGCGAAGCTTGCCCAGGCTAACGGCATCGACGGTATCGTGTGCTCGCCGATGGAGGCCCATGACATGCGCGAGCTGCTCGGCCCCGACGCGCTGATCGTGACTCCGGGCGTGCGTCCGGTGGGTGCCGCCTTGGGTGATCAATCCCGCGTGGCGACGCCTTCTCAGGCTATCGAGCGCGGCGCGAGCCACATCGTGGTGGGTCGACCCATTACCGGTGCCGACGACCCTGTTGCCGCATTTGACGCCATCGTTGCCGAGCTGGTCGAAAACGTCGCCTAAAAGATTCCCTCAAGTCACCACTTTTGGGTCTCATTAGCACAAATTAGCCCCTGTGCCTGCGAAAACTTTCCCATCCTTTGTGTGGAATCGCAGGTCAGGGGCTTAACTTTGACCTCCGTATATTGCACTTTTCGCAGGTATCGTCTAATCTATGGTGCCGTCGATTGGGCATTTAGTGCGTTTTACGTGCTAAAATGCCAATTATTGCATCAGATATAACCCAACTATTTGGAGGTTCGAATGGCACTCCCTCAGCTTACCGACGAGCAGCGCAAGCAGGCTCTTGAGAAGGCTGCTGCCGCACGTCACGCCCGCGCTGAGCTTCGCGAGCAGATCAAGAAGGGCGAGAAGTCCCTCGAGTCCGTGCTCAACTCCGATGACCCCATCGCTTCCCGCATGAAGGTTTCCACCCTCATCGAGTCCCTGCCCGGTTATGGCAAGGCCAAGGCCGCCAAGATCATGGAGGAGCTCGGCATCTCCGCTACCCGTCGCGTCCAGGGCCTCGGTGTCCGTCAGCGCGAGCAGCTCCTCGAGCAGCTGACCAAATAAGTGAGCGCTCAGGATTCAAAGCTCTTTGTGATTTCTGGACCGTCAGGTGCAGGCAAGGGCACGCTCGTCACTCGTGTGCGCGAGCGTCGCTCTAACCTGGGCCTGACGGTTTCGGCTACCACGCGAGCCCCACGCAAAGGTGAGGTCGACGGCGTCAATTACTTTTTTCTGACGCGCGAGGAGTTCGACCGCCGCGTGGCAAACGGCGAGTTTGTTGAGTGGGCCGAGGTCCACGGTAACTGCTACGGCACCTTGGTGAGCGAGGTCACATCCAAGCTTGCCTCTGGTTCGTCTCTAATCTTGGAGATCGATGTCCAGGGTGCCTTGCAGGTCAAGGAGCGTTTCCCCGAGGCCGTGCTGATTTTTATCAAGCCGCCTTCGCTCGAGGTGCTCCGCGAGCGTCTGGTCGGTCGCGGTACCGAGACGCCCGAGACGATCGAGCTGCGTATGGCAAACGCCGCCCATGAGCTTGCCCTTGCCGACCGCTACGACGACGTCGTGGTGAATGACGATCTCGACCGCGCGACCGATGAGCTCGTTCGCGTTCTCGATATGCATGAAAGGATCTGAGGTCCGTGTCCGTTGTAAAGCCTTGCATTGACGATCTTCTGGAGAAGACCGATCACAACCGCTTCCTGCTCGCCTCGCTTGCCTCCAAGCGTGCCTGCGACATTAACAGCATGCTGCGTGGCCAGCACAACCGCGTGCTCGCCGTTCAGGATGTCGACGACATCACCATTGCACTCTCCGGTGCCGATACCATCTCGATGGCTATGGACGAGATCGTCGACGGCGATATCTCCTACGACGAGGCCCGTTATGAGAAGGCGCTCGGCCACAAGGTTGCTGAAGCCTAAATGGCAGCCCGCGTCTGCCTGGTCCACTATCACGAGGTTGGACTGAAGGGCAAGAACCGCGCACATTTTGAGCATATCCTCATGGATAACATCAAGGCGGCCTTGGCCGCCTTTTCCGTGAATGCCGTGTCTCGAATTTCCGGTTATATCCTCGTGACCTTTAACGAGCATCAGGCCGACGAGGCGGCGCGCGTCATTCGCACCGTCCCCGGCGTTGCCCGCGTGTCCCTGGCGTACCACACCAACCGCGACCCGCAGGAGTACTGCGCCGCCGCCGTGAAGGCGCTGCGCGAATTTGGTCCCTTCGAGTCGTTTAAGGTGCATGCCAAGCGCTCTAACACCGACTATGAGCTCACCTCGATTGATATCAATCGACAGGTTGGCGAGGTACTGTGCGAGGCGTTTCCCGATAAAAAGGTCCAGATGCACGATCCCGACGCGATGGTGCACGTGCTGGTGGTCCAGGGTAGCGTCTATGTGTATGCGCGCTCCGAGCGCGGCGTGGGCGGTCTGCCGGTGGGTTCTGCCGGCAAGGTCGTGACGCTGCTTTCCTCGGGCATCGATTCTCCGGTGGCGACCTGGATGCTCGCGCGCCGCGGCGCGGTGTGCGTGCCGGTACATTTTTCCGGCCGTCCGCAGACGCCCGATACGAGCGAGTATTTGGTGCAGGACATCATCCGTGCGCTTGAGCCAGGTGTCCAGATCGGTCGCCTGTACGTAGTCCCGTTTGGCGACTGCCAGCGCGAGATTTCGGTTACCTGCCCCAGCAACCTGCGCGTGATCATGTACCGTCGCATCATGTATTCGGTTGCCGAGCGCATCGCGCATATCGAGGGCGCCAAGGCTATCGTGACCGGCGAATCGCTCGGTCAGGTTGCCTCCCAGACGCTCGAGAACATCATGGCCGTCAACGAGGCCGTGAAGATCCCCGTGTTCCGTCCGTTGATCGGTTCGGACAAGCAGGAGATCATCGCACGCGCTGAGGAAATCGGTACCTTCGATATCTCGACCGAGGCTGCTCCCGATTGCTGCACGCTTTTTATGCCGCGCCGCCCCGAGACGCACGCCAAACCCGATGCCGTGCACGAGGCTTGGGAGCTGTTCGATCACGAGGAGATGATTGAGCGTTTGCTCAAACAGACCGAGTATATCGACTTCGAGAGCAACACGTATAAGGCCCCTAAGACCTTAAAACGCAAACATTCCGAGCTCGCTCCACGTGAGATTTACCAAGATCACGAATAATGTTGTGTATAGACCGGCGGTGATTTTGCATCGTCGGTCTTTTTGTATCTGGGCATTAGGCGATAAACGGTTCATTTGTCGACGTGTGCCTGAATACATGGACACTTTTCCGCAAGGTTTTGGTCAGCTTTTGGTTTGACCGCGAAAACCGGTGTGGGCGTGCGGAGGCTGCGGCGTTCGTTTCCTGACACGATGGTGTTGGGAGGTGTTTGCTATGGCGCAGCGCGAGCAACACGAACGGGTTAAACGGATGGACCGCTGGGCAGAAAAGCTGCTCGGCCATAAGGCGATGGTCGTGGCGATCCTGGTTGTCATTGCCGCCGCGATCGGCTTGGCGATGGCAGGTTTTGGTGGTCACTCCAGCGACGTATCGTTTGAGCGTAGTGATGAGGCAAGCGCCTCGGATGTGCGCGGGGCCGGGGATGCCTCTCCTGACGATGCCGATGAGCCGTCTGCCAAGAGCTCTTCTGCTGCCGAGGTGTACGTCGATGTTGATGGCGCCGTTGTGAAGCCTGGCGTGTACCGGCTTAAAGATGGAGCGCGGGTGTCCCAGGCGATTGATGCCGCCGGAGGGCTTACGGCCGAGGCGGATGTGACGGGTCTTAACCGTGCGTCCAAGATCACCGATGGTCAAAAGATCTATGTGCCGACGGTAGGGGAGCAACAAACGGCTGCGGCCGTCGGCGGCGCCGAAAGCGGCGCTTCCACGACCCCTGGTACAGGGTCTTCGTCGGGACTTGTGAATATCAATACGGCAAGTGCGGCGGAGCTGCAGACGCTTTCGGGCATCGGGCCTTCTATGGCCCAGTCAATTATCGACGAACGGACGCAAAACGGGGCCTTTGCCTCGGTCGATGACCTTATGCGCGTATCGGGGATCGGTGAGAAGAAACTCGCCAAAATTAAAGATTGCATCTGCGTATGAGTGCGACCGAGCGCGAGCATGTGATGCCACCGCGCCCATTGATGCCGTGGACGATAGCCCTTTGTGCCGGCTTGTGTGCGAGCTGTGGGTTAGTGCTTAACGTGGTAGCCGATTTGCTGCTGGGAGAGCGGGCGGCGCCCGTCACATTGCTCATGGCCATTCCCGTTGCTGCAGCAGGGTGCATCGTATTGGCTCGGTCCTGCATGCGCCTTGTGCGGTGGAGGCGATGGCTGTATGCCGCGGCCCTCGGCCTCGTGGCGGGAGCGGTCGTGTCCGCGGGTTGGGCGATAGGGGCGCTGCGCGCTTCGAGGGCGTTGGATAATCGGGCTGCGAGCAGTCTCGAGTTTGTTGTGTACGGCGACCCGTCCATCAATGACGGTGCGTACTCCTATACCTGTGATGCGTATGCGGGCGAAAAGCGTTTGGGTCGGGTACGGCTGTCGTGTGATCGTGAGCTTGGCGTCGGTTCGCATGTGCGCGCTATCGGTCGAATTTCGCGCTTTGAGAATGATGAGTATGGGCGCTCACGCGTGCTTCGGGGCGAGCTTCGAAAGGTTAAAGTCGTCCGGTTGGTATCGATCGACGAGGGCCCTCCAGGCCCGTTGTCTTGGCTTCGAAACGAGCTCCTTGCCGTTATCGCGCCCGCGACCGATCCAGCGCGCTCGCTCATTGCCGGCGTTGTCTGCGGACGCTCGGCCGAGCTGCGTGCCCAGCCGGCGGGCGATTGGTTTTCGGTAACGGGCACCGCACATCTTATCGCTGTCTCGGGTAGTCATCTTGCCATCGTGGGGTTTGTGATTGAGAGCGCCCTGCAAAAGACACGCCTCTCTCGTGGGCTGCAGCGGGGGCTGTTGGTGCTGGCCCTCGCTGCCTATGCCGTTTTTACGGGCGCTTCTCCCTCGGCCGTGCGCGCGTGCTGCATGGTGGCGGCGACGCTTGTCGCCAACAGCGCCGGACGTCGTCGGCATGGGCTCTCGGCTCTGTTCGTCACCATGACAATCTTTGTGTTGCTGCGTCCGACGGTATTGTTCGAAATGGGTTTTCAGCTTTCGTGCGTCAGTGTTTTTGCCATCCTTTGTTTTTGCCCCTACGCCACCTACGCCTTGGGCGAGCTGGGCATGCCATCGGGTGTCGCCAGCGTTTTGTCTGTCACGCTGTGCTCGCAGCTGGCGACACTTCCCGTTACGATTCCCGCATTTGAGACGTTTTCGCTCATTGCCCCACTTGCAAATGCCGTGATCGGTCCGGTGATAAGCGTGCTGCTCGCTGTATCGGTTGTGCTGGTGCCCTGCTCGCTTGTGCCGCTGCTGCGTCACGGGGCGCTCGTGGTGCCCATGATTGTCGCCCGCTGTGCGCTGTTCTTTGAACAGCTCTTTGCTGCCGTTCCGGGCGCATCCGTAAGCGTGCCGCCCGATACGCCCTTGGTATATGTGGTGCCGTTCGCGCTGGTGGCCATCTTGGTCTGGTGGCCACGCCCCCGCGCGCGGAGCATGGCAGCGGGGCTGCTGTGTTTAATGCTCGCAGCGGGTGTTCCGTATGTCTATTGGGATCGATGTGCGCCGCCTTCGGTAACGGTCCTCGATGTTGGCCAGGCCGATGCGATTCTGGTTCGTCAGGGTGGCGCCGTGGCACTCGTCGACTGTGGGCTCGATGACCGCGTGGTGTCGGCGTTGGTTCGCAATAACGTCCACCATATCGACGCCGTCTTCGTGACGCATTGGGACGAAGACCATTGGGGCGGTCTTCCCGACGTACTCGATCGTTTTTCGGTTGGAACCATTGCGGTCGCGGCCGATGCACTTGACGGCGCGCCTACTGAGGTCCTGAATCGCCCGGGTGTAACGTATCGGCAGGTGGCTCGCGGAGACGCGGTCGATATCGGCGCATTTCGGGCTCGTGTGATGTGGCCGTTTGACACGGTGGATGGCGAGGGCAATGAGGACTCTCTTGTTTTGCTGCTCTCCTACGCTCAGGAAGGCAAGAGCCTGCGCGTGCTCCTTACTGGTGACGCCGAGCTCGATCAGGAGCGCGAGTTTGTACAGGAGGTGGGAGATATCGATGTGCTCAAGCTGGGGCATCATGGCTCAAAAGTTTCCGTCGACACAGACCTGCTGGGCACGCTTAAGCCCGAGTTCTCTATCGCGAGCGCCGGCGAGGGGAATCGTTACGGCCATCCGTCGGATGCCTGCATCGATGCAGTTAAGGAAGCGGGTGGTGCGTTCGCATGCACCATCGAACACGGCGACATTACCGTCACGCCGACCGCGAAGGGCTTTGCGATGCGATGCCAGCGGCCGTGATGCCGTCGTTGGCGCGGGACCAACCCCTGGGCTAAAATGGCACGGTACAAACACGAGAGCCTGCGAGAGGGGAGCGCAATGTCCGAAACCGGTCTGCTGCCGGCATATCTGATCGTCGGTACCGATGGGGTCAAGCGCGACCACGCCGTCTCGCGTATGAAAGCTCGCTTGGAAAAGTCTGGTATGGTTGAGTTCAACCTCGATGAACGCGACATGACGAAAGATCCCGATATCGAGTCGATCATCGGCTCGCTCAATACCTTTCCCATGGGCAGCGAGTTTCGCCTGGTGATCCTCGACGGCTGCTCCAAGCTTGCCAAGGCGGTCTCGGAACCGCTTGTCGAGTACCTCGCAAGTCCCAGCCCCACGACGGTCTGTCTCATTATTGCCGACTCACTTGCCAAGAATACGCGCCTGTATAAGGCAATCGCCAAGATTGACAAGAAGGCCGTGATCGACTGTTCGGGCACCAAGCGCTGGGAGCTCCCGCGCCGCGTGCAGCAGATGGCGACGCAGCACGGAAAGTCCATCTCTACGGCCGCCGCCGAGGAGCTCGTTTCGCGCTCGGGCGAGAACACTCGTATGCTCGATAACGACTTGGCCAAGCTTGCCCAGATGGTCGAGGCGCCACAAATTGAGCTTGCCGATGTAGAGCGCTGGATCGTGCGCACGGCCGAAGTTCAGCCCTGGGACTTTCTCAATGCGGTCTCGGCCCGTGACATGCGCCTCTCGCTTGAGCTCTTCAATCTACTGCCCGCCAAGAGCTATGTGTGGACCTACACGCTGCTGTGCGGGCGCATTCGCGAGCTTATCGTCGCCAAGGCACTCGATGCGCGTGGACAGGGTCGTGAGCTGGCCGCGACGCTCAAGCTTCAGGCCTGGCAGGTCAAAAATCACCTTACCTGGGCCCGTCGTTTTTCGATGACCGAGCTCGTTGCCGCGCTCGAGGGTGCCGTCGATGTGGAGCTCGCGCTCAAGGGTTCGGCTGATTCGGAGACCGCGCTTTTGCTCTGGATTACGAACATCTTGAGAAAATCGTGATGATACCTGCCTATTTGAGAAATTCGTTCTATCCCTTTGAGGGGGAGCGTGCTATAGTAGGCGCTTGCATGACCTCACCGTGTCTCAGAGGTGTCATACATTTTTTGCAAGGAACTCGAAAGGAACTCCAGAAGTGGCAAACATCAAGTCTCAGAAGAAGCGTATCCGCACCAATGAGGCAGCTCGCATGCGTAACAAGGCTGTCAAGTCCGAGCTCAAGACGCTGACCAAGCACGTCCAGTCCGCCGTCGCCGAGGGCGACGCCGAGAAGGCCCAGGCTGCCCTCAAGACCGTCACCAAGCGTCTCGATATGGCTGCCGCCAAGCATGTTATCCACAAGAACCAGGCTTCCAACCGCAAGTCCGGTCTTGCCAAGCTCGTGAACAGCATCAACGCCTAAGTTGTAAATTTCACACCACACAGATTACGCGCATAAATGGAGCCTGTTTTATGGAACAGGCTCCATTTTTTGTACCGCTCGGGTAAGATAGTCCGCATGAATACTTCAATTGACATTTCCCACATCCGCAACTTCTCGATCGTTGCGCACATCGACCATGGCAAGTCCACGATCAGTGACCGTATCCTCGAGCTCACCCATACCGTCGACGAGCGCGACATGGAGTCGCAGCTGCTCGACACCATGGATATCGAGCGCGAGCGCGGCATCACGATCAAGTCCAATGCCGTTCGCGTTTCCTATGACGCCGACGATGGCGAGACGTATCAGTTCAACCTGATCGATACACCGGGCCACGTGGACTTTACCTATGAGGTCTCGCGTTCGCTGGCCGCCTGCGAGGGCGCGGTGCTCGTCGTCGACGCCACGCAGGGTGTCGAGGCACAGACCGTCTCTAACGCGACGCTCGCCATGAACGCCAACCTGGATATCGTGCCCGCCATCAACAAGATTGACCTTCCCTCTGCACACCCCGACGAGGTTAAGACCGAGATCGAGGATGACCTGGCGATTCCTGCCGACGATGCCGTATGCGTATCGGGCAAGACCGGCGAGGGCATTCACGATTTGCTGGAGTCCATTGTCTTTTTGATCTCACCGCCCAAGGGCGATGCGAACGCGCCGCTCAAGGCACTTATTCTGGATTCGTACTTCGATGAGTACCGCGGCGTCGTCGCCACGGTCCGCGTCTTTGACGGCTCCATTAAAAAGGGCGATACCCTTCGCATGATGCAGGCTGAGGGCGACTTTTTGGTCGATGGCGTTGGCGTCAAGCGTCCCGCCGAGACCCCGGTCGATGCGCTGACGGTCGGCGAGGTGGGCTACGTGGTCACGGGCCTGAAGGACCCCGAGGCCGTTCGCGTGGGCGATACCCTTACGTGGGCGTCGAATCCCTGTCCCGAGCCGCTTCCCGGCTACCGCGAGGCCAAGCCCATGGTCTACACGGGCCTGTTCCCAATTGACAACAAGGATTACGAGAATCTGCGCGACGCTCTCGATAAGCTGCATGTCAACGACCCGTCGTTGGTGTGGGAGCCCGAGACCTCGGTGGCGCTCGGCTTTGGCTTCCGCGTGGGCTTCTTAGGCCTGCTGCATATGGAAGTCGTCAAGGAGCGCCTGGAGCGCGAGTTCAACCTTGACCTCATTGCTACGAGCCCTTCGGTGGACTATCACGTCTATAAAACCGACGGCGAGATGATTGATGTTCGCAGCCCGCAGGATCTGCCCGAGGCTACGCGCATCGAGCGCATCGAGGAGCCCTACCTCAAGGCCAAGATTATCTGCCCGCCCGAGTATACGGGCGCCGTCATGCAGCTCGCTATCGAGCACCGCGGCATTACGACCGACATGATCCATCTCACGAGCAAATCGGTCGAGATGCGCTTTGATATGCCGCTTGCCGAGCTCATCCTGGACTTCTTTGACCAGCTCAAGAGCCGTACCAAGGGCTATGCCTCGCTCGACTACGAGTTCAACGAGTACCGTCCCTCCGAGCTCGTTAAGCTCGATATTTTGCTTTCGGGCGACGAGGTGGACGCGCTTTCGTTTATCGTGCACAAGGACAAAGCCTATGGCCTGGCCCGCGGCCTGTGTGACAAGCTCAAGGAAATCATCCCGCGCCAGCTGTTCGAGGTGCCTATTCAGGGCGCCATCGGCAACAAGATCATCGCCCGCTCTACCGTCAAGGCGCGCCGCAAGGACGTGCTGGCTAAGTGTTACGGCGGCGATATCTCGCGTAAGCGCAAGCTGCTTGAGAAGCAGAAAGAGGGCAAGAAGCGCATGAAGGCCATCGGTTCGGTCGAGGTCCCGCAGGAGGCCTTTATGGCGATCCTCAAGGTGGACGAGTAGGTCCCATGGCGCTTTCTGAATACAGTACGCGGCTGCTGGGTGCTTATACCGAGCAGCCGTTCCTTATGGCCCCCATGGCCGGCGTGACCGATCCCGCCTATCGCATCATGTGCCGCCGCCGCGGTGCCCATCTTGCCTATAGCGAGATGGTGAGCGTGGCGGGCCTTGCCTATGCCAGCAATAAGACGTGGCGCCTGGTGCTGCCGGCCGACGAAGAGCAACAGATTTGCGTGCAGCTCTTTGGCTCCAAACCCGATCAGTTTGCGAGCGCCGTCGCCGCCGTCGAGGAGCGCGTTGGCGATCGCCTGACGCTGATCGATATCAATATGGCATGCCCCGCTCGCAAAGTCGTTACCAAGGGCGAGGGCTCGGCGCTCATGCGCACGCCCGAGCTGGCCGAGCAGATCGTCGAGGCGGCGGTGGGCGCGGCGCACGTGCCCGTGACCGTTAAGATTCGCAAAGGCTTTTATGCCGAGGATCGCAATGCCGCGACATTTGCCCAGATGCTCGAGGGTGCAGGGGCAGCTGCGGTGGCGGTACATGGTCGCTGTGCCACGCAGCTCTATACGGGCCAGGCCGATTGGTCGGTCGTCGATGAGGTGGCCGACGCCGTCGAGATTCCCGTGATTGGTTCGGGCGATGTGTTCTCGGCCGAGGACGCGGCGGAGCATCTGCAAAGCTCGGGTGCCAGTGCGGTGTTCATCGCGCGCGGTATCTATGGCAACCCCTGGGTGTTCGGCGATGCCCGCGCCCTTGCGCTCGATGGCATACCGGTGCCGGTGCGCAGCTCCGTCGAGCGCCTGGATGCCCTGCGCGAGCACCTGACGCTCACGCACGAGCTGTTGCCGCTCATGTCGCGTGCACGTACGTTCGCGAGCTGGTATCTAAAGGGCATGCCCCATGCTGCGGCCTGGCGCGCCCAGGTGGTGCGTTGCTCCACATACGAGGAGTTCATGGCATTGGTCGATGATATCGAGCGCGATGTGGTGGCCTGCGAGGCCGCACTTGCCGCCGGCGAGTCGGTGCCCGCTCTTCCGCTGGAGGCCTAACGGTGGCCGTTACCGCGCTGTACGTGCATGTGCCGTTTTGCGCCCAAAAGTGCCGGTACTGCGACTTTGACTCGCGCAGTATTGCTCCGTGCGTCCTGAGCGCTGCGCTCGATACTTATTTTGGGCAGCTGTATGCGCGCCTCGATGCCTTTGGCGACGCAGGCGCGCTTGCACAGATCCGCACCGTCTATGTTGGCGGCGGCACGCCGTCGCTGGCGGGGGAGCGTCTGGTAGAACTTGCCCGGCGTATCTCTGCGTGGTGTAAGCCCGTTGAGTTTACCTGCGAGGCCAATCCTGAGTCGCTGACCGCCGAGCTTGCCACTGCGCTCGCCGAGGTTGGTGTCACACGCGTCTCTCTGGGCGTGCAAACGCTCGATAACGCCGAGCTTTCCGCCATCGGTCGCATTCACGATGCCGATCGGGCGCTCGCTGCCATCACGACGGTTAAGGACGCTGGGCTCGATGTGTCCTGCGACCTGATGTGCGGACTTCCCGGGCAGACCGCAGTAAGCTGGCAGTGCACGCTCGATGGCGTGTTGGCGGCGGCGCCGCATCATGTGTCTGTGTACCCGCTCACGCTCGAGGAGGGTACGCCGCTCTACCGCATGGCGTGTCGCGACGAGTCGCTCGAGCCCGACGAGGATTTTCAGGCTGCATGCATGGATGCGGCGCGTGAGTGCCTGGGTGCGGCCGGCTATCACCCGTATGAGGTGGCAAGCTACGCGCTCGACGGCCATGAGTGCGCCCACAACATTGCCTATTGGACCGGACAGGGCTATCTGGGCTTGGGCCGCTCTGCCGCCGGTATGCTCGACGCCGAGGATTTTGATCGCTTGGCTGGGCTGTTTCCCGACGTGCCCGCTCGCGGCGATGCGTATCGCGTGCGTCTGGTGCAACGCGACGATGCCGCGACGACGTTTGATGCCGAGTATCTGTCGCAGCGCGATGCTGCGGCCGAGGATTTGATGCTTGCCTGCCGCATGACGCGTGGCATTGGTTCCGATCTGTTGGTTCGCTCGGCAAGCGTGATCGCTGCAGACGAGCTGGCGGCGGCCTGTGACCGTGCGCTCGAGTTGGGCCTTGCCACTTGGGTGCCCAATCATGTCGAGGGGCATGTGGGGTGCGTCGCCTCGAAAGACGTTATCGCAGGTCGTGCCCACGCCCGTTTAGCGCCCACCCACTTGGGCTGGCTCGATGGAAATGTGCTGTTCGAGCTGTTTTGGGGTCTAGCTTAGGCCGCTCGGGTAGAATTACCGCAATATATACGCTGCTGTGAGCAGGAGGTTGCCGCGCATGGCGACGATGAACGAAAAAGATTACTACGAGATTTTGGGTGTCTCCAAGGACGCTACCTCGCGTGATATACAGAAGGCCTTCCAGCAAAAGGCCCGCAAGCTCCATCCGGACGTCAACAAAGAACCTGATGCCGAGGAAAAGTTTAAAGAGGTTTCCGAGGCCTACGCCGTGCTTTCGGACGAGCAGAAGCGTGCGCGCTACGACGCCATGCGCTCGGGCAACCCCTTCGCCGGCGCTCCTACGGCTTCGCCCTATGGCGGCGGCTACGCCGGCAGCGCAGGCTATGGCAATCCCTTTGAGGGCGGCTTTCCCTTTGGTGGCGCCTGGGGCCAGCCGCGTCGCG
>CATYJC010000024.1 GCA_958407555.1 uncultured Collinsella sp. | reverse complement strand
CGAATCGTCTCAGGCGATGTCGCGATCGACTCTGCAAGCCAAGGTTTGTCCCAAAGCGCCCCGAGCAAGCCAACCAGGTGTCCACCCGCCGAAAAACCCATGACCGTAATTCGATTGGGGTCGACGCAAAACTCCGTCGCATGACTTCGCACGGTATCGACCGCCCGCGCAAGTTCTTGCAATGCAAGCGGATAGGTGGCGGGCGCAACCGAGTAGTCCAGAACAAAAGCCTGATACCCCATCGCAAGTAAGCGTAGCGCCACCGGCTCGCCCTCTCGAGGCGAAATATGATCGTAGCCCCCACCCGGTACAATCAAAACTGCAGGTCGGGGTTCCAGGGCATAAGCATCCTCGGTGGGAGCAAAAATATAGGACGAGATCGCGGCATCCGAGCCATCGACCCCGACACAAATCGTTTTATTGAGCATGTATACCTTCTCGTTATGATGCGTAGCGCGGCCGCATGGCACAAGGGCCGCATAGCCGATTTTTTCGGCAATGCGGCCCCGGTCATCAATTCCAGCTAGGAACGGACAATCTTATCGACGTTCTCGAGCTGCAGCTCATCGCCATCCTGACCCTCGATCACCACATTTTGCAGGTCGAGGACTTTCACGTTCTGCGCGATGATGCCCTGGCGCACCATCGGCTCCACGCCACAGGCCATGGCCGGCACAAAGGGCTCGGCATCGGCGGCAAAGGTCACATGGACATCCTGGAACGTCAGGCGCGTCACCTTGCTCTCGGGCAGTCCCGTGATATAGGCCGCGGCCGCGTGGCAGTTGGTGGCCTCGATGTCGTGAAACGTCGTGGCGCCAAAGCCGGGTGTACGGTCGTCGACGGGCAGTGCCTCGCGGCTCTGAACGTAGTCGGTCTTGCCGTCCTTATCGCAGAAGTAGAACGAGTTGACCACGAAGGGCGTGAGCACCTTGTCCATGCGAATGTGCTCGAAGGTGATACCCTCGTTGACGGCGTCCTTGCCGCGACCGCGGCGGGTCTTGACGCGCAGGCCGCGGTCGGTGCGCTCGAACAGGCACTTGCTCACGGTGAGGTCCTTGATGCCGCCGGCGGCCTCGGACCCCAAGACCACGGCGCCGTGGCCATCGTGCATGTAGCAGTGCGAGATCAGCACGTCGTGCGTAGCGGGGCGAAGCTCGGGCTCAATGCCCAGCTTGCCGCTCTTGACGGCGATGCAGTCGTCGCCCACCGAGAACTGGCAGCCCAAGATGCGGACAAAGCCGCAGCTCTCGGGATCGAAGCCGTCGGTGTTGTGGGAGTTCTTGGGGCCCTCGATGGACAGGCAGAGCGCATCGACGTGCTCGCACAGGATGGGATGGATATTCCACGCCGGGCTGTTGCGCACGGTGAAGCCGGCCAAGCTCACGTTCTCACACTCGGACAGGAAGATCATGCGCGGGCGGGCGACCTCGCGGCCCTCCTCGGGGCGGAAGATATTCTTAAAGTCCTTGTTCCACCAGTTGTCCTCGGCAAAATCGGTCTGGCCGTCGATCGCGCCGCGGCCATAGATACACACGTCGTGCACGCTCAGGCCCGTAAAGGTGGAACAGTAGGTCGGGAAGCTCTCGCCTTCCCAACGGCCCAGGGGCAGCATGTCGGTGCCGGCATACCCAGCGCCCTCGTCGCCCTTAACCGTACCGGGGATGTAGGCAAGCGCCGCGCGGTCGTGGCGAGCCAGCAGCACGGCGCCCTCAGCAAGCTCGATGTTGATATTACTCTTAAGGAAGAGGGACTTGATGCGGTAGTTGCCGGCGGGAATCAGCACGCGCCCGCCCTTGGGGCAAGCCATGATGGCAGCCTGGATATTGGTGGTGTCATCGTGCTCGGCATCGCCTTTGGCGCCGCAGTCGCGAACGTTGATGGTAAAGGGCTCCGCGGGCGTGGTGACGCCCACGCTCAGCTCGCGCTCGCCGCAGACAAAGCGGACGAGGTTGCGCTTGCCGGGAACCAGGCCGTCAACATAGGTCTCGACCGTATTCGTGGTACCGACGGGCTCATCGTTGACAAAGATCTCCCACGTATCGGCGCAGGTAAAGTAGCCGCCGTCGTCGAGCTCGATCACGGCCGCGCGGGCGTTGCGCCAGATAACGTTCGTCTCCATGGATTTCTCCCTCAAAAAGATGCTCTAAAGGCAAATTGTACGCTGTTGAAAAAAGGGCCGCGCCTGCCGGCAGAATTCCGGTGGCACGGCCCTGTGGTTTGGACGATGCGTTGGCCTTACTCGGCGGGAATTACGCTACCGTCCTGGAAGCCAACGTTGTTGTGGGCAAAGCAGTCCTCGTACTTAAAGCCGGAGAGCTCCTCGCAAAGCGCCTTGACCTCGGGCTTGACGTCTGCCATCTTGCCGCCCTCCTTGACACGGCGGATCTCGTCGCAGAGGATGTCGCACTGCTCTTTGTCGATCTTGATGCCGCGGGCAAGGACAGCCGCGAGCAGGAAGAAGCCGGCGCAGCCGATGAGCATGTAGCCGCAGATGTACAGAGGCACGGTAGCGGGCTGGGTCACGGCGTCGCTGTTGCCGGCGGTCTGAATGAAGCCGGAGGCAGCAAGGACGATAGCCCATGCGTTGACGGCGATAGCCTGGGCGATCTGCTGGCAGAGCTGCTGAGCGGAGCTGTAGATGCCCTCGCGACGACGCAGGGTGATGAGCTCATCGACATCGGGGATGTAGTTGAGCAGAACATCGGGCAGATACTGAAAGCCAACGTAGAAGAACTTCCAGATAGCGAAGATGATGGGGTAGGCGATCATGGCGATGGCGACCGTGGAGGTGCCGTTGATCTGACCAAAGGCGAAGTAGTTGTAGGCGATGATACACGCAGCGCAACCGACGTTGGCCAGGTACCAAGACTTGTGGAAGCCCTTCTTGGCCATGAGGGCGACCCAAATGGCGGTGCAGACGATAGCGACGACCTTGCCGGGCATCTCCATCACGGACTCGTAGGACTTAGGAATCTGCAGGCAGTAGACGATGAAGAAGGACAGGCAGGCAGACCAGCAGGCAGCAGCGAGCTTCGTGGAGACCTGTGCATACAGGACCTTGCGGAAGGACTTATTGCGGAAGGTGGAGACAACGTCGATGAAGAACTTCTTGATACCCTCGCCGACGCTCTCGATTTTCTCCTGAGCGACCTCCTCGGGTGTGTGCTCCCACGTGGACAGGTACACGCACAGCAGCGAGATTGCCATGACCGAAGCGTTGACCGTAGCGATGATGAAGTAGCTGAACGGGTTGGTCTCGCCGAAGGTGCCAAAGCCAAAGCCGACGAGTGCTGCCATCAGGAAGCCGGCGGCGTTACCAAAGAGGTGCTTGTAGCCGGTGAGGTACGTACGCTCCTTGAAGTCGTCGGTCATCTCGATGGTAAGCGGCGACAGGTTGGCGGTGCAGAACGTATACGCGACGTTGTAGATCAGGTACAGCACAAAGTAGTACGGGAAACCAAACGGCGTAGCCACAAAGATGAGCGGCTCGGCGACCATCATCGGGATTGCCAGCAAGATCCAGAAACGGCGGCGGCCAAAGATACGGCCGATCTTGGTAGCGTAGAAGTTATCGGCCACAAAGCCCATGAGCGGGCACAGAATGGCGTTGAGATAGATGGCGAACGAGCTGATCAGCGCAGCCTCGCCTGCGGACAGACCGCACTCCGTGGACAGGAACAGCACCATGTAGCTGTGCGTAAAGGTCAGGGCACCAGAGTTGAGCATGCCGCCCATACCAAAGCCCAAGCGCGTCCAGAATGTGATCTTGCGCTTTTTACCGATCTTGTTAGTCATCGAGCTCCCTCTCTTTTCTCGATTGTCTTGGAACAAGACATTGGAGTCCATACCGACGTCTGTCTGCATGTCGTTCAGGGTGAACGTTTAGCTAGATTATGCGCGATTGCTTATAATAGGTGAACGTTCACTTGTATATTATCCTTGAACGGTCGTTTTTTGCCGTTGAACGGACCTGAAAATGAAAAGATCCCTGCATTTTTGATTATTAAGTCGATTCAGCACCACGCAACCACTAGGTGAACGTTCATTGTTCTCTGGAGATGAGGGAGGTGCCGGGCGCCCTTCCCCAAAAAAGCCGTGCACGACAACGCAACGAGAAACGAAAAACGACCCCGCCGAGAATGTCCTCAGCGGGGTCGTCCGGTCTTTGCAACAGCTTGCCCGATCACGCGCTCAACGTGTCATCGCTACAGGCAGACGCCGTCCTTCCAGATGCTAATCTCGTGACAGCCGCGACGCTCGGCGCTGGTAAGCTTGCCGCTCGCCGTGTCCAGCACCAGCTGGTACAGGTCATGGGCAGCCTCGTCGAGCGTGCGCTCGCCGGTGGCGACCACACCGGCGTTAAAGTCCATCCAGTTGGCCTTGTGGTCGCACAGGCGCTGGTTGGTGAACACCTTGAGCGTAGGCGCCGGCGCACCAAACGGCGTGCCGCGGCCGGTCGAGAACAGGATCACGTGGCAGCCGGCAGCCGTCAGGGCCGTGGTGGATACCATGTCGTTGCCCGGACCGCACAACATGTTCAGACCATGCTTGGTAGCCTGACCGGCGTACGGCAGCACGTCGACGATGGGGGCAGATCCGCCCTTTTGCACGCAGCCGCAGCTCTTGTCCTCGAGCGTGGTAATGCCGCCGTCCTTGTTGCCGGGGCTCGGGTTCTCATAGACGACCTCGCCGTGGCTGATAAAGTAGTCCTTAAAGCCGTTGAGCATGTCGGCCGCCGCGTTAAAGACGTCTTGGCTCTCGCAACGACCGAGCAGAATGCTCTCCGCGCCAAACATCTCGGGCACCTCGGTGAGCACCGATGTGCCACCGCGGGCTACGACCATATCGCTCACGCGACCGATCGTGGGGTTGGCGGTAATGCCCGAAAGACCGTCAGAGCCACCGCACTTAAGGCCAATGACCAGTTCGGAGGCGGGAATGGGCTCACGCTTGGCCCGCTTGGCCAGGTCGGCCAGCTCGGACAGGATCTTGTGGCCCTCGACCTGCTCGTCGGCTACATTCTGGCAGGTGAGGAAGCGAACGCGCTCGTGATCGAAGTCACCGAGCTCGTCAAGCACCTGCTGGTGCGTGCAGTTTTCGCAACCGAGCGATAGGAACAGCACACCCGCAGCGTTTGCGTGACGCGAAAGCGCCACCAGCAGACGGCGTGTCTGGGCGTGGTCGGCGCCGGTCTGGGAGCAGCCAAAGGGATGCGGGAAGTAGTAAACGCCCTCCAGCGAACCCTCGACCAGATCCTGAGCCTGCTCGCACATGGCGCGCGCGACCTCGTTGACGCAGCCGACCGTGGGGATAATCCACAGCTCGTTGCGCGTGGCGGCGCGACCGTCGGCGCGACGGAAGCCCATAAAGGTCTCGGGCTCAACCGGCTCAACAACCGGATGCGTCGGGTTGTAAGCGTACTCGACCTCGCCCGAAAGGTTGGTCTTGACGTTATGCGTATGAAGCCACTGACCGGGCTGGATGTCGCCCGTCACGTGGCCGATAGGAAGACCGTACTTGACGACGTCCTCCCCCGCCGCAATGGCACGCACGGCCATCTTGTGGCCCTGCGGAATATTCTCCGCGGCAACGACCTCGCCCACCCCGGGAACCGCGACGGCGGCACCCTTGGCAAGCGGCGACAGCGCGACGATCACGTTATCGGCCGGATTGATCTGGATAGTGTTCATTACAAATGGTCCTAACCCTACAGGTTGAGCAGAAGGCGAGGCGCGGGCAAGCCGTCTGGCGCCTGCACCGGGAATTTACGCCTGAGCGTTGGCGAAGGCCTGCTTGGCGCCCTCGACACGCACGACGGTGAGCGCGTTGACGACAAACTCCTCGAGACCGGTGATCTGCGTAAGGTCCTCGCCCCACATTTGCTCATTGGTGAGCACGTCGTGCACCAGCTCGGCATCGTCTGCACCGGCGTGGGCGGCGTAGAAATCGAGCACGAAGGCATCGTCCTGAGCGGTGTACTCGGTGCCGTCGGCGCGGCGCAGGTGCAGGCCATCGCCCTCGCGAGCAACGAGCTCCTGAGTATAGAAGGCAATGAGCGTAGCGAGGCTCGTCGCCAGGCACTTGGGCAGGTTGCCGGTCTCGGCAACATAGTCCTTGAGCGTGGGCAGGTCGCGAGCACGCCATTTGGCGGTGGAGTTGAGGCAAATGGAGAGCAGCGCATGGTCGATAAACGGGTTGTCGAAGCGGTTCTCGACGGCGGCAGCAAAGGCCTTGCAGTCCTCGACGTCCAGGTCGGCGGCAAGCGTCGGGATGACCTCGTCGTAGAGCATGGTGTTCATGAAGCCGCGGACGGTCTCGTCGTGCATGCAATCGCGCACGATGTCAAAGCCGGCAACCCAGGAGCCCGGAACAAAGGCAGTGTGGGCGCCGTTGAGGATGCGGACCTTGCGCTTCTTGTACGGGGTGACATCGGGGGTCACAAAGACGCCCGGCAGGCCGGCCTTTACGAAGGGAAGCTTCTCGGCAAGCGACTCGTCGCCCTGGATGCCCCACATCTGGAAGGGCTCGCGCACGGCCAGGAAGGGATCCTCGTAGCCCAGGCGCTCGGCCACGGCAGCGGCCTCCTTGGGGTCGCGGATACGACCCGGGACGATGGTGTCGACGAGCGTGGTGCAGACGGTGCAGTCGTTGGCCATCCACTGCGAAAACTCGTCCTCCCAGCCCCAGTCGCTCACGTACTGGTTCATGATGCGCAGCAGCTCCTCGCCGTTGTGATCGATGAGCTCGCAGGCGAGTACGATGACGCCCGGCTTGCCGGCAGCCCAGCGGGTGTGGAGCACCTGGGCAAGCTTGGCGGGGAAGCTCGCGGGCGGCATGTCGTCGGCCTTGCAGGACGGGTCGTAGGCGATACCGGCCTCGGTGGTGTTGGAGACGATGATCTCCAGGTCGTCGGAGACGGCAACCTCCATCATGGCGCGGTAGTCGTCCTCGCGATACGGATTGAGGCAGCGGCTGCAGGCGCTGATCACGCGGGACTCGTCAACCGTGTTGCCGTTCTCCTTGCCGCGCACCAGCACGGTGTACAGGTCGTCCTGGGCATTGATGCCGTCGGCAAAGCCAAAGGCGCCGCTGATGGGCTGCACCATGACAACCTTGCCGTTCCAGCCGGTTGCCTCGTTGCCCATGTCAAAGAAGCGGTCGACGAAGGCGCGCAGGAAATTGCCCTCGCCAAACTGCAGAACCTTCTCGGGCGCGTCCTTGGGCAGCAGGTAGCCCTTGTAGCCGATCTTCTTGAGCGTCTCGTAGCTGATGTTCTCCATCTATGTGTCTCCTTAGGCGTTTGTTAGCGTGCAAGCAAAACGGAGCGCCGCGTGTGGCAACGGCGCTCCCGGGTTCAGTGTGATTCGATGCGGGTTTAGGCCTCGACGGTATCCAGGTCAAAGCCAAAGTAGCGAACCGCGTTGTTGTAGCTGATGTCGCGCACGATGGCTCCCAGCAGCTCCATATCGGCCGGATACTTGCCCTGCTCGACCCACTCGCCGATCACGCCGCACAGCACGCGACGGAAGTACTCGTGACGCGGGTAGGACAGGAAGGAGCGGGAATCGGTAAGCATGCCCACAAAGTTGCCCAGCACGCCCTCGTTAGCCAGAGCCGTGAGCTGCTCGCGCATACCGACCTCGTTGTCGTTGAACCACCAGGCAGAGCCGTTCTGGATCTTGCCTGCGGTCGGAGCCTCCTGGAAGCAGCCCATCACGGTATCGATCATGGTGTTGTCGATGGGGTTCAGGCTGTACAGAATGGTCTTGGGCAGACCCGTGGACTCCTGGATGGAGTTGAGGAAATCGGCCAGCTGGTCGGACGGCGTGTAGTTGGAGATGCAATCGTAGCCGGTGTCGGGACCGAGCTTGGCGAACATAGCGCGGTTGTTGTCACGCTTGCAGCCAAAGTGCAGCTGCATGGCCCAGCCAAGGCGGACATACTCGCCGGCGACGAACTGCATAAAGGCCGTCTTGTACTTGAGGACCTCGTCCTCGGTAAGCGGCTCGGCGGCAAGGCCCTTGGCAAAGATAGTCTCGATCTCGTCGGCGGTAGCCGGAACGTACATAACGTAGTCGAGCGCGTGGTCGGAAGCGCGGCAGCCCAGCTCGTGGGCGACATCGTAGCGCTTGGAGATGGCGGCCTTCATGCCCTCGAAGTCGCTGATCTCGACGCCGGCAACCTCGGAGAGATGCTTGCAGTAGTCGGCGAACTCCTGGCCACGCTCGATGCGCAGGGCGGCATCGGGGCGCATGGCGGGAACGACCTGAACGTCAAAACTGTCGTCGGCGGCAATCTTTTTGTGCCACTCAAAGCTGTCGGCGGGGTCGTCGGTAGTGCAAATCATGCGGACGTTGGACTGCTTGATCAGGTTACGGCAGGTAAAGCTGGCCTCAGCGAGCTTGGCGTTGGCAAGGTCCCAGACCTCCTGAGCGGTTTTGCCGTTTAGGACGCCCTCGTAGCCAAAGTAACGCTTAAGCTCCAGGTGGCTCCACTCAAAGACGGGGTTGCCCACACAACGGCCCAGGGTCTCGGCCCACTTCTGGAACTTCTCACGAGCAGGGGCATCGCCGGTAATGAAGCGCTCATCAACGCCGTTTGCACGCATCAGGCGCCACTTGTAGTGGTCACCGCCCAGCCAAACCTCGGTGATGTTCTCAAAACGCTTGTCGTCCCAAATCTCCTTGGGAGAAATGTGGCAGTGGTAGTCGACGATGGGCATGCCCTCGGCAAAGTTGTGGAACAGCTCCTCGCCGGTCTTGGTGCTCAGCAGGAAATCCTGATCGTCCATGAAGTTTTTCATCAAACAACCCCTTTGTTGGCGGAGCGGGCGCACGATGCGCTCGTTATCCTCTAGGTGAACGTTCACTATACTAATTCATTGCGACTTAAAAGGTGAACGTTCACCTAACCACCATGGGGTGAACGGTCGATTTTGCCCGTTCAACGGTTACTAGAGCCGTGACTTGTATGTATTGTGAATTGGCAGGCGTCCCCGAATGCCGAACTTGAGCGCTTTTGGCCAGGTAGGTCATGTTCCGCTGTGCATTTTTGGGAGTATTCAACATCGAAGCGCACCACGCACCGTCCTCAATGCCCTATTTGATGCTCATATTGCGCCCAATCGGCATAAATAAGTGCCGCCGATGGCGAATTACGCCATCGGCGGCACTTAAAACAGTCGTTCTGAGCCTCTTTCGGGACACGCCATTGCTGAATACTCCAAAAAATGCACGTCGCAAGAGGGGGTACCAGACCAAACGGCTAAATTCCCGCAAGCTCGCAGTAACGGTCAACGTTGCTGGCAAACACCATCTCCACAGCACCCTTCTGCACGGGCTCCGCCGGAGTTTTACCCCACAGCAAATACTCGCCCAAGGTCTTGGCACCGCGGTAGGCCAGGCTCACCGGGTCTTTATAGACAATATTGGTAAAGATGCCACGACGCAAGGCCAAGGCGCTCTCGGGGAACAGGTCGTTGCCGATTACCATGACCTTGCCGGCCTTGCCGCTCGAAACAAGCGCGTTGGCGACTACCTCGGAACCAACGGCAAAAACGCTACAGATGAGCTCGGGAGCATCCGGCGCACTCAAGCGCTGCTCAAGCTCGCGCTCGAGCTGTTTGACTTGCGCATGGGCGCCGGCAAGATCCTCAACCTGCCATGGAATATCACGTTCGCGCAGGTAATTATGGAAGGCGCGGGCGGTCAGATAGTGTGAATCGGTATAGGGGTCGCCCGCCAACAGGAGCACGCGGGCGTCAGCCCCAGAAGCGTGAACCAGGTTTGCCGCCTGCTCTGCCATAAGACTGCCCGCCGCGGAATAGTCTGCCAGACTGGCACCCAGGCGATCGAGGTGCGGTCGGTCGCCATCGACGAGCTCGATCGCCACACCCGCCTCGGCAATCTGCCTCAAAAGCTCGGTTGCGCGGTCATCGCTCGGAACATAGGCAAGCAGGCCATCAATCTTCTCGCCTACCTGCAGGCGCTCATCAATCTGCTCGAGCGCATCGGCGTAGCCACCCACGCCAAATTCAACACGTTCAACCGTAATGCCCCGGTCGATGACCTCCTGCTCAAAGCGGTTGCAGCCTTCCCAAAGGTAACGGAAAAAGTACGCTCCCTCGCGCGATGCGCGGGGCAGGCAAAACACCAGGTTGATATCCTTGCGGCGCAGGCTCGAGGCACTCGTATTGCGATGGTAACCCATGGCCTCGGCCTTAGCATTCACTTTGGAGCGCACGGATTCGCTCACGCCGGCTTTACCCGTCAGGGCCTTGTGCACGGTATTGATGGAAACGCCAAGCTCGGCGGCTATGTCCTTCATGGTTACGCGAGCGCTCATGGGGATACTCCGTTATAGATAAGTTGCCAATTAACAGTACAGGTAACGATACCCCAAAATCACTCTTCAACTCGCCGCGCTCGCCCCCAAATGTGCAAAGCGCCTCGCGAACGGATGCTCGCGAGGCGCTTGGATGCCTAGACCTTATTTAATACCGCGGCCCAAGTCTTCGGCGATTTTATCCACGCCCTTAAGTGCGGCGCACGTCTTTTTGTTGGAGCAATGCCCGGTGCAAACACCACCCTGAGCGCAGTCGGCGCAGGTGCCTTTGCGGTAGATGCGCACGCACACAGCAACAAACGCAATACCGATAACAGCCAGTACAACAATATCGATAGGTGCCATAGCTAGCCTCCTCTAGTTAACCATCACTTACTTTACCCCATTCTCGACCCACTAAAAAGGGACGGGTTTATTTTGGTCGGTTTTATCTGCGGAAACGCCATATTTTAACTTCTGGAGCAAAGCAATCTGTCCCCATTGCACCAAAAAGCCCGAGTGTCGCTGGGACACCCGGGCTCGTGGAAAGGAGCTAATCCTTATTCGGACTTAAGCGGAAACTGCAGCGGAAGCAGTGTTGGTCTCATCCTCGTCGGTCCAAGCGTGCTTGGGCATGGGACGGAATATCTGGAAGAGCATCGCAACCAGCAGCACGATGGCCACAACCGTCCAGATACCAAACTGCCCAAGGACAAGCAGGTTGTAGAACTGGTTGATGAACAGGGCGATCACCCAGGCAAAGGCGCACTCGTAGCCGATGGCAATCGCGGTCCACTTGCCGGAGTCCATCTGGTTGCGGATGGTGCCAATGGCGGCAAAGCACGGAGCGCACAGCAGGTTGAAGGCGCCGAAGGCAACGCAGGCGCCCATGGTGGGGAACATGCCGGCAAACGCGGTCCACAGGCTCGGGTCGGTCTCGCCCGCATCGGCGACGGACAGCAGCGATCCGGCGGTGGCGACGACGTTCTCCTTAGCGACAAGGCCAGAGACGGTCAGCGCGGTTGCCTGCCAGGTGCTAAAGCCGAGCGGGGCGAAGATCCAAGCGACCAGGTTGCCGAGCATGGCAAGCACGGAGTAGTCCATAAACTCCTCGGGGATGCCGTCCATCGCAGGCAGGAAGCCAAAGGAACCGTTGTAGCTACCAAAGTTGGACAGGAACCAAACCACGACAGTGGACGCGAAGATGACCGTGCCGGCCTTCTTGATAAAGGCCCAGCAGCGCTCCCACACGTGCAGCGCCCAAGAGCGGATCGCAGGGAAGTGGTAAGCGGGGAGCTCCATGACGAACGGCGTCGGGCGGCCGGCGAAGAGCTTGGTCTTCTTGAGCATGAGGCCCGAAGCGATGACGGCAAAGACGCCCAGGAAGTAGAAGAGCGGGCTGATCCACGCGGCAGTGGTGGAAGAATCGCCGATGATAGAACCCATGAGCAGGGCGATGATCGGCAGCTTAGCGCCACAGGGAATAAATGTGGTGGTCATGACCGTCATGCGGCGGTCCTTCTCGTTCTCGATGGTCTTGGTGGCCATGACGCCGGGGACGCCGCAGCCCGAGGACACGAGCATGGGGATGAAGGACTTACCGGACAGGCCAAAGCGGCGGAACACGCGGTCCATGATGAAGGCGACGCGGGCCATATAGCCGCAGTCCTCCAAGAAGGACAGCATGACGAACAGCAGGAACATCTGCGGCACAAAGCCGAAGATGGCACCCAAACCACCGACGATACCGTCACAGACGAGCGAATCGACCAGGCCGCCGTCCTCGGTGCCACCCGCCACAAGGGCGTCGTGCACCACGGTGGTGATACCCGGGACATAGGGGCCGTACTGCGCCGGGTCAACCGAATCGGCGGCGTCACCCGCAGCCTCGACGGCTGCATCATAGGCGTCGCGACCCTGACCGAGCACATACCAACCGTCGGTACCAAAGAGCTGGTCGTTGGTGAAGTCGGTCACCGTGCCGCCCAGGGTGGAAACGGCGATGTAGTACACGCAGAACATGATGACGACAAAGATCGGTAGGCCCAGAATACGGTTGGTGACTACGCGGTCGATCTTCTCGGAGGTGCTCATCTTGGCCGGAGCCTTGGTCATGCACTCGTCGATGATGTGCGCAATCACGCCATAGCGCTCACCGGTGATGATGGACTCTGCATCGTCGTCGCAGTCCTGCTCGCACTGAGCGACCAGCTCTTCGACGCGAGCGGCCTTCTCCTTGGTGAGGTTGATGAGCTTGCAGGCGTCCGCATCGCGCTCGAACAGCTTGACGGCATAGTAGCGGCGCTTGTTGGCGGGGACGCTTGCCGGCAGGTTGTTCTCGATGTGCGTCAGAACGTCCTCGATAGAGGAGTCGAACTTGTGCTCCGGCACCTGGCCCTTGGAAGCAGCGGACTTCTTAACCTGCTCGAACAGCTCCTTGATACCCTTGTTCTTAAGGGCCGAGATCATCATAACCGGGCAGCCGAGCTTCTTGGAGAGCTTGTCCGTGTCGATCTTGTCGCCGTTCTTCTCGACCAAGTCGGCCATGTTGAGGGCAACGACAACGGGCAGGCCAGTCTCGATAACCTGAAGCGCCAGGTACAGGTTACGCTCGAGGTTGGTGGCGTCGACCACCTGGACGACGACATCGGGCTCGCCGCTCATGAGGTAATCGCGCGAGCATTGCTCCTCGGGGCTGTAGGGGGAAAGCGAGTAGATGCCGGGGAGGTCCGTAATGGTAACGTTCTTGTCGCTTAGGAGCTTGGCCTCCTTTTTCTCAACCGTGACGCCGGGCCAGTTGCCAACGTAGCCGTTGGCGCCGGTGATCAGGTTGAAAAGCGTGGTCTTGCCGCAGTTGGGGTTACCCGCCAGCGCGACATGGATCTGAGAATCCGCCATTCAATCCTTCTTCCTTGTGTACCTGCGCTGCTTTCTCCGCGCAGGCTGGATAATGTGCTTTAAAGTTGCAGCATCAAGTTAGAAAAACCTAACTTTATCTGCAGAAATATACGCCTCGGGCCCTTACTGGACCTCGACGACGGCCGCCTCCTCCTTGCGGATGGAAAGCTCGTAGCCGCGCACGTTGATCTCGACCGGATCACCGAGCGGTGCAACCTTCACGACCTTGAACGAAGTGCCCTTGATGAGCCCCAGGTCCATAAGGTGGCGGCGAAGCGCACCCTCACCGTGAAGCTTGACGATGGTGGAGCTCTCGCCCACCTTAACGTCACCCAACGTCTTCATTTACTTGTCCCCCTTTCAGTGCGTACAGAAATACCGTCGACTAACCGACGGTCATGATGTGCATGGCGACCTTGGAATCGATGCCAAAGCGTGCGCCCAGCACCGTGACGATGATATTGGCGCCACTCGAGCTCACCACGTGGATTTCGTTGCCCTCGACAAAACCGAGGTCCTTGAGGTGGTGTTTCATGTCCTCATTGCCCTTTACACGAGACACGCGCACGGTTTCGCCCGCTTTTACCATCGAAAGCGGCATGGCCGGCATCTGCGGTCCGCAAGACATGAGTGGCTCCTAACGTCAGTTCGTCCTTAACATCGACGCGATAAAAGTTAACCACGTCTATGTTCGCTTTAGTAAACTAGCACGTGGTTAACTTTTTGGAAAGGGTCCCTATTCAGATTTCGAAAAAGTTTCCTATATGAAACAAAAGAGGCACCGCAAAGACCATCTCTTTGCGGTGCCTTGTCATACCAATTTATGCAACAAAGGGGACTGTCCCCTTGTCACATTGTTGAGGTTAGAGCGAGAGGTTTCTGATCGACGTGACGCAGGAGGCCTCATCCACGCCCGAAACGCGGAAGATGATGTCCTCGCCGCACTCGCCGTAGAGAGCCATGAGGCCCATAACGTCGCGACCGTCGGTATGGCGGTCGCCGATGCTGACCGACACGTCGCTACGATGCTTGGCAATAATGTCATAGAGCAGCGCAACCGGGCGGGCATGCAATCCCAACGGATCTTTAATCGTCTTCGTAAACTCGACCATGTCCCCTCCCGCGACGTCGTACATTCGGCCGGCAAAACCCAGCCATGTGGTAGCTATTGTACGTTACCGGCGCACCCCCGTCTCACAAAAAACGAGGGAAGGCACACGTCCTTCCCTCGTTGCTGGCAATAGGTAGCCGCTCGCCTACATCAGGCGCAGGCTGACGTCCTTGAGCTGGGCGCCACTAACGGCACTCGGGGCGCCCGACATGAGGTCGGAGCCGCTGGCCGTCTTGGGGAACGCCATGACGTCGCGGATGGAGTTGGAGCCGGTGAGCAGCATGCACACGCGGTCCAGGCCCAGAGCAAAACCACCCATCGGGGGTGCACCAAACTTGAGCGCCTCCATGAGGAAGCCGAACTGCGACTCGGCTCGCTCCTCGGTGAAGCCCAGGAGCTTGAGCATAGACATCTGCATCTCGGCGTTGTGGATACGCATACCGCCGCCGCCGGCCTCAAAGCCGTCCATGACAAAGTCGTAGGTGCAGGAACCGGCCGCCAGCGGGTCGGCCTCGATCTTGGCGATGTCAGTCTCGGTCGGCAGCGTGAAGGGCTGATGCTCGGCAGCGTAGGCCTTGCGGTCCTCATCCCAGTGGAACAGCGGGAAGTTGACGACCCACAGGAAGTCGTGGCCCTCGCGCTTGATCTCGAGCGCATTGGCCATGTGGGAACGCATGCCGCCCAGGATCTCGTCAGAGAGCAGGCGCGGGCCGGCGGCGAACATCACGAGGTCGCCAGGCTCGACGTCCATGCGCTCGCGCAGAGCCGCCATCTCCTCGTCCGAGAAGAACTTGACGATGGGGCTGTTGATGGAGCCGTCCTCACGGAAGGCGATCCAGGCCAGGCCCTTGGCGCCAAACGTGGAGGCCACGCCGGCGAGCTTATCGATCTTGGCACGTGCCCAGGCACCGGCACCCTTGGCGTTGATGGCCTTGACGACGGAGCCCTCCTCGTTTGCGGCGGTCGCAAAGACCTTGAACTTGGAGTTGGCAAAGATGTCGGTCAGGTCGATCAGGTGCATGCCATAGCGAGTATCGGGCTTGTCGGAGCCATAGGTGTCCATGGCCTCCCAGTAGTTCATGCGACGCAGCGGCGTGGGCATCTCGACGCCCATGCGGCCGAAGGCATCGGCCAGGACCTCTTCGAGCGCACTCATAACGTCGTTCTGGTCCACGAAGGACATCTCGATATCGACCTGGGTGAACTCGGGCTGACGGTCGGCACGCAGGTCCTCGTCGCGGAAGCACTTGGCGACCTGGTAGTAGCGCTCGACGCCACCGACCATGAGCAACTGCTTCAGGAGCTGCGGGGACTGCGGCAGGGCGTAGAAGTTACCCGGCTGGATACGGCTGGGAACGATGAAGTCTCGAGCGCCCTCGGGCGTGGACTTAAACAGGGAGGGCGTCTCGACCTCCATGAACTCACGGTTGTGCAGCGCCTCGCGAATGGCAAAGGTGAAGTCGGAGCGCAGCTTGAGGTTGGCCATCATCTCGGGACGGCGGAGGTCCAGATAGCGATAGCGCAGGCGGGTGTCCTCGCTGGTCTCGATGCCGTCCTCGATCTGGAACGGCGGGGTGACGGACGTGTTGAGCACCTCGGCGTGGTCGGTCAGGACCTCGATCTCGCCGGTCGCGAGCTTAGTGTTGGTGGTCTCCTCGCCACGGGCGCGCACGACGCCGTGAATCTTGATGGGCCACTCGGGACGCATAGTCTCGGCGATCTTAAAGGCATCGCCGTCGGAGTGCTCGGGGTCGAAGGTGAGCTGCGTGATGCCCTCGCGGTCGCGAAGGTCGCAGAAGATAAGGCCGCCGTGATCGCGACGACGGCTCACCCAACCGGTGAGGGTGACCTCTTCGCCCACGTTCTCGAAGCGAAGCTCGCCGCAGGTACGGGTGTGCATGGAATGCTCATCGATGGGACGGGTCTGGCTCATACCAGTGATCCTCCTTTATGGATCTGTGCCGCCCCGTGTCGTTCCGGGCGGCGTCGTACAGATTTGCCCAGCCTGCGTAAACCGCGCAGCCAGACATGGCGTTCTATCTTATCGCACCCGCGTCGATGTGCCGCGAAAAAGTAGCTCTTGCCCAAAGACTTGACGGAGACGAAACAATTGACGCGGCCTGGCCGTCGCCAAGGCGCACCGCGTGCGACAATGTGCCCCAATACAACCGCACTCGGAAAGGCCCGTCATGACCGCACGCCTCATCGTTATGGATATCGACTCCACGCTCATCAACCAGGAAGTCATCGACCTGTTGGGCGAGGAGGCCGGCGTGGGCGAGCAAGTTGCACAGATCACCGAACGCGCCATGCGCGGCGAGCTCGACTTTAAGCAGGCGCTCGAGGAGCGCGTGGGGCTGCTTGCCGGCTTGGACGAGAGCGTGTTCGAGCGCACCTTTGAGCGCGTGACGTTTACCCCCGGCGCGTTGGAGCTTGTGCGCTCGGCACATAGCAAGGGCTGGAAGGTCGGCGTGGTAAGCGGCGGCTTTCACGAGGTCGCCGACAAGATCGTGGCCGCCTCGGGCATCGACTTTTGCCTCGCTAACCGCCTGGAGGTCGTGGACGGCAAGCTCACCGGCAAGCTGGCGGCAAACATTGTGACCAAGGAATCCAAGCTCATCCAGCTGCTGGATTGGGCAGTTGAGTGCGGTGTCGACATGGCCCACACCGTCGCGATCGGCGACGGCGCCAACGACATCCCCATGATTCAGGCCGCAGGTACGGGCATCGCGTTTTGCGCCAAGCCCAAGACGCGCGAAGCCGCCCCGTTTGCCATCGACGAGCGCAACCTGATGCTCGCCATGGACATCATCCTGCGCGACTAGCCGATCCGTCTAACAATTGAATCAGTCTGTCCTATAGTTTCCGAACAATTTTGTCTTAGTGTTCGGAAACATACCCTTTGAGTGCTAGACTTTGCGCCGTCGAAGGGAACATATATGGATAAGCGAGATCTTGAGCAGCTGCTGAGCGATGTTGCCGGCGGATCAGTCGCCCCTGCCGACGCGCTTACGCGCATCCAGACGGCGCCAACCGCCGATCTGGGTTTTGCGCAGCTCGATCTTTCGCGCGGGGTGCGCCAGGGAGCCGGCGAGGTTGTCTACGGCGCCGGTAAAACCGCCGAGCAGATTGCCGCCATTATCGAAGCGCTGCACGATGCCGGCCAGGAGCGTATCCTGGTCACGCGCCTGGATGCCGAAAAAGCCGCGCGCACCGCTGAGCTTCTCGGCAACGGCATCGACCTGGGATATGTCCCGGACGCACAGCTCGCCCTCGTGGGAGGCAAGCCCTCCCCTACCGGCAACGGACGCATCGTCGTCGCCTGCGCCGGCACGAGCGACCTGCCCGTCGCCGAGGAAGCCGCATTGACGGCCGAGTTCTATGGCAACGAGGTCGACCGCCTCTACGACGTGGGTGTCGCCGGCCTGCACCGTCTGCTCGCGCATGCCGAGGAGCTTGCCCAGGCACAGGTGGTCATCGCCATTGCTGGCATGGAGGGCGCACTGGCGAGCGTTGTCGGCGGCCTGGTGAGCTGTCCGGTCATCGCCGTTCCCACCAGCGTGGGTTACGGCGCGAGCTTTGGTGGCGTAGCCGCGCTACTCGCCATGCTCAACTCCTGCGCCAGCGGCGTTTCGGTCGTCAATATCGACAACGGCTTTGGTGCCGCCTACCAGGCAAGTCTTATCAACCATCTGAGCGCCGGCACACCCCGCGCCCGTTAAGGAGCATTCCATGTCCAACCATCAGCATACGCTTATCATCGACGGCACCTCGGGCATCAGCGGCGATATGACCGTCGCGGCCCTGCTCGACCTGGGCGCCAGCGAGGAACACCTGCGCGAACAGCTCGCCACGCTGCCGGTCGACGGCTTTTCGATCGCCGTCACGCGTGCAAACAAGCATGGCATCGACGCCTGCGATTTCGACGTCCAGCTTGCAGAGGAGCTCGAGAACCACGATCACGATTTGGCCTGGCTCTACGGCAACGAAGCAGCTGCCGAGCACACGCACGAGCATGAGCACCACCATCATGACCATGATGAGCACGAACACGAGCACTGCCACGAGCATGACCATGAGGGTCACCATCACGCCCACCACCATCACCACCGTTCTTTAGCGGATGTCACCGCCATCATCGATGGCTCACGGCTAAGCGATGGTGCCAAGCGTCGTGCCCTCGCCATTTTTTCCGTACTCGCTGATGCCGAGGCAAAGGCTCACGGCAAAACGCCCGACACCGTCCTGTTTCACGAGGTGGGCGCCGTCGACTCCATCGTCGACGTCTGCTCTGTCGCCATCTGCCTCGACGACCTTGGTATTGAGGACATCGTGGTCGAGTCGCTCTCCGAGGGTCACGGCACCATCCACTGTGCCCACGGCCTCATGCCCATTCCCGTCCCCGCTGTCGTCAACCTGTGCCAGGCGGGCAATATCGCCCTCACGCCTGCACCGGTCGCCGGCGAGCTCGTGACGCCGACGGGCGCCGCCATCGTCACCGCGCTGCGCACGTCCGACCAACTGCCCTCACGCTACCGCATCGAAGCCGTCGGCTACGGCGCCGGCAAACGCCCCTACGAAGGTTGCTCCGGTACGCTCCGCTGCCTGCTCGTTCACGCGGACGCATAGCCATGGATGCCCGCAAGGCAAAAAGCCGCGCTGCCATCGTTACGGCGTTCTCCGAGCTCCTGTGCGAGAAAGACTACGGCAAGATCACCGTCGGCGACATTATCGCTCGTGCCCACGTAGGTCGGGCCACGTTCTACGGGCTCTTCAAGAGCAAAGATGACCTGCTCGCTGAGCTCGTGCGCGATATCTGCACCCATGCCCTCGACGATGACGGTACGCCCCTCGATGACCCACTCGTACAGGTCGAGCATATCCTCAACAACCTCTGGAATCGTCGGCAGGGTGTACGGGCACTGGTAGCCGGCGCCGGCTCACGCGTCTTCGCCGACTGCTTACGCAAGACCATCATGTCACGAGCAGCCGAAACCGTGCCCGTCGACCCCTCAGGCCCCGCCGGCACCATGGACCGAAGCTTCCTACTACACCACATAGCCTCAAGCTTTGTAGGAATGGTCCAATGGTGGGCCTGGCACAATTTCCAAGCAGATAAAGCCGACGTAGCCAAAGACTACCTCTCAGCCATAAAGCCCCTCTTCACCTAAGTAAGAAGCTCATCCCAAATCATCGACCCAACGCAGGGCTCCGCGCACCCCAAAGTGTCACTCGCGCCTCAACGCCCCCACCAGCAACAAGCCCCTCCCATCCAAATTCAGATATATGTTGGGTTGCTTGTTCCAACGCGACCAAGATCCCGCAGCTGGCCGCATGGGGTAACTTCCCAGCGCATTCCGCAGGATGCAAAAAGGCTCGC
>CATYJC010000023.1 GCA_958407555.1 uncultured Collinsella sp. | reverse complement strand
CGCAGGCGGAAGGTCACGTTGGCGTTGACCACGGCCTGGCGGCGCATGGTCTCGCGATACCAGTCGTGGGGAATGCTGATGGAGGTAAAGACCTCAAGATCGGGGCGCCACTTGATGGTGGTGCCGGTGCGGTTCTCGTCGCTGGGCTCGATCTCGAGTGCCTTCTTCTTGGCGCCGACGACCTTGCCCTTCTTAAAGTGTAGGGAGTACTTGTTGCCGTCGCGCCAAACCGTGACATCCATGTACTCGGAAGCGTACTGAGTCGCGCAGGAGCCCAGGCCGTTGGTGCCGAGCGAGAAGTCGTAGTCGCCGCCCTGGTTGTTGTTGTATTTGCCGCCGGCGTAAAGCTCGCAGAAGACGAGCTCCCAGTTAAAGCGCTTCTCGGAGGGGTTCCAGTCGAGCGGGCAGCCGCGGCCGTTGTCCTCTACCTGAATGGAGCCGTCGCGAAAGGCGGTAAGGGTGATGAGCTTGCCGTAGCCCTGGCGCGCCTCGTCAACGGCGTTGGACAGGATCTCGAAGGCGGCATGCGCGCAACCGTCGAGTCCGTCTGAGCCAAAGATGACGGCGGGACGCAGACGTACGCGCTCCTCGTCCTTGAGCTGGCGGATACTGTCGTTACCATAGTTTGCGGTGTTTTTTGCCATACTCGCTCTCTCGGTGCTCCCTTGCTGCGTTTAAGTCATATAGATAGTCAAGGTAGCATAGCCCAGCCCACAGGCGATTCCAACCAACACGAAATCCATCGAACAATCGTTCGGAATTAGGTGGAACAGCGTTTACTCGGACAAAACCGAGTTGATTTTGCCCGAGTAAGTTTGAAGGCGGCTGGAGGCGCCCTACCTTGTTTGCGGATGGATCGAATCGAACATTGGGACAAGCGTCTCGTTTTATGGGCCACGGGCGTGCGTGTGCGAGTCCCTTTGGCCCATAAGGAACGCTGGCGGGTCGTTATTTGGGCCGTGGGTCACTTCGCCGGCGCCGCGTTTCGTCATACGCTCATAGTGGAAGCCGATGCCACGGAGTTGACTTGCGACTCGGGCGACGGATGAGCTGCAAGCCGAAAGGAGCGGTGAGGATGATGAAGCCCATGACGAAGAAGCTGCTGTTAGGAATTCCCACCGTGACGCTTTCGGCCGTGCTGGCGTGTACGGTGGCAGGCTGCGGCGGCAGCGCTCCGAGCGGTTCGGGCGGGAGCGCCCCTGTGCAGGAGAAGTCCAAGAAGGTTAAGACCTATGAGTCGCAGACGGTCGAGGTGGCAGGCATTACCTATGAGTCGGTGGCTCACGGTACGTTCTATCGCGGCGACGCTAAGCTGCAGGACGGCTTTTACCTGCACGTCAAGATCACCAACAACAATGCAAAGAACAGGACGTTTGACTTCTTTAACGTGCACGCTGCCCAGGGCGATCTCGAGGCAGGCGACCCGTTGTTTACTTCCGGCAAGGCGGCCGTGCTCGACTACGTTGCAAGCGAGGCTCCCGATGAGCTTCACGAGGGCATCGATCTTTCCAAGAGGCCAGATATCGGTCCGGGCGAGACCGTTGAGTACGTGTATTTCTGGGCGCCCAAGACGGCGTACTACGGGCCCATCACTGTCGAGTTCGTAGACGCTAACGCCCCCGCCAAGAATCATGAGGCCATGCACTTTGACACCACGGACTGCGAGACCAAGGAGTTCAAGGCGGCCGGCGGTGTGGCCGATTCTGGTGACGCAGCCAATATGACCGGCATCGATTGCGCATCGTACAGTATCGAGGCCGCCGATGGGTACACGCTGGATTCGTCCAACGAAGAGCACGAAAAGGCAGACTTCTTCCACGACGAGACTGGAGGACGCCTGCACATCAGCATCTTCCCGCGCTCGCCCCAGGAGGAAGTTGCAAGCTTGGAGCAGGTCTATGAAGGCAAGGAAACGACAACCGACCAGGTCGAGTACAACGGCATAACGTGGCTGCGCTTTACCGGTCCCGACAACGGCCATACGCTGTTTGCGACGGCTCCCGCGACGGGCGAGACCGTCCGCGTGTCGATTGGCTGGAAGATCGATTGGGACGCTGCCGTGCCCATGATGGAGGCACTAAAGCTCAAGTAGCGCTGCGATTCCCGTGTCAGGCGACTCAGGGCTGGCTCCGAGTTATCGGGGCCAGCCCTTTTTGGTGTTCGATGAGCAGAGTCGGCGTCTCTTACAAAAGTAACTAGGAGCTAGCGAGGCTCATCCGAATTGACCTCATTGGCGGTGTCGGTTTCGAGCGCCGTGCGGCGGGCACTGTAGGCGATAAGGCCGACGCCTGCCGCGGCGAGTGCTGCAGCGGCTGCCGTAAGGGGAGCGTTGACATCGCCCGTGCCCGCAAGTGCGCCCGCTTTTCCGGAGCGCTTGTTATTGCCGTGGTCCTTGCCACTGCCGGAGCTGCTTCCTCCGGAGCCGCCGCCCTCGTCAGTACCGCCGCCACTCGAGCCACCATCGCCGTCCGCCGTCATCGGGGCGTCGTGAAGTCCTGTCGTATCCGCGCTGTCGCATACGCCGACCTGCACTTCCGAGCGTTCGCATGCTGCATCGGACACGTGAAGCTCGTGCAGTACGGCACCCAGTGCCGAGTTTGCGCCGGGTCGGATTTCCTCGAGCGTCACGGGGTCGAGCGCCACCAGATTACGCGCCTTCGCATACAGCGTTACGCGTTTGCCCACTTCGTCGCTCCAACTCTCGGGGATGGCGAAGTTCATGCGAAACTGTGCCGTGCAACCCGGTGCCAGCACGGCGTTGCCGTTGTCGGCTACCAGCGGGTGCGTTGCAAAATGCGTGCCCAGCGTCTCGAGCGCGTACTTCACGTGTGCCATGTCGTTAGCCGAAGCGTCCTCGGCAAGCTCTGGATCGTAGATCGAAGCCATGCGTGCATTCACTCCGAATCCGATGGATGCGCTGGAGAACGGCTGGCTGGAGCCCTCTCGGTACAGATCGATCGTGCCGGCGGTCAGCAAGGTGTTGCCGTCGTTTCGCACCGTGACCATAAAGGATTCACCTGCTGCTCCGGGCACCACCGCGCCCGAGGTAGCGACCGCACCCGTCGGAGTGGCACACGCCACCAAGGGCACTTCGATGCCGTGCAGCTCTGCCTCGCTCTTCTCCGCGCTCACAATGTGCGTGGCGAGCGCGGAGAGCATGCCTCCCGACGTCAAAAATGTCGTTATCTGATCGACGGGATGGTCTAGCTCGCACATCACGAACGGCTCCGTAAACAAATCTCCTGCCAAGGTACTGGCGAAGATGCGGAAGTGCTTGCCCATCACTGCTACCGGGTTGCCTTCTTCGTCGTAGGTTTGTCCCACCTTGCCATCGGTGTTCTCTACATAGAGCACGCACCTGCCGTTGTTGCTTACGCTAAACGATGCCGGGCCACAGCCTGCGGCACCCACGGGCTGCGTTGCAAATGCCGATGCGCCTCGCGTCCAAGTAATATGCTGCAGTTGCTCGTTGACGGTTGCCAAAAAGCCCGAATGTTGTGGCCACGGCACCGCATGGGGTACCGTGGCGTCTGGCGGCATAACGCCCCAACCCGCGATGGACTGGCCGATCACGGCATACGATGCGCAGCCACAACCGTTTGCAGTTTCGTATGCAACGGGCACCACCATTTTGCCGTTGATATTCTCGGGCTCGCCCAGCTCGATACTCGACGGTGCCTGCGGAAAGCGGAGAACTTGGCGGAAGGTCAGGCTGTCGCCCGAAACGTCCGACCACAGGGTGAAGCACTCCAGCGCAACCTCTGCCTCGCTGCCGAGCGCCTTTTCTGCGGTGGTTCCGCGGCGGTGGAGGTAGGCACCCGACAGACGCCCGTCGACCAGTGTCTTGCCCACCGTGATGCGCGGGCACTGCAGGCAATGGTAGCCATCTTCTTGCAGGCGGCCGCGCGAGATGCTGCGCCATGACGTATGCGACACCACGCGAACTCCGTCGTTGCTTATGCGCAGGCGCACAACGGACAGTATGCCGGCTGTGCTCGCCGCATCGAAAGGGGTGTTGTCGCCGTCGCGGCGCTCGCCCGAGACCAGCAACACGTAGGCGTCCTGGTTTTCTCTTCCGTCCGTATATTCCACCACGTCGAAGTCGTAATCGAATATGCCGTCGCGCTCCACGTCGCTCTCGCCAAACCCAAGGGGAAAGTCCACGGGCGTGGGGGCGGACCATGTGCCGTTCGTTTTTGTATGCACCACCAGGCGCGAGCGGCCGTTGTCGCCGTAGCGCACCGAGGCGATACGGAACAGGCATTCTACGCCGGCAATCATTGCCAGCTTCATGTGAGCTTCGCTGAGCACGCCAGCAAACAGCACGTTGTCGCTCGAGGGCTTGATGCCGCCACGCTCGTCTTCCGATACACCGGCAGAATTGGCGTTGGGGTCCGCAACGGCGTTCTTCGCCTGACCGACATGGGTGTACGCATACATCGGCGCGGCGTTTTCGTCGTTCTCCATCAGTGCATGGACGAAATGCTCGATCTGTCCTGTGTCGTCGCTTTCTGCATTCGCCTCGAGCTCAATGCGCGTGACCGCCCGGTCCCAATCGCGCACGACAGGCGCGACATTCCTTGCGGTGGCCTTAACCTCGGCGCGTGCGAGCAGCTCGGCGTTGGTGACGATGGTGGCCGACGCGATAAACTGCGGCACACCACCTCCCTCGGCGTTGCCGGCCGAGCCGAAGCAGGCAACCAGCGTATAAGGCGTATCTCCACCCAAGGCTAGCTCAGAGCGCTGGAGCACATACTGGTTGCCATTGTTCACCGACATATTCCACGAATCGATGAGTGTGGGCCACGACCCCGACCAAGCCTTGGTGGTCCACTTGAACATTACGAACTGGAGTATCACATCGACATCGACGTCTGCACCCACGCGCAGTCGCGGAAGCTGGTGACCGTCCGCCTTCTCGTATCCAATGAACAGGGTGAGGGACGCGGCGCCGCGCACGGCGGACGAAGCGACGCCTGCAACGCCGGCGCCAAAGGTGACGGCAAGCCCGATTTGGATGGTGAACGAGCCCGACGTGTTTGAATAGTCGAGCGAAATGTTTTTAAAAAACGCCGCGCCGCTGCCGTGCGTGTGGGCACCCACGGCGAGTGCCAGCTTCGCCAGCACCCAGGGGTTGACGTTTAGGAAAAACGGCACCGGTCCCAAGGTAAACTGCTCGGTCCAATTGAGGTCGGTTCTTACCTGGAAGAGGGCCTTAATATTGCCGTATGCGGGGTCGTTGTTGTCACCCCAGGTTTTGCCCACCCAATCGTAGGCGAGCGAGCCGTACAGCTGTGTGGCGATATCCATCGTGAACAGCGGCGTGCAATGGTGGCGAAGGAGCTTGGTGTTTCTTGGATCGGTGCCCGAACCGGCACTCATACTCTTGTACTGATTCCACTTCCCCTTCATCTCGTCGAGGTAGCGGTTTGCCTGCTTGGCGCCCGACTCGCGCGGTGACTTCTTCCAGTACTCCGGATCCGGATTGCCCGAATCGTTCATGTAGCCGACCGGTTTGTATCCTCCGCCAAACAGTACATACCCGGCAAACGAGAAATCGAACAAAATGGGGAACGAGGGCATCCAGCACGTGAACTTATTGCCGCCGATGCCGGGAAACGCCGCGGGGAAATCAAACGGAGTGACCTCTTGGTCCATGGTGGTGGGGACGATAGTGGTCGAGCCCGATTCCGCCTTTGCGGCCGGCGCGGTGACAACGGTCATGGGGGATGAGAGCGTGTAGGTTTTGCCCTGATAGTCGAGGACGAAGCGCAGCTTGCACCCTTCTTCCAGAAGGTTTGACGCTGCATCGAGGAACTTGTCTTCGAGTGTGAACATCGCCAGATTATCCGCGCCCGATGCGCTGGCCTTGACTTGGCCAATCTGCGTGACGGTTTCGGGTGAGCTGCCCGCGGCAGGCGTCACTTTGTTGATGTGCAGCGTTGCCTGTCCGCCCTGTGGCAGATGTGCCTGCACGGTAAAGGCGTGCGTATCGGGCTGCTCGTTTGCCGTGTCGTCCTTCGGCAATGCCATGAACGTAGCATCGGCGTACTGGATGTCCCATTCGTCGAATGTGAGCTGGCGGAAGTACGGCTCGCCGTCGGAAAGCGGACGCGTGGGCGCGGTTATGGCAGTGCCGCCTTGGACGCGCGCGAGGGGAATCTCGACATCGCGGTAACCCGCCATGCTAATGGAGATGCCGCCGTTAAAGTCGTACGCGTCGAGAAGCGTTGCCTCGTCCACGTAGCCTTCTGAAAGCGGCGCGACCTCAAAGATGGCCGTGCCTTCTTCATCGGTCGTGGCGGTGAGCTGCTTGCCTGCGGCATAGCGCGATGTGAGCGTGACCTGGGCACCCGCGATAGGCGTATTCTTGTTGGCGACGTCGACCACGACCACACCAAACATGGTGCGCGAGAGCACCAGGACCTTGAAGGGGTCTTCTTCGTCGGCATAGGCCGCGGTGGGCGCGAACGGCAGCAGGAAGGCATTTTCGCTTCCCGGCACGCGGGGCAACATAATGCTCGCTAGCGAGGACGCTCCGGCAACAAGTAACGAACGGCGATCAAGCATCTTGGGCTCCCATCCCGCAAATATCGGTGGAAATAATCCAATTTTGCGAGAAGACGCTTCGTGGCGGTAGTGCCGTTCGATGGCCAAAATGTCCAATTTGAGCGAGTGAAGCGCCGGGGCTCCGGAGCGCGCATGCTGCGCTAGGCAGTCTGGCCGCTAACGCAGCATATGCGCGACCAGTTCGGCGCGCGTGCCGATGCCAAGCTTTGCATACACACTGGATAGGCGGTTTTTGACAGTGCCCGGCGATACTCCCATATGGCGTGCGATTTCGGCGTTGGTCCATCCGCGGCAGGCGAGCATGGCCATGGTGAACTCTGTGGTCGTCAGGTCGTCGGCCACGTCCTCACCCGAATCGGGGTTGTGGATGCGCCGCCAGCCGTAGCTGAAGCGGTATGTGATCTCGATGATGTGCGCGAAGTCGTCAGGGTATTGCGATTTTAAGCATGCCTCGATGAGCCCCTGTAAAAGGCCGTGGTGCTCGCCGATGAGCTCGATGAGGCCGTCGGGGCGCGCAATGTTCCAAGCAGCTCCGAAGTGCGTTTTTGCGGTGTCGATGTCCTTGAGGCTCATGCATGCCATGGAAGCTGCCAGGTGCAGGAACAATTCCGAGATGGGATAACTCCCCTGTTTCATGATCAGGGCGTTTTCCGCCATGCCCAGACTGCGGCCATATTCGCCGCGCAGGTACAGGGCATGCGCCATCACGTAGCTGGCGAACAGGCGCAGGCCTTCGGGCAGATGCGCCGCAAGCGGATAAAACTCTTCGGCGGAATACGGGGAAGGCAAGTGCAGCAGGACGCTCGCGGCCGAGGCGAACAGGATATGCGTGGCGTGGACGGCGGGCGATTCCTCGTCGGCCGGCGTATCGAGGATGCCCGCAAGGCAACGGCGGGCATCGGCGATACGGTTGAGCGACAGACTGGCATATCCGCAGATAAAGCATGCGGAATAGCGCAGCGCGGGATCGGTGGCGTCAAGATAGGGGCGCGCCGTCTTGGCAGCGAGGGTGGCCTGTCCGCGAAAGTACAGCGCTTCTGCCGTGGCAATGGCGCGCGAATCGGGGTCGGAAATGCCTGCAACCGCAGCGTCAATCTGTCCCGGCACAAAGGCGGTGCACATCAACGGCATGGGAACGCATGGGTAGCCATCGCAGTCCATCATCCATCTCCCAACGGCTGGCAACAATAGCAGCAATTGTACTCCTGTTGCTCGGGACTGGAATTTGTGGGTATCGCCTGCGATTCTGCCGAACGTATAAAGGAAGAGTCTATTGGCGATGCTTCCAAGGTGGTAATCGAAGCCTAGCTGACCTTGGGATATAAAAAACTGCCACCCCTGTAAAAAGCTCTGCCGCAGCGATGGGAAACGGATCTTCTGGGCATTCCGGCGTCTCCAGTTAGCGCTGGACTGCAGCTGTCGCCTGCGCGTTGGCGAGCGGGGTGTGGGGACCGTCCGGCGACCAGCGGTGACGGGCGAGCCCTGCCGCGTGCGTGGGCCTCCATCGGTGTAGACCCATGACCCCTATGGCATCGGAGAAGTCTACCATGGCGTCCAGGACCTTACCGTCCGGCACGCCCAGCCTAGTGGCTCTCTTGAACCCGAGGTCGAAGGGGGTGTTGTACAAGGCATATGGGGCCGAGTGGAAGTGGATCAAAAGAGCGTTACTTGACGTTTCATGCATAATGCCAATCGCCCCGCGACATCACGTTCGCAGCGCGCAGGGGTCGGAGAATCTTCGCGATGAGAGTTGACGTCTAATACCTTGCATCGTATAGTTTGTATAGCACAGTATATGACGAGAGGAGGTGTGCGGATGGAGGCACAGATGAAGCGCGGCTTCCTGGAGGCCTGCGTGCTCGCGGCCGTCTCCGGCGAGGAGTCCTACGGCTACCAGATCGTGAAGGACGTGCCGGCGAGCATGGGGCTCACGGAGTCGACGCTCTACCCGCTGCTCAAGCGCCTGGAGAAGGCCGGGTGCATCACGGCGCGCTCCGCCGAGCACAACGGGCGGCTGCGCCGGTACTACCGCATCACGGACGACGGGCGAGCGCGCATCGAGGAGTTCCTGGCCGAGTGGCCGTCCGTACGGGAGATTTACGCATACGTTGAGGGGGCGCACCATGACGCGCGATGAGTTTCTGGGCCGGTTGGGCGAGCTGCTCGTCTGCCTGCCGGCCGAGCAGGTGGAGGAGACCAAGGCGTTCTATGCGGAGGCCATCGCCGACCGCATGGAGGACGGTATGAGCGAGGAGGAGGCCGTGGCCGCCATGGGCACGCCCGGCGAGGTGGCGGAGGCCACGCTCGACGACCTGCCCGCCGTGCCGCGCGTGATCGCGAGGACGCGCCGGCGCAGCACCGCGCTGCTGTGGGTGCTGACCATCGTGGGCTCCCCGGTGTGGGTGCCGCTGTTCGCCGCCTTCGCCGCCGTGGCCGTCACGGTCTATATCTGCATCTGGGTGCTGGCGCTCTGCGTGTGGATCGTCGCGGCGGCACTCGGGGGCGTGGGAGTAGTTGAGCTCCTGCTTGCCGTAAGCGGCGTCGCCATCGGCCACTTCCCGTACGCCCTCGCCTCGGCGGACGTGGGGCTCGGCCTCGTCGGCGTGGCGCTCTTCGTTGGTGCTGGCGCTTGGGCCGCCTCAAAACAAATTGCGCGCCTCTCGGCGCTCTGGGCGAGGAAGGCCGCCTCGCCCTTCTGGAAGGGTAGAGGCGAGAAGGGCGGCGTTGCCGCGCATCTCGCGGCGTAGAAAGGAGTGAGTACCATGACCAGCGCGAAGAAGATCTACCTCGCCGTGGCGGGCGGGCTCGTTGCCGCGGGTGTTGTCCTCGCGGGCATTGGCTTTATCGCTTCGGGTTTCGACCCGGCCGTGTTCACAACCCAAATCGACACGCGCGACAGCGCCATCGTGCTCGGCGGCGTCGATGTGGACGACCCGACGGGCCTCCCCCTCATCGAGCAGCTCGCCGGAATCGGCGAGGTCGACACCTCCGGCATCACCGCGTCCGAGTCCCCTGCTGCCCCGGAGGCGCCCACCGCTCCCTAAGCATAGCGCACCCGGCGCCAGCCCGGGCGGGGCGAGCGGCAGTGACGAGCGCGCCTCGCGGACCCGGTTCTCGATTTCGCGCGGCGTGGACCTCGCGAGCCTGCGCGGGCGGCTACTGCGGTCGGACATGGGCTCTCCGGACCTGCTGCGGCGCAGCCACTTGCTCGCCGTCTGGCGGCTGACGCCCATCTGACGCGCGGTCTCGGCGACGCCGAGGCCGGACTCTATGCGCGAGACGAGCGTCTCGCGCCCCCTCGGGGTGAGCCTTGCGTTAGGATGTTGCTCCATGGGAGGGCTCCTCTGCTGTTCGTCTAGACAACTCACAGCATGTGGGAGCCCTCCCTATTTGTCACTACCCAGGTGTAAACAACCTATTGGCACAGAACAGCTAGAACAACCGATGCCGCCTCACTGCGCCGAGAAACCCCCGGCGCCGTGAGGCGGGCGGCGGAGTGAGCCAACAGCAAAGCCATGCCGCTATTAGTAGCCTGTCGCCAGCAATCTGCAAGTCACTAGCACCCCACAGCCGTGCCGGCAGCATCCCTTGGTCGCCATATCAGCCGCACGGTATAATCTATCCATCGATATATTGGTTGAACCATGGTGTCTCTGCTGTGACCATAAACCTCCGCAAGACGCTAGGACCTTGTTCTAAGGAGATCTGGTGGAGAAAGGTCAAGAGAACCCACCACAAGACCAGGCGCTTGCCCATAGAGTCAGGTGGGCTGACCTCGACAGCGTATTCGAGCACATGGGCGACAATACTAGTGTTGGAGAGGCAAGTAACGGCATCCACCTCATAAATGACCGGGAGCACGTCGCCGTGCGCCAGGACCACGAGGTTCGCATCCCCAATGAATACCTGCAGGAATCATACGTCGGACAGCGCGACAGCGACCTGAGAAAAGCAAGGGAGATGCTCCTTCAGGCCAAGCAGGAGCGCCCTTCCTACAAACCTGACATCCTTTTAGGTCTTGCGACAACGTTCCTGGGCTGGTTTCTCGGGGGTTTGTCGTCATCTGTCAATCTCGCATCTTTGCCCGGCATCTTGATGCTCTGCGTAGCACCGTGTGGCGCAGTAGGACTCTTTGTCGCTTTTATCTTTATCCGAAAAGAAGAGAAGCAGGGCAAATCTGATCTGGCCGAGCGCGTCCTAGAACACCTGGCGGATCCCGATGACAAGGAGACCAAGACCGATGAACATTAATGATACGAGCACGCAGCTGCTCTTTACCACGGTCCCCATCGTGGGCATTACTACCGAAGGCACGGGCGTCTCGGGTACAGGATTCTTCTTTTCCTATGACCTTGAAGACGGGCGAAAAGTGCCCCTGCTCATTACCAACCACCATGTCCTCAAGGATGTGATTCAGGGTCGCTTCGTCATCAATCTAGCCGAAGGTGACGCCCCGTCACGCGAGACCATCAGCGTGAACTTCGACAAGTCATTCATCGAGGGGAAGAAGCTCGGAGAGCTCGACTTGGTTGCGATGCCGGTGGCCCCTGTTCTCAGCATGCTTGAAGAAAACGGGAAGAGGCCCTTCTACCGATCCATCGACTCTGGACTCATCCCGAAGAAGAGTGTGCTGGACAATTTGGCGGCGCTCGAGCAAATCACCTTTATCGGATACCCCAGCGGGCTCTATGACGACTACAACAAGACCCCCCTCATCAGGCAAGGCTGGACTTCCACGCCCGCTTGGAACGACTACAAGGGTAAGCGCGAGTTCCTCGTTGACGCATCTGTATTCGAGGGCTCCAGCGGCAGTCCCGCCTTCATCCTCAACCAGGGCAGCTATCCCACGACCGACGGAATTGCCATCGGCTCCAGGCTGCTGTTCATGGGCGTAATCACTCAGACGATTACGAAGGAGAAGAGTGAGCACCTCGATTTAGGTACAGTCATCAGAAGCGACGCGATGCTCGACAAGCTCAAACCTTTCGTGGAAGGTCTACTGTAGCTAAGAGCACCGTCAAAAGCAGTGACGCCCCTTTGCTCCTTTCCCTAGGATGAGGTGACTGGGCTCGGCATGCTGGTTGACATCTGGTTCCCCAACGGCTCATAGTACAGACACATGGAAAGCCTTCGGGTTTTGTAAGGGCGGGACCCACTGGGCCTCGTTCTAGTTTTACTGTTCGGTTAACGCTGCAGATCGTTTTGGAAGGCTTACGAGCATGGTGGTCCCGTTCTCGGAACTTTCTTCGACCTCTACCGTGCCACCGTGAAGCGCTGCAATCTCCCAAACGAGCGCTAGTCCGAGTCCTGCGCCGCCGTATGCCCTGCTGCGGGATTTGTCTAGACGAAAGAACGGCTGGAAGATGCTCTCTCGGTACTGCTTGGGTATTCCCGGGCCCTCATCTTTGACTCGCAGGAGTACGTGGCTGTCGCTGTCGCTGATGGAGACATTGACAGTCGAGCCGGAGCGGCTGTAACGGATGGCGTTTTCGACCAGGTTAAACACCAGCCGATAGAGGAGCGTGTCGCTCCCGATTACTAAAGCGTCTCCAGCACAATTGAGGGCTATGCCCTTATTTTCGGCAAGTGGCGCAAGGTCGGTGAGGACCTCTTCAGACAAAGGACCAAGTTCCACATCGTCCTCGCAAGGGACGCTGCGGAGCTCACTCATCTCGAGTAATACCTTGGTCATTCGAGACATGCGCTCGGTTTGTTCTTGTAGCAGGCCGAGCAGCTCGGCTGTTTCGGGTTGCAAACCGGAGTGCTCGGAGATGAATAGTTCAATCTGTGCTTGCATAAGGGCGAGCGGGGTGCGCAGCTCGTGTGCGGCGTTGCCGGTAAACTGACGCTGCGCAGAGAACCCTTCGCCAAGACGAGCGATCATGTCGTTGAAAGAGGCGCTGCATCGTTGTAGCTCGGTGGGCACATCTTCACTGAGTCTGATCTCGCTTAGGTTGTCAGGCTGCACACGCTCAACCTGGGCTGCAAAAGCCCGTAGCGGTTTGAGTGTACGGCCGCTCACAAAGTATGCCAGCACGCCGCCAAGTAGCGTGACTCCAGCCGTGATGTACCAGGCTGTCGCGCCAAAAGATTCCTGTGCGTCGTTTACGACTATCGTGACCTTGTCATCGAGGGCTGCTTTTGTTGGGTCAAACGCCTGGGGCGAATTCGCGCCGGCAGCGTTAAAGGCCGAGATGTCGCTGCCGATGGCATCCATGTAGCGCATGCCCGTATAGCCGACCAGGCAGTTCGTCAGCACGCACGCCGCACACGTCAGCAGTGCCGTCATGATCGTTATGCGCCATTGCAACGAAAGCCTTTTCATTCGCCATCATCCATAACGTAGCCCTCTCCAATCCGATTGCGAATCGGGTCGTATCCCAAAGCGCTGCGCAACTTTTTTCGGAGCGACGAGATGTGAACGCGGGTTGCGTTGCTAAAGCTGTTCACGCCGCTATCCCAAACGTGCTCGATAAGCTCCTCTTGACTTACCGGACGCCCCTGATTAAGCATCAGGTATTCCAAGATTCCCGTTTCCTTGCGCGTAAGAGACAAAGCCTCGCTGTTCACGGAAGCGATGCGCGCCTTGGTGTCAAAGCGGAGCTTTCCGCAGGTTAAAACTATGTCGCTTTGTGTAAAGCGTCTGAGGGTAAGGCTGCGAATTCTTGCCGCAAGCTCGTCCAGATGAAACGGCTTGATGAGGTAATCGTTGGCGCCGGCATCGAGTCCGGCGACTTTATCGGATACTTCGCCACGTGCGGACAGAATCAGTACCTTGGTCTCGCAGTCGGTTTTCCTAAGTTCCCTGAGTACGGTCATGCCGTCGATGCGGGGAAGGTTGAGGTCGAGTACCACGAGGTCGAAGGCCTCAACGTCCAGTAGGTCGAGCGCCGCCTGTCCGTTGTGACAGCAGTCGACGCTGTACGCCAAGTTTCGCAAGCTGCGCGCGATTGCATCACACAGTGCTCGCTCGTCTTCGACGATCAAAATACGCATAACAGTCTCCTTACACATTCCAAATCGCGCTTAACACGGATTTTATAGCCGATATGGTCCAATGGTCGCGTAACGAAAGGAGTGGTCAGGTTGTTCAAAGCGGTAAAACCCGTGGTACAGGTCGCTTTGTTGATCGTCGGAATTACCATGGTGTGCTTTGGTGTTATGCGTGGCGAGGCGGATGCCGTGCTAGCCAAAGCGATTAGGCTGTGCTTGGAGTGTATCGGAATTGGATAAAAGAGAAAACACTGCGTCGCATGTTTTGGCCCGATTTCGCGGATTCATTCAGGCGGCGGCAACACTTATTACTAACATTCACCTGCCAAACTTTGCCAAAGGCGGCATCTATCAGGGCGCGGGAAAAACAGTCTGCGTACCTGGACTTAATTGCTATTCGTGCCCCGCGGCATCGGGTGCGTGCCCCATCGGGTCGTTCCAGTCGGTGGTAGGTTCATCCAAGTTCAACTTTTCCTACTACGTAACCGGTACGCTCATTTTGCTCGGCGTGCTGCTGGGACGCTTTGTATGCGGGTTTTTGTGCCCGTTTGGGTGGCTGCAGGAGCTGCTTCACAAGATACCCGGCAAAAAGTTTTCGACGAAAAGGCTCAAGGCGCTTACGTATATCAAATACTTTGTGCTGCTGTTTGCTGTGGTATTGCTGCCTGTGCTGGTGGTCAACGACCTGGGGATGGGAGATCCGTTCTTTTGCAAATACGTCTGTCCACAGGGCGTGCTCGAGGGCGCCATTCCGCTGGCCATTGCCAACGCCGGCATTCGATCTGCGCTGGGGCAGCTCTTTACCTGGAAACTTGCCGTTCTCATTGCCGTGGTAGTGCTGAGCGTTTTGTTCTATCGCCCCTTTTGCAAATGGATTTGCCCGCTCGGCGCATTCTATGCGCTCATGAATAAGGTATCCCTGCTAGGGATTCGGGTCGATGCATGCAAATGCGTCTCGTGCGGCAAGTGTTCAAAGGTTTGTCAGATGGACGTTGATGTTGTCCGCGCGCCCAATCATGCCGAATGTATCCGGTGCGGAAAGTGCATTGGGGCCTGTCCCGTCGATGCCATCAGCTATCGCTACGGCCTGGATGTGACGGCGGAAAAGCTCCCCTTGACCACCGATAAAAAGTAAACAAGCTTCGACAAAACGGAGGAATGACCATGAAGCTTTCTAAGATTGCGGCCCTGTTTATGGTACCGGTGCTGGCCTTGTGCCTTGTGGCATGTTCGGCGCCCGGTGGCAATGCGAGCGAATCTGCGAGCTCCGATCCTAAGATCGCAGAACTCACTGCGCAGAAGCCGACCAATGCCGACGAGGCCGCCGAGCTGTATGCGAAGCTCATGAAAAAGGAGAACGATATCCTTTCGAGTGATAACGCGCTGTGGGAAAAGGTATTCAATGCGGCAAATAAAGAATCGGCAATGATTGAGGACGGTAGCAATTACGGCGATTTCCTGCTCAAGACCATCGACGGTGCCAAGGATGAGTTCACGGCGGATGAGCTTAAGACGCTCAAGGCCGGTGCACAGCAGATCAAGGAGATCGAGGACAAGCTCGAGAGCTTGGAGAAGGAGTTCCCTGGCTGTGGGAGCACGCCGAGCGCAGGCGAGAGCGTCGATGCTTCGGCCGCTGGCATGACGGCTGGTGCCAATGCTTCGAGCGAGGCGACGAAGTTCCCCAGCTTTACGGGCAAGGACCTGGATGGCAACGACGTGAGCAGCGACGAGCTGTTCTCTAAGAACAAGGTCACCGTCATGAACTTCTGGTTCACCACTTGCAAGCCGTGCGTGGGTGAGTTGGGCGACCTTGAGGACCTGAATAAGGAGCTTGCCGAGAAGGGCGGCCAGGTCGTGGGCGTCAATTCCTTTACGCTCGATGGCAACAAGGGCGAGATTGCAGATGCCAAGGACGTGCTGAGCAAGAAGGGCGTGACATATAAGAACATCTGGTTCAAGTCGGATAGTGAGGCCGGTAAGTTTACGTCAAATTTGTTCTCGTTCCCGACAACGTATGTCATCGATCAGAATGGCAACATCGTAGGGGATCCAATCGTGGGAGCCATAAGCTCCGCCGAGCAGCGCGCAGCACTCAACAAACTTATCGACCAGGCGATTGCGAATAGCGAGCAGTAGAAAACGCGTAAAGCATGGCGAGGATCGTGCGCCGCCGTGCGAAGTAGTCCGCTCCCTTTCAAGATAAGCTCCACCATATAGAGGTCCCGCTCGGGACCTCTTTTTTGGGCGCCGTCCCGTTCGTTTTTTGGCGCGGTTCCCTACATTCCTCACTGGTGTCGGCAAAAAATGGGGATAGAGTAGGACAAGCGCGTCGAATACGAACGGCGGGGGAGAGCGGGCGAGTGCGCCCGCGTGGGAGAGGTTGCCGTCCATGTTGGAGCTCAAAGGTATTTGCAAAAGGTACGTTACCCAGTCGTTTACGCAGGTGGCGCTCGACAGCGTGAGCCTGTCTTTTCGCGATAACGAGTTCGTGGCCATTCTGGGTCCCTCGGGTTCGGGCAAAACTACGATGCTCAACGTTATTGGCGGACTCGATCACTTTGATTCTGGTGACTTGCTGATCGACGGCATCTCGACCAAGGACTTTCACGATCGCGATTGGGATGCCTATCGCAACAACCGCATCGGCTTTGTGTTCCAGAGCTATAACCTCATTCCGCATCAGACCATTTTGGAAAACGTGGAGCTGGCGCTCACGCTCACGGGCGTGGGGCATGCCGAGCGCCGCCAACGTGCGCGCGAGGCGTTGGAGAAAGTCGGCCTGGGCGAGCACGTGAACAAGCGCCCGAGCCAGCTTTCGGGCGGGCAGATGCAGCGTGTGGCCATCGCCCGCGCCCTGATCAACGATCCCGAGATCGTGCTGGCAGACGAGCCGACCGGCGCCTTGGATTCAACGACATCCGTACAGGTCATGGACTTGCTTAAGGATGTGGCGCGCGACCGCCTGGTCATCATGGTCACGCACAATCCTGAGCTGGCGTACCAGTACGCCACGCGCATCGTTAACCTGGCGGACGGCAAGATCACCGACGATTCCGACCCCTTTGATGTAGCAAAGGCCGCGCGTCGCGAGGCCAAGCCTACGCGCAAAACCTCGATGAGCTTTGTGACGGCGCTGGGTCTTTCTGCCCGAAACCTTATGACAAAAAAGGGCCGCACGGCCATGACGGCCTTTGCGGGGTCCATCGGCATCATCGGCATCGCGGCGATTCTGGCGCTTTCCAACGGCGTAAACGGCTACATCAAAAAGGTCGAGGAGGATACGCTCTCGAGCTACCCACTCACCATTTCCAAGCAGGATTACGACTTGTCGTCCATGATGGGCGGGCAGGGAACTGTGGATGATGGCTCGCCTGAAAACGTGGATTCGTCCGACGACAGCGCCGGCGGCAAGGCTAAGGGAACCGATAGGATCCCTGTGGTCACGGCCGTAAAGGATATGTTTGCGAGCGTTAAGTCCAACGACATGACGAGCTTTAAGGCATGGCTCGATGCCGGTGGCGACGGCATCGATAAAGAGGTCAACGCCATTCAGTACGGCTACGGTGTATCGCCGGTTGTCTATCGTGCCGGCAAGGGCGATGAGAAGCCTGTCCGGCTGGTGCCCAACGCCATGACCGAGGCCATGAGCGGCGGCGCGAGCTCAGCAGCAACGGTGAGCATGGAGTCCATGGGAACCTCGGTCTTCAACGAAATGATTGACGATCAGAGTCTGCTCGACAGCCAGTACGATGTCGTTGCCGGTCATTGGCCCACGTCCGCCAACGAAGCCGTGATGGTGCTTTCGAGCCGTGGCACGGTGGGCGATTACACGCTCTACAGCATCGGCGCGCTGGATATCAACGAGCTCAACGACCTGGTTAACAGTGCCATGGCGGCCGACGGCAAGGCCGAGACGCCCGAGGCCGGTACCGATTTTACCTACGACGATGCGCTGTCCACGACGTTTAAGGTGCTGTCGCCGGCCGATGCCTATCGCAAAAACGAAGAGACCGGCATGTGGACCGATATGTCTGGCGACGCCGACTTTATGGCCGCCAAGGTTGCCGACGGTATTGACGTGCGCATTGTGGGCGTGGTGCGACCCAACGAGACAGCCAATGCGAGTGCGTTGTCTCCGGGCATTGCCTATACGCATGCGCTGACCCGCCAGCTTATGGAACGCGCCGCCAATTCGCAGATTGTGCAAGAGCAGCTTGCCCACCCCGAGACAGACGCGTTTACCGGCAAGACCTTCGACGAGCTGCAAAGTGAAGCCAAACAGGGCGTGGACCTGGGCAGCATGTTCAGTGTGGACGAGGCGGCGCTGAAGAGTGCGTTTTCGTTCGATACATCTGCGCTCTCGGGTGCGGCCGGCGGTATGGACCTTTCTGGTATTGACCTGTCCGGTCTGGACATTGACCTTTCGGACGTTGGCAAGGACATCGACTTCAGTGACATCATGGCCAAAGCACCGGCCCCAGATTTCTCGGGCGTCTTTGACGGTCTGGAGCTCACGCCCGAGCAAATGCAGCAGGTGGGAACGCTTGCCAACCAACTGTTTGAGGGCTTTTTGCAGTCTGATCAGTTTAAGGCGCTGACGCCCGAAGAACTTAAGGATGCCTCAAAGCTTGCTGCTGCATTTTCGACGTATCTTGAGAGTGATGCCACGGCGCAGCAAATCCTGGCCCAGCTCAAGGCGCTCGGCGGCGATGCCCTGGCCGAGCGCCTGCAACAGGCGATGACCGACTATGTGCAAAAGCAGCTGGCTCCGTATCTGCAGCAGGCTATGGATCAGGTGATGAAGTCGATCAGCAATCAGATTGCGGCGACGGTGTCAGCTCAGCTCAAGACAGGCGCGGCAAGGCTCATGGGCCAGGTGGCGACGCAGATGTCTTCGAGTTTTGCCAACCTGGCGAGCGCCATGCACGTGGATGCGAGTGCCTTTGCTCGTGCCATTCATTTCAACATGGACGCCGAGGACCTGAGTTCGCTCATGATGAGCTATGCCAAGGCGTCGAAGCTCACCTACGACAACAATCTGACCACGTTGGGCTATGCGGATGAGGCGGACCCCATCTCGGTTAAGATTTTCCCGCGCGACTTTGAGGCCAAGGAGCGCGTACTCGATCACATCGATGCGTACAACAAGCAGGTCAAAGCCGCTGGCCATGATGATCGTGCAATTTCGTACACCGACTACATGGGCATCATCATGGGTTCGGTGACCGACATCGTGAACACCATCAGCTTGGTGCTCATCGCATTCGTGAGTATCAGCCTGGTGGTGAGCTCCATCATGATCGGCATCATCACCTACATCAGCGTGCTGGAGCGCAAAAAGGAGATTGGCATCCTGCGTGCAATCGGCGCGTCGAAGCGCAACGTGGCCAACGTATTCAATGCCGAGACCTTTATCGAGGGCCTCATCGCCGGCGTCTTTGCCATTGTCGTCGTGGTGGCCGTGAGCTTTCCGGTTAATGCCTGGGCGCTTGCTGCCAAACAAGTGCCCAATCTGATGAGCCTGCCCGTGCAGGATGCGCTGGTGCTCATTGCAATTTCGGTGCTGCTGACGGTCGTTGCCGGTCTGCTGCCGGCCCGAAGCGCATCCAAAAAAGACCCTGTAGAAGCCCTACGCTCCGAATAATGTGACAAAGGGACAGCCCTTTTGCCACATTGAGTGGCTTGTAAATCGAGGTCTAATACTTTTCCAAGAAGTGAACGAGTAAAAACGGACCCCCGAAGCATCGACACTTTTGAGATGTAATTTCCTGCGGTTTTGTCAGCCAAATCCTGCGGTTTTGACGTCTGAAAATGTCGATGCTTCGGGGGTCCGAAAACGGTCGTTCACTTCTCGGGAAAAGTATTAGACCTCGAGATATAGACGATGTTTGCGAGCGGCAATTAGAGTGCAAGCCTTTAGTTCTTCTTTGCGGAGAGCATGAGCCTAATTTCCGGATGGGTGTACTCGTCGAACTCTTCCTCGGGCTCGGTGTCAAAGGTGTAGTACGACTTGATAGATTCGTCCTCCGTCTTGATGCTGATTTCTTCATATAGGGATCCGGCTAAAAATGCCTGTTTAAATTCATCCGACAGGCTGCATGGCGTGAGGAGGTCCGGTGTGGCAACGGAAATGTCCAACCCGTTGAGCGGGGCGCAGAGCGTCGCGATATCCTGCTCGGCGCGGGCGAGGTTGTCTGCAGGGCTTGCCTCGGGGTCGATCTGGCTGGTGTAATCGACGTCCGTGAGCATGCCGTCTGCATCGAAAGAAAGGTAGACATAGGCTGCTTGAGCGCCGAGGTCATTATCGCGCAGATAGCCGATAATGCGATAGCCGTAGTCGTGATACGACTCATATGGGTCGTCTGCCGCAACGCGTTCGCACACGGGCTCCAAGGCATCTTGCGCGATGGCGAGCTGCTCGGCGGCTGCAGCCTTTCTTACCTGAAGCCCGTTATTCCCCTGGACAAACTGCGGGATGTAGACGCCAAGCAACACAATGGCGGGCGCCACTGCGAGAGCTATGATCTGCTTCTTGGCGCTTGGAATCGTCACGCCGCATGCGTTTGCCATAGCTTCGGCATTGCTCGAGGTTTCGGCTAGCACGTCTGCCGCCGTGGCGACTGCCCCTACGGCGCCGGCGACCTCCGCGGCGCCGCCCAGGTTGCGCGCGAGATCGTTATCGCTGTTCTTGAGCAGGCGGCCGGCAGCTTGCGTGGCAAGCACACCGGCGACCTCCGCGGAGCGGTCCTTGTTGGTTTGGGCTACCGCAAGCCTGCTCTGCAGCTCCTTCCACTGTTTGCCCTGCATTCCAAAGCGCGGCGCAAGAGCGCAATAGCAAAAGATGGCGAGTTCGATTACGGTGAGTGCGATGGCGGTATATATGCCCGCGGGTTGGAATTCCTTTTGGTGGAACGCGATATCGTTGATCATTTGGAGCGGCA
>CATYJC010000022.1 GCA_958407555.1 uncultured Collinsella sp. | reverse complement strand
GCCTGCCGCCGCGCCAATGGCGACGGCCGCCACGACCAGCCCGGGAAGCGCCGCGACGCCGGCTGTCTGCATAAGCAAAAAGCTGAAGGCTCCGCACGAGAGCGCCGAGATGCCGCGCATGGTGTAATTGCGTGCGCGGCCCCAGCGCGTGCCCGCCCAGCCAAGTGCGGGGTCGACCTCGACGGTGTCATCCTCGTAGCTCGATGGCTCGATATCATCTGCCGCGCACTCGTCATTCGAAAGCTCGCCTACCATCTGCTCCAAGCTGCGACGGCCTTCGCGCACGCTCCCCAAGCCGGCAAGGAGTCGGTCGCAGAATGCCTCGATGCTATCGGGGCGGTCTTGCGGCATGGGGGAGAGGGCGCTCATGAGCGCCGCCTCGGCCCCCGGGGGAAAGTGCGGGATGAGCTCGCTGGGATAGGTGGCGCCGCCGATGATGCGGTCGAGCGAGTCGGCAGGCGTGGCTGCCACAAAGGGGGCGCTGCCGCACAGGCCCTCGTAGATCACGCAGGCAAGGGCAAAGACATCGGCGCGCTCGTCGACCGTGCCGGTCTCGATATCGAGCTGCTCGGGCGGCATGTAGCCGATGGTGCCGCCGCGCGATCCGCCAAAGCCGCCGGCAGACGACAGACGTGCCATGCCAAAGTCGGTGAGCTTTACATTGCCCGAATGGTCGATAAGCACATTGGCGGGCTTTATGTCCAGATGAAGCACGCCGTTTGCATGGGCAAAGGTGAGTGCCTGACCCAGCGCGTCGGCAATGGCCGCGGCCTCGTCAAAGGTGAGCGAGTGGCCGTCCACGCGATGTAAAAACTCGGCCAACGACATACCGTCGACATATTCCATGACCAGGTAGGCATAGGCGGTGTCGTGCGTAAAGTCGATAACCTGCACGATATTGGGGTGTTGAAGCATGGCGGCGGTGTGCGCCTCGCGCAGCACGTCCATGATGTCGCTGGCGGGCATGCCGGCGCCGTCTGTGAGGGGGATGCGCTTAATGGCCACGCGACGGCGCAGATGCGTGTCGCGGCAAATCTCGATGGAGCCAAAACCGCCGGTCGCAAGCGTCTCGAGCGGCTGGTACCGCTTGAGCAGCTCGCGAGAGCTAGTGCCCTCCAAGGGAACGTCCGGCGAGAACCGGGCGGTATGTTGCGAGAAAAGCGGCATGGCCAACCCTCGTGCGTTTAAAGTTCGTTTGTGAGCGGCGGGCGCGGGGCCGAGCCGTTCGCGGTGGCATAGATGCTACTAGTGTAGCACGCTCAGGCGGATGGCGAGGATGGCGGGATGCGAAGCTGCCTGTCTGGCTTGGCCTTAGCGCCTCTTCTTGCTCTTCTTCTGCTTGCGCCGCTTGCCCTTGTTGTCCTGGGGCTTGTCGGCCTTGTCGCCCCGCTTGGCCTCGGCGGCAGCCTTCTCGGCCTTCATTTTCTTCTTCTTGGTCTCGATGCGGAGTTTTTTGTTGATGCGCGCCTTAAGGAAGGGGCCAAACTGCTCGGCATCGCCGCGGACAAAGGTGTCCTTGGGAATCGTCACGCCTTGGTCGGCGAACATGGCTACAAAGATGCGCTCGCCGTCGAGTACGTGGTCGAGCTTTTCAAACGGGAAGAACTGCGACTTGCCGCTCTTGCCCCAAACCATCAGGCCGTCCTCGTTGGCGGCGACGCGGCGATAGCGGCCACCCATGGACTCGTCGGCCTCGACGGCATCGATAAAGTCGCGGGCGAGGGTGTGGTGCAGGTTTTTGCTCCACCAGGCCAAAAAGGCGCCGAATACGATCAGGACGACGCCAAACTTGATCCAGTTGCCGCCGGCCACCAGCATGCCAATGCCGATGAGCGCGGCAATTGCCGCGGCGACATACAGCGAACCGCGACGCCTGGGCGAGGCGACCAGACGGGCGAAGTCGGTGACTAGATCGTTTTCGTACTGGTACTCGTTGAGGTACAGGATGCCGTCGTCGGCTGCGGCCTGCTTCTCGAGCGCGACCTCGACCTGGTCGGCTGCTTCGGAGGGAACGAGGTTGCTCTCTGCGTCTGCCATGCTCTTTGGACTCCTATCGCGGCGAGCTCGCCGTACGGGTTATTATGAATGCAGTATGCCGTGCGACCGCATGGCCGTCTCGGCAACAAGACTCAGTATACCCGGGGGAGCACCCATGGAATCGTTGTACCGAAAGTATCGCCCGCTCACCTTCGACTCCGTGGTGGGCCAGCAGCATATCGTCTCGACGCTCGAGCACGCCATCACCGAGGGGCGCCTGTCCCACGCGTACCTGTTCTGCGGACCGCGCGGCACGGGCAAGACCACCATGGCGCGCATTCTGGCCAAGGCGCTGCTGTGCCGTAATGCCGAGGCAGCGCGCGCCGAGGGCGCAAGCGGCTGCATGCCCGACGGCACTTGTGAGGAGTGCGAGCTCATCGCCGAGGGCAACCACCCCGATGTCTACGAGCTCGATGCCGCAAGCCGCACGGGCGTGGACAATGTGCGCGAGGAGATCATCAACTCCGTCAACTTTGCCCCGGTGCGTGGCAAGTACAAGATCTATATCATCGACGAGGTTCACATGCTCACGACGGCGGCGTTCAACGCGCTGCTCAAGACGCTCGAGGAGCCGCCGGCGCACGTGATCTTTGTGCTGTGCACCACCGATCCGCAAAAGATTCTGGAGACCATCCTCTCGCGTTGCCAGCGCTTCGATTTCCACCGCATCGGCAACGAGGATATCGAGCATCGCCTGTCCTACGTGTGCGAGCAGGAGGGCTTCGACTACGACGACGAGGCGCTGGCCATCGTGGCGCGCCATGCCAAGGGCGGCATGCGCGACGCGCTTTCCACGCTGGAGCAGCTGAGCGTTTTTGGCAACGGAGCCGTGCATGCGGACGATGCCCGCTCGCTTTTGGGCGAGGTTTCGGACCAGGTCCTGGGCGAGTTTGCCCGCGCTATTGCCGAGCGTGATATTGCTGAGCTCTATGGGCTCATTCGCGCACAGGTCGAGGAGGGCAATGACCTGCTTGAGCTGACGCGCGACCTGGTGGCGCATGTGCGCGACGTGTATGTGGCCTGCGTTGCCGGTGCCCGTGCCGGGCTGTTTGAGGGCGGGGCCGAGCAGGCCGAGGCGCTTGCTGCCGAGGCCGCTGCCTTTGGCGAGCATTCGGCCGACCGTCTGGCCCGCGTGCTGACGGTGCTCGACGATGCCGCGCTGGAGATGAGGGGCGCGAGCGACGTGCGCCTGGTGCTCGAGATTGCCTGCACGCGCCTGGCACGTCCCGAGGCCGATTTAACGATTGAAGCTTTGGCTGAGCGCGTGGCTCGCTTGGAGGCCATGGTTGCCAACGCCGCCGTTCCGGCGAGCGTGGCTGCTGTTCAAGCGAGTGCGCCTGCTGCATCCGCACCCGCTGTCCAGCAGCCGACGCTGATCTCGGGTGCCCGAGCTGCTACCCCTGCGGCGACCGCCGCCCCCGCTGCTACGTCTGCGCATCAGGGTGGTATGCCTTGGGACCGCGGCGCTGCTGTTCCGGTTACCCAGCCTGCGCCCAAGCCCACGGCCCCGGTTCCCGCGCCCAAACCTGTAACGCCTGCACCTCAACCCGTTGCGGCTCCGGCTCCCGCGCCTGCCGCATCGACCGTGCCGGTGTCCAAGCCCAACAACGCCGCCCAGGTTGCCGCCGCCGGTGCTGCCGAGACCCCTGCGGTCGAGGACGCCGGCGAGCTCCAGCGCAAATGGGCCGAGGTCATCGAGCGCGTCAAGGCCCAGCAGGCCTCCTACGCGGCTCTTCTGCTTAACGCCCGCGCCACGGCGGACGACGGCTCTAAGCTTACGGTGTCGTTCCCCGCGGGCTCGACCTTTGCCATCAAGATGCTCGGTCGCGCCGACACGCAGTCGGTGGTCCTGCCGACAGTCAACGCAGTCTTCGGCCGTCGTACCGTCGACTATGTCTTGGACGGGGGTGGCACGCCGGCTCCTCAACATGAGGAGCATTCTCCATCTGCACGGGCTGCGGCATCTGCGGACCCGCAACCCGTGTCCTCGGCGGCCCCTGCATCCTCGAGCGCCAGCGCGACGCAGCCAAAAGCGGCGCCGGTAGCAGCGACGACCCCGTCGGCGCCTGAGCCCGTCGCGCCCAAACCGGCTACTCCGGCGCCCGCGCCCAAGCCCGCCGCCGCGCCTGCGACTAAGTCATCCGACCTGGGCAAGGCCCCCTGGCTGCGCTCGGACAACCCCGCCGGCGCTTCCGCCACGGGCAAGCTCCCGACCGAGCCTGCGCCCCGAGCGCCCGAGCGCGCGTCCGCTCCCAAGGTTCAACCGCCTGCGCAGGCTGCGCCATGGGAATCCGAGCAGGTGCCCTACGACGACGCCATGGTCGGTGGTTTTGCCGGCGATGCGGGCGGGGACGATCTGCCCCCGTTCGACGTGCCGGGTGCGGTGTCCGCGCCCAAGCCCGCTGCAACTGCCCCCAAAGAGGAGGACGCTTCTGCAGCTCCCTGGGAGTCCAACCCCGGCGCCGGCAGCCCCTTCGGCCACCAGGGCGCAGCCCCGAGCATCCCACAGACCGAGGACGAGGCCAAAGCCCTCATCCGCAGCGTCTTTGGCCAGTCCACCATCTTCAAACCGGTGGAGTAACTGTGCGGGCGGGTACGCTGCTCAAGAAGAGATCTCTTTGTCCGGGCGCATCTGTATTTCGGACATGTGTAGTTTGGTGCCGCGTATATCGCATTCGAGCAGACAGGCACGTGACGGTCGGCCTAGGATGCTGAGGTCGATGCGATATGTCGCATGGCTGTCCGTGTACTCGACTTGCTCGGCGTTGACGGTTGCTCCGATTGTAAATAAAGAACCCAGTTCGGCATCGACAATCTTGGAGCCCTTTATCTTGACCTTGAACTCTTGGTAGAGGGACGGGCTGTTGTAGTAAATGGTTCGGGTTCCGTCGGTGCACTCATCGGTCGCTTCCCATTTGACGACGGGCTGGTCCGAGCTGGCTATCAGCAGTTCTGCTCCAAAGGCTATGGCATGGGTGATGACAACCAGCAATGCCCAGCCGACAAAGAGATAGAGAACCACATATGCAACGGGGTGTTTTGAGCGGATGTTTTGGAGCGCGTCGGGGGCATTCATGGGGCACCTCCAAATTGCTATCTTTGACAATCAAATTTTACCATGCCGTCATGAGCGCCACCTCGAGCGGCGGTTTAGCATTTTGCTATCTAGCTGGATGCAGAAAATGCCGGGTTCCGGCCCTGCTAGATTTAGTTTGTGACATTTATGTAGATGCGAATTATTCAACTTTGCATAATCTTTGGGCGCGGCTTGCACTCCAGGACATGTATATCGACTGAGGTAGCACGACCGCCCCGCTCGCTTGCCCCGCGCCGTGGTACGATTTTTGCGTTTGAAAGTCCCGCCGCGCTCCGGCTGCCCTTGCAGCTTGTCGCGCGGCCGCACGTAAAGGAGCCATCATGGCCGGTATGAACATGCAACAGATGATGAAGCAGGCCCGCAAGATGCAGGAGCAGCTTGCCGCCGCGCAGGAGAACCTCAAGTCCCAGACCGTCGACGCCTCTGCCGGCGGCGGCATGGTCAAGGTGACTGTCAACGGCGAGATGGAGCTCGTCAACCTCACCATCGACCCCGATGCGCTCGATCCCGAGGACGTCGATATGCTGCAGGACATGATCATGGCTGCCGTCAACGAGGCCGTCCGCGGCGTCAACGAGCTCGCCAACAAGCAGATGGGCGCCATCACCGGCGGTCTCAACATCCCGGGCATGCCGTTCTAAGACACGCATACAATGAGTGCGAATCACAGTCTGCAAAAACTGCTCGATGAGCTGGGTCGTCTGCCGGGCATTGGTCCCAAGTCGGCCCAGCGCATCGCCTACTACCTGCTCGAGGCCGATGCCGAGGAAGCCCGCCGCCTGGCCGAGGCCATCCTGGAGGTCAAGCAGGAGGTCCACTTTTGCAGCCGTTGCTTTAACTATGCCACGGCCGACGAGTGCTCCATCTGCCAGGACCCGATGCGCGACACCACTCGCATTTGCGTGGTGGGCGAGCCGCGCGACGTCCAGGCAATCGAGCGCACGGGCAGCTACCATGGCCTGTACCATGTGCTGGGCGGCGTGATCAGCCCCATGGACAAAATCGGTCCCGAGCAGCTGCACATCCGCGAGCTGCTGGCGCGCCTGGGCCACGAGGACATCCACGAGGTCATTATCGCCACCAACCCCAATATCGAGGGCGAGACCACGGCGAGCTACCTTGCTCGCACCATCAAGCCATTGGGCGTCGAGGTGTCGCGTCTTGCGAGCGGCCTTCCCGTGGGTGGCGACCTGGAGTATGCCGACGAGCTCACGCTTGGCCGTGCTATCGAGGCCCGTCGCGCGATCTAGGATCTAGATATCGGCCCACCGACCTCGCGTTTCCCTGCGCGTTGCACGCGGTTGCCATAATTGGCCCCATGTTTGTGCATTTGTTGTGCAACAAATGCACTTTCCATCCGCTTATCGCGTGGATGCCCCTGTTCGTGTCCCGTACTTGCGCGTTCGTTGCGCAACCTTTTGTGTTCGCTGATACACTCAACTATGGGTTTGAATGAATGCGCCGCTTTCGAGCGGCGTGTTTTTGTTGGAGGAGATTGCATGCGGCCCGGGGGCACTCAGAAAAAGCATGGCGCCGCGGTGCGCATGCGGCGCCGGTTGGGCCTGGCGCCTCGGGCGTATGTGCTGCTGTCCTGTTCGCTGGCGCTGGTCGTTGCCGGCGTTTCTGCCTACGGTTTGGCTGTGCCACCTATGGTGCAAGCGCGTGTCGCGCGCGAGCTGCGCGTGGGGCACAAGGCCAAAAGCGATTTGGGCACCACAACCGGATACGCCTGGGCGAGCGTAGTCACGCGCGTCGTGTTTGGTGTCGACGACGCGGGCGGTGCCGAGGCGCCGGACAACGAAATCGCGCTTGCCAACGGCAAGACCATCGTGCTCACCAATACCAAGATCATCCATCACCTTTCCGATAACAGTGTTTCGGCCGTCGTAAACAAGGCCGAGCAGCAAAAGGGCCAGGATACGCAGCAGTCGGGGAAACCTGGCGGCTCCGGTTCGTCTGGTTCCAGCTCCGATTCGTCGAACTCGAGCGGTGGCTCCGGTTCGGGCTCCGCCTCCGGCGGTGGATCTTCGAGTGGTGGCTCGACGGACGACGGTGCCGGCGGCGACACGGGCTCGGGTGGTCTCTCGGCTGCCGAGGAGGAAAGAATCCACAATTGGCTCGTGACCAAATGCAACATGCTCGATGGCTATGTTGCCCGCGCCAATAGCGTGGTTTCGACCTATAACGCAACAGGCGATACCGGGCCATGCGATAGCCTGGCCAACGATATGTTTGTCATCCGTGCCGAGTTTGGCCGGCAAACGTTTTCTCCCCAGTCAAAGTGGTATCGGCAATACGCCAACCTATGGGGCTGTTACACCAACCTGTGCCAATGGGTGGGGCATTACGGCGATGATGACATTGCGCTTAACAACTTCAACAATAGCCTGGCGGCGATCGCCCTATGACGAACGATCTCGCTTCTGCGGCAGCCCAGTCGCTCAACCGTGATCCCATGGTGGGCCTGCGCCTGGCGCGCGTCGACGGGTTTGAGCCGGCCGTCGCCCTGGGCACGGACGAGCTTCCCGCCTACCTTCGCCGTTTTACGATGCTGTTTGCCGACGACGCCACCATGCGCCGTGGCGGCATCGGCCGCGTGACGCGTGCCGTCAATGCCCAGGGCGAGGCCGTGGCGCTCAAGCAGCTCATCTTGCCGACGCGCGACGAATTTGATGACGATGTCGCCCACGAGGCGTTGGTCGCCAAGTTTAAGGCGGCGTTTCGCGAGGAATACGAATGCCATCGCGCCCTTTCGGGCCTTAAAGGCTTTCCCCGCCTGTATGGATGGGGCGAGGTCGACGGTGTGCCTGCAATTGTCATGGAATGGGTCGAGGGCGAGACGCTTGCCCGCTTGCGTTCGCGACTTGCCGTGGACGATGCCGGACGCCTGTCGCCGCTTGTGGCGGCGCGTCTGGGTCGCGACCTGTTCGATCTGCTCTGCCGTATGAGCCTGGTGGGCGAGGGCTTTGTCCATCGCGATATCTCGCCCGCTAATATTATGGTGCGTACGGCGCGTCTACCGCTTGACCGGCAGCTTGCCGAGGGCACCTTTGACCTGTGCCTGATCGACTTTGGCTCGTCGCTGGCGCTTGAGCCTGCGTCGGCCGTGGCCGGTACCGGCGGCAAGGCGTCGTTTACGGAGCGTTATGCCACGCTGCGTCGCGCGACGGTTGCCTATGCCCCGCCCGAGATGCTCACCGACGATATTCCCGACCTGCGCGCTTTGCGTATGTCGCCGGCGATTGACGTCTATGCCGCGACAAGCACGGTTTACGAGCTCATTGCCGGCGCCGCGCCATACGAAGCCGCGCCGAGCACTTCGGGCACCTCGGGTTCGCGCAAAAAGACGCGCGACATCGCGAGCCCCTACCGTCTCAAGATGGACACGCGGCCCGACTATCCCATTGGTGCCCATGCGCCCGGTTGTGATTTGACGCAGCTGCTTCATCGCGAGCCCGATGTGGCGCTCGCCGCGGCCGAGCAGGCCCAGCAGCTGGGGCTTGAGCCGGATTCCGAGGAGCTACGCGATGCGCTGGCGTTTGTCGATGCCCAGCTGTTCGACGTGGTGATGGCCTGTCTGTCCAGCCATCAAAAAGATCGTCCCGAGCCGGCGGCGGTCGAGGCGGCGCTCTCGGCGTTTTGTGACCACTATGCGCAAAATGTCGGTCGTTCGCTCCGCGGCGAGCCGCTCACGCCGTGCCCCATGGATGCGTCCGGCCGCGCGGTTCGTCGCGCGCTGATGGTCGGCGCGACGGTCGTCTGTGGCGTGGTTTGGGCTGTGGTCGTGGTTTCGGCCGCGCTGCTGGCGTCGGGCGCTCGCGTGACGGCGACTTTGGGATCGCTCGTGTGGTCTGGGACGCTACCGGGTATTATTGCCGCACTGGCGTTGGCGCTGCCAGGCATAGCCGGCGTTACCGCGGGGGCACTTGCGCGCAATCGGCGCTCGGGGTTCCTGCAGGGTGTGCTTGCGCTTTCTGCCTGCGAGGTTCCAGTACTGGTTGTGGCTGCATGTAGCGTATTTTCCCAACGCGCCGTGATGGGCGGCCTTGTTGCCGCTCTGGTTGCAACCTATACGCTTACGTGGTTTTTGCTTGCGATGGGCTTTGCCTTTGAACTTCCCGTTTCGGCACCGCGACGCACAAAAGCCCAGATGGCGACTCCGCTTGCCGGTGGAGCCGCAGCTGCCCGTACTTTTGGCGGACCTGTCGAAGTATCGTCCGATTCTATTTCTACGACCAAGGAGGCCTAGGTCATGGCATCTCAAGTTGAGCTCACCCCATGCGGGGCCATGTTTGACATCTTTAAGCGCGCGGCGCATCTGAGCCATATCGAGCTGTGCGGCCTGGTGCTTTCGTCCCGTCCGCTCGCCGACGGCCGCAGCCCGCAGAGCCGAGCCGCCGATCGCTCTTGGGTTTCCCGCTTTATCGTTCGCGCGCCGGTCGGCACGCTTCAGCAGCGCTACTTTGCCGAATACGGTACCTCGGCTGCGCGTATTATGTCGCAACTGGCCCTGCGCCAGCGAAATCCCATGGACTCCACGGCTGTGATCAATATGGTGTGCGGTCCTGCAGGTGAACCGATGGTACGCGCGCTCGAAGAGTGCCATCAGGACACGAATCTCTATCGCAACGCGCTCGATCGCCTGTCCCAGGCGGCGGAACTCATGCCCGCCGAGCGCGCCGAGGCCGTGCTGGTGCTGTTTGTCGCCGTCGGTTGTTCGGCGGATGTGCGGTCCTCGGTGAACTATGCCATCGACTACGCGCACGCGACCTGTGGCGGAGGCACCTCCACGCCGCGTTCGCTTGGCATGTCGATGACCGCGGGCGAACGCGAACCCGCTCCGGCGCACCCCTTGGGCTTGCTGCGCGTACAAAACAGTTTTGTCGTGAGCGCCCCGCGCTGGATTCAGCCGAGTGAGCAGGGTGTTGAGATTGGTGCGCTGGCCACTGGTGAGGGCGATATTACCGACGTCGGCGACGATGTCTCGGCCCGCCATGCCCATATCTGGTGCGATGCTCAAAATATCTGGCACGTCGAGGACTTGTCGTCCACCAACGGAACCGTGGTGGTAAACGGGGCCACGCGCGTCTGCATTCAGGTCGAGCCCGGCCGTTCCGCCCAACTCAATCCCGGCGACGAGCTCAAGCTCGGCGAATCCACTACCTACGCCATCCTCTTCGGTGCCCTCTAGCCGGCAGATAGGGACGTTTCTTTTCTGCCGGCACTTGGGGACACTCCTCGGCGCGCCAGAGCCAGTCGCCCGGGGATGGAGGGGCCATTTTGGCCCTTGGCGGTCAGTCGGGGCGAAACTAGAAGATCTTTCCGATTCGCGGCTGTTCATGCTTGTAGAGCATCTAAAACAATAGGATGTTATTCTGGAATATGCCGGGTGCGTGAACTTGCCTGTCTTAGCCTTAATAAGGTATAGGGGAGTTTGGCTCAGGGGTTCCGTCTTGTTCTTCAGCGCAGTATTGTGGGACAGATTTGCTGAGATTGGCGCCTTACACCGCAGAGCGCACGGAAGGCTCTCGATTTGTGTTCTGGCCCCAGAATACAGGGCCTGATACTTACCAACTGTGGCATGGATGTAACATCTGTAGAAATCAACCCTTTTGTTGTCGACCTTTGTAAGAAAAACACTGCCATCAACTCTTTGGATGACGAAACTAGGGTGCTTGAGGGGAGCCTTTACTCCCCTCTGAGAGATGACTCATGTTTTTCGCTTGTCGTTGTGAATCCTCCGTTACTGCCGATTCCGGATGAGATTCCTTATCCCTTCGTTTGAGATGGAGGACAATCGGGTCTGGATAAAACACTTCGTATTCTTAAGGGTGGCGATACGCATTTAGAGAAAAACGGTAAATACTGCTAATAGGGGTGACGACGATGGTGCAGGGGCGACCCGCGATGCTCTCATCAATACGTCGGATACTTGGGAAATCAGGTCTAGATGCATGTATGATGATGCTGTGTGGCTATTCAATTAATCCGCGTTCCGAATGGGTGCAGGGTATAGCTGCGACATCGTATGCTTTTGACCCGGCGCGATACTCAGATATTTCTGAGGCGGTTGACGAAGTTTATACGCACTATGCCGCGCAAGGCGTTTCGGAAGTTTGCACATCTACGTTACGGGCTTAGGTTTCTTCAAGCGAGCAGGCCGGTTGCGTTATTTCGAGCGATTTTTCTAGTCTAGACGACAAAAGGCAAAGGATTTGATGGGTATAAAACGCGGACGTTTGTGGGCGGATGCTCAAATCTATTGTGGCAATCGGGCGGTTGAAAAAGATATTTCAACCGCCCGATTGCCAGGTTCGTCGGAGGAGATGTCCGATTCCGACTCTCTTGTAGGAAGAGCTTGAGATCGTATTGGCCCAAGGCAATCTTAAAGCAGTCTCATTGGCAAATCTTCGCTCCTGTTGTGTTGAGGTGTAAGGTATCAGTGATTGATGTTTTGTGGCGGGTAGATTGGGGCCTTCCTTGATTCGATGCGTTCTCTCGAGGTTCATCAGAGCAAAAGGGGCTTTCGTCTTCATTGCTATCACGGTGATTGGAACCGCTCTCTCCTATGCCATGCCATACGTGAACGGGAAATTCTTAGATTTTCTTCTCGGTAACCGCAGCGAAAGAGACGCCGTACTCTTCGCGCTCCTGGTTGCGTCAATAGGAGTTTTCTCCACCCTCTTTACTTATTTTGCAGGAACACTTTCCATTCGCATAACCACGAGACTTTCCTTTGATCTTCTCAGGGAGGCCGTCTTGCGTTTTGAAAGAGACGATTACTTGGTGAGTCGGACCATCGATCCAGCCTATACAACGCAACGGATTATTTCCGACTCCAGCGTGGTCTCATCCTTCGTTTTGGCGAATTTTATCAGTGCGCCGCTGTCCATTGTAGCCATTCCCATCGTATTGCTTATCATATGGTCAATTGATTCAACTCTCGCGGTGTTTTCCATCATTCTCCTCATCGTGTATTTCTGTGTAATTACTGGGTTGAGGAAACTTTTGTATAGGGTCACGTATGAGAAGAAAGAGGCGGACAGCGCCTTTTACGCCGCAATTGCATCGCAGCTTAATCAGATTCTCAACATTCAACTGACATCTTCGTACGGCAAGAGCGAACAAGCGCTCGACGCTGGGTTTAAGAGCTATTTTCCCAAAGTTTTGCGCTCCGGAAAGCTATCATATTCTCTGACATCGCTCGATGGTCTTTTCGCAGCGTTGTTTCAAGCGGTGATACTTGTTGTTTCCGGAGTACGAATCATTAACGGAACTATGTCAATAGGCGAGTACACTATCATCGGTACATACTTCGCGGTTCTCTTTAAGACTTTGAAAAGTATGATGTCATTGTTCAAATCCTATCAAGATGCCAAAGCATCATGGGATAGGACGGCTATCGCGACGAGAGAAAAGGAGAGATCGGGGTGGAATCGGACCGATTTAGCTAAACTCGATGAAATAAATGACATTTCGGTATCTGATTTGGAATTCTCGGTTGCCCTTCCAGACGGATCTGTCCGAGAGGTCCTCGGCGGGTTTTCTTTCAAGTTTTCCGGTCCTGGTACATATTGCATAGTTGGGGAAAACGGAAGAGGCAAGACGTCACTTCTTTACTTGATGCTCGGGCTATACTCATCGAAAGGCAAAGTAAAATACAACGGCGTGCCAATCGAAGAATGCGACTTGGATTACATACGTGCGAGAGAGATATCGTGCTGCCCACAGTTGTGCTTCGCGCCGGACGAAACGGTGAAAGAGCTGTTAGAGTATTTCGACACGCCCTTTTCTTCCTATCACCGGGGTGTAGATGGCCTACTTTCGCTGGAAAACAGCGTGAAGGAGTTGCTCGGGAAACGTTGCTCCGCGCTTTCGGGCGGTGAGCTGCGCCGAGTGTACTTATGGTCGGCGATTTCACGCAAGTCGTCAGTTTTGGTACTCGACGAGCCCACGACTGGGTTAGACGCTGTAAGCCGCGCCGAGCTTGCGGCCTATGTTAAGCGCAACAAGCAAAGCCAGCTGATCATCGTTGTCTCTCACGATGACGAGATGGTCGGCGCGGTAGAAGGGGTAGTGGATTTAGGCAGCATGTACCAGGGTAAATGATGACAAGTGTAGTGCTACCCAACTGGCAGAGATAACAAAAAGGCGATGCAGATGCACGTAGCATTCAGGCGGTTCGGACTCGGTGCCTTCACGCCATCGCAACGCTTTCAGATATAGTTCTCGTTCTCTTACTAAAGGAAACTTTAGTCTACGTCATCTTGTCGAGACAGAGGTGAAGCGAAGTGTTGTCGCGACGTATCTTATTCCAGGTGGCTCAGTATCAGCGTGAGAATCGCACCAAAGTGTACTTACGATTCTCGTGTCCCACGGACAACATGAGCTGAGCATTGAGGTTCCACCCTTTGCTGCAACTACACGGGGTTGGACGGCAATGAATATGCCGGGCCGCATACCACGCGCAGCGGGGGTCCATGTCCCAGTATGTTGCCTACAGCAGCCTCGATGTCCACGCACACATCATCTCTGCCTTCGCGTTCAATCCATTTGCCGGAGAGTGCGAGGGTTGCCAGGCCGTAGAATTCGAGCCGAACAAATGAAATGCGGTATCAGCGCATAGGATTAAACTGACGATTGCTTTGCACTGAGAATACGCTTGGAAAGCCGCTATGGGTGGCGGCCCGGGTTAAATAGAGAAGCCCGTCCGATCACTTTCATGTGGCGAACGGTCGGGCTTCTTATTCCACTTGCCAATGCTCGGCTCATATTGGAAGAAAGCTACGCTAATGTTTGCGTGACACTCCTATTTTCTCCGAAGAAAGAGTCGGATAATGAAGAATAGAATTAAAAAAGGTGCCAGATATAACGCAAGTATAAAGGCTAATCCAACGAGACCTTGCAATAATGGCATAACTCCTCCCAGACACGAGATTTTGGTATTTGTTCCCATCTTATTCTGAATTGGACCAAATAGTTCCTAGCCACAAAACTACTCGTCAACTGGATCGCACCAATCTGCTGGCAAAACACAGCTTGATTCTTTATCGACATAGCACCAATCCGCAACAGGGCACTCGGCGATGTCGTAAAAATTGCATATATCAACTCCAAGACAACAAGGCTCAACGGGAGGATGTTCATTTGAACCAACAGGATGGATATGCTTCATAACAGCTCCTCACCTTAATCCAATTAGAGACTACGTTTGATCAATGCCACAGTGATCTACAACGCAGATGCTGCCGCCATCCATGTCATAGTCGCAGTAATCGTATGCACCACAGCCATCTGCTTTATCATAAACAGTACAGATGTCAGTAATGCCCAAGAGGCAGTCAAAAGACATCGGCTTCACGCCTGCCTCGTCGCCACTTCCTGGATTAATCGGATGAATATGCTTCACGACTACCTCCCTTTGAGTGCAGAAAAACCTCAATATTGTGTATAACAAACCAAGATGTCTAGTTCACCATATTTCTAGAATGGTTTCGGCGAACGTAGCAATAAGCTTCGCAGACGGTAATCAGAAGAACGAACACCTCCACAATGGTGACAGCAATGCGCTGAACCGCTTATTCCGATACAGTAGCTTCTCGTTGATTTTTCTCCTGCGAAGATGAGTGGCGGGAAATAAGGTCAAAAGCCATCTCGTAGCACATTTTTCTATATTCACATGATGCAGGGTGTAGACTCTTGGGCAAGTAGCCGTGCTCGCCTGCAGCCTCCCAGCTACAGCCCCCACCACAGAAAGACCGAGCCCAACAGTCCGTACAGTCAATTCTTTTTTCGACACCCTGACTCCAGTTTTCAATATACCTAGTTTCGTCAATTCCGGTGACGATGTTGCCCATTTTGAATCGCATCATCCCGACAAACCTGTGACAGGGGTATACGTCCCCTTCGGGAGTCACGGAAATAAAACGCCTGCCAGCCCCGCATCCGACAAAGGCGATCCTGTTGCTCATAATCAAATCAACTGCAGTTTTCAATGTTCTAAACAAGGGCTTTTCCCCTTGATCAATCTGTTTGAGATATTGATCCGCCAAATCTATTAGGCCCGCCCTGATTTTGTTTAATGAGTGTTCGTCGAGTTTGATATTCTCATCGAATGAGCTCACGGGCGAGAAGTAAATCCTTCTGAAGCCCATCTCTTTAAACTGAAGATAGTCTTCAACAAGGTTACAGTTATTATTTGTTAAGGTCGCTCTTGCGCCGAAGGGGAACGACTCGGAAAAACGACGAACGTTTTTGTCGATATCGGAGAAAGAGCCGCCTCCCGTCTTGTACGGGCGCGATGCATCGTGCTTGCATCCTGTACCATCGAGACTAATCAGAACAGAAAACCCGTGCTCCTTGAAAGAATTCACAGCAGTGTCATTCAAAAGCGTTCCGTTGGTCGTAATAGAATAGGTAAAGTTTCTATTGGGGTATATTCTTTTTGAATAGTCGACCGTTTTCCATATCAGCGGCTCGTTAATCATGGGTTCCCCACCAAAAAAGACGATCGCAAGCGTTTCGTTTTCCGATGAACTTGCGACGAGGTAGTCGACCGCCTTGAAGGCTATCTCGTCTGTCATCAGCAGAGGAGACGTTCCATAATCTCCTTTACCGGCAAAACAGTAACTACAACCAAGGTTGCATGCATGTGAAACGTGGAGTTCGATGGCTCTAAGTTTTCGAGGCGTGTCTTTTGTTAAGAAAGTCCGCTCAGACAATCGTTGATACTCATCAATGTCGTCTTCAAGTTCTGCTATGGTCGTTTGGTCGTAGCCTTTCGCAGCAAGTGACTTTGTTAGCAACTTCGAGTTGACCGTTCTTCCCGATGCTTCAAATATGCGAAGCGCATCTTCTGATGCTTGGTCAACCTGAAAGCAATTGCGAGTGACCTCATCGAAGCAGTAACGACGATCACTTACTGAGAAAAAATGCATACGTTCCTCAATTTCATGCTGGACTGGCACTAACCTTGTTTATTGTTGCGCAGCTATAAAAAACCACCAGCGGGGATTCGGTGTGCGGCCCAATCGGACTCCCAAAAGGTTCTATTTGAGACTGGCAAGCTTTGTGTTGTTGGCACTTCGACAGCGCTCTTTATTCCAACATGGAGCCTCGCAGTTTGAGTCGACTTGCCTCTGGAAGGTCCGATCTTAACTTGATTTAGGATGAAAACAGATTACAGGCGCGCTCCTCTAGAAAGAAAGGAAACCAATCGCCGCCTTTCACCAGGAAAGTTTTTATAGCCCACCTCGAGCAAAATGAAAGATGCGAGAGCGATTGGGGAACAACGCGAATCTCCCCTTTTGGGTGGGAGCGAGCCTTCAGCCACCGGCGAACGACTCGCCCTGGTCAGAATCTGGAAGTGGTGCCGGGCCGCTTGGGCCTCCCCGGTGACTTCGTGGGGCTTACCTGCCTGACGTCGAGGAGTACATCCGCAAGATTCGTTCCCTATGCCGTTTGCTCTCACGCCCGCCTTAGTTCCAAGTCGGGCGAGCCGCCGCGCTCATGCGACCCGTGGCGGCGACACGTCGACGCCGCGCTCGCTGAGCACATCTTCGGTCACGGGCGAGCACGAGGCGGCGCCGGCGCATCCGCTGGGGCTGCTGCGCGTGCAAAACGGTTACGTGGTAAGTGCCCCGCGCTGGATTCAGCCGAGCGAGCAGGGCGTGGAGATCGGTGCGCTGGCGACGGGGGAGGGCGATATCACCGATGTGGGCGATGACGTCTCGGCCCGCCATGCCCATATCTGGTGCGATGCTCAAAATATCTGGCACGTCGAGGACTTGTCGTCCACCAACGGAACCATGGTGGTAAACGGCGCGACGAACGTCTGCATCCAGGTCGAGCCCGGCCGCTCCGCTCAGCTCAACCCCGGCGACGAGCTCAGACTTGGCGAATCCACCACCTACGCTATCCTCCTCGGCGTCGGCGCCCTCTAGTCGGCAGATGGGGACGTTCCTTTTATGCCGGCACTCCGGGACACTCCATGGCGCGCCAGGGCCAATCGCCCGGGGACGAAGCGTTCATTTTGGCCCTTGGCGGTCACCCGGGGTAAACCTTTACCGCCCACCTATATTTGCCGAAATATGGCTTGGCGGCGGGGTACAATAAGCCCGCATGCGGATTTCCGTTGCGGGCGCTTCCCATCGCCGGGGCGTGCCCGGGAGCATCCGGCATGCGGCCTTTGCGGCGCTCGGCCATGTGCAAGACGGGTAGCTGGGCCTGTGGAGCGCATTAACCGCCCCGCGCCTCGGCACGCCTTCTCTCCACGCCATGTACCTGCTGCTCAGTCTGCCTGCCAGATGATTGGAAGCAACAGCGAAAATCCCATCACGCCAATATCCCGGCAATCGCCGGGGCCTGTATACCTATATGAGAGGAGAGGGGTATATGGCGCGTAAGTTTAAGTCTATGGACGGCAACGAGGCGGCCGCATATGTTTCGTATGCGTACACCGAGGTAGCGGGAATTTATCCCATTACGCCGTCCAGCCCGATGGCCGACCATGTCGACCAGTGGGCGGCCCAGGGTCGCAAGAACATCTTTGGCACCCCGGTCAAGGTCGTCGAGATGGAGTCCGAGGCAGGTGCAGCCGGTACCGTTCACGGTTCGCTGGGCGCCGGTGCTCTGACCACCACCTACACGGCTTCTCAGGGCCTGCTCCTGATGATCCCGAACATGTACAAGATCGCGGGCGAGCAGCTCCCGGGCGTCTTCCACGTCTCCGCGCGTTGCGTCGCTTCCCACGCCCTGAACATCTTCGGTGATCACTCCGACGTTATGGCCTGCCGCCAGACCGGTTTCGCCATGCTCGCCGAGGGCAACGTCCAGGAGGTCATGGACCTTTCGCCGGTGGCTCACCTTGCCGCCATCGAGGGCAAGACCCCGTTCCTTAACTTCTTCGACGGCTTCCGCACCAGCCACGAGATCCAGAAGGTCGCCATGTGGGACTACAAGGATCTTGCCGAGATGTGCGACATGGACGCCGTCCAGGCTTTCCGCGACCACGCGCTCAACCCTGAGCACCCGCACACCCGCGGCAGCCACGAGAACGGCGATATCTTCTTCCAGAACCGTGAGGCCTGCAACAAGGTCTACGACGAGCTTCCCGCCGTCGTCGAGGGCTACATGAAGAAGATCAACGAGAAGCTCGGCACCGATTACGGCCTGTTCAACTACTACGGCGCTCCCGATGCCGATCGTGTCGTCGTGTGCATGGGCTCCTTCTGCGACGTGCTCGAGGAAGTCATCGACTACCTCAACGCTCACGGCGAGAAGGTCGGCCTGGTCAAGGTTCGCCTGTTCCGTCCGTTCTCCATCAAGCACTTCGTCGACGTTCTCCCCGAGACCGTCCAGAAGATCGCCGTCATGGACCGCACTAAGGAGCCGGGTTCCATCGGCGAGCCGCTCTACCAGGACGTCGTCTCCGCTCTCTACGAGGCCGGCAAGACGGGCATCAAGGTCGTCGGCGGTCGTTACGGCCTGGGCAGCAAGGACACGCCTCCCGCGTCCGCGTTCGCTGTCTTCGAGGAGCTTAAGAAGGACGAGCCCAAGCGCGAGTTCACCATCGGCATTGTCGATGACGTGACCAACCTGAGCCTGCCCGAGGCCGAGGATGCGCCCAACACCGCAGCCCCCGGCACTATCGAGTGCAAGTTCTGGGGTCTGGGTGGCGACGGTACCGTCGGCGCCAACAAGAACTCGATCAAGATCATCGGCGACCACACCGACAAGTACGTTCAGGCCTACTTCCAGTACGACTCCAAGAAGACCGGCGGCGTCACCGTCTCGCACCTGCGCTTTGGTGATTCTCCGATCCGCTCGCCGTACTATGTGACCAAGGCCGACTTTGTCGCTTGCCACAACCCCAGCTACATCGTCAAGGGCTTCAAGATGGTCCGCGACGTCAAGCCGGGCGGCACCTTCCTGGTCAATTGCCAGTGGAGCGACGAGGAGTTCGCCGAGCACATGCCCGCCGTGGCCAAGCGCTACATCGCGAACAACAACGTCAACGTCTACCTGATCGACGCTATCGATCTGGCTGCCAAGGTCGGCATGGGCAAGCGCACCAACACGGTGCTCCAGTCCGCCTTCTTCGCGCTGGCCAAGGTCCTGCCCGCCGAGGACGCCCTGCAGTACATGAAGGACGCGGCTACCAAGTCCTACATGAAGAAGGGCCAGGCCATCGTCGACGCCAACCACAAGGCCATTGATGCCGGCGCTACCGCCTTCCGCAAGTTCGAGGTTCCGGCCGACTGGGCAACTGCCGAGGATGCCGCTCCCGTCGAGCTCTCCGAGGAGACCAAGTCCGCTATCGCCCAGCAGGTCAAGAACCTGCTCGAGCCCATCGATCGCATGGATGGCGACAGCCTGCCCGTTTCCGCCTTTGTCGATTGTGCCGACGGCCAGTTTGAGCTGGGCGCCTCCGCATACGAGAAGCGCGGCGTCGCCGTGGTCGTTCCTCACTGGGACGAGACCAAGTGCATCCAGTGCAACCAGTGCGCCTATGTGTGCCCGCATGCCACCATCCGTCCGTTCGCGATGACCGAGGACGAGGCTGCCGCCGCGCCCGAGGCTACCCGCACGCTCGACGCCATGGGCCCCAAGGCCAAGGGCATGAAGTTCACCATGGCCGTGTCCCCGCTCGACTGCATGGGCTGCACCAACTGCGTCAAGGTCTGCCCCAAGGGCGCCCTCGAGATGGTTCCCACCGAGCAGGAGATGGACCAGCAGTCCGTTTGGGACTACATGGTCGAGAACGTCTCCGAGAAGAAGGAGCTCATCGCGGCCAACGTCAAGGGCAGTCAGTTTAAGCAGCCTTACCTGGAGTTCTCTGGCTCCTGCGCCGGCTGCGCCGAGACCGCCTATGCACGTCTGGTGACCCAGGTCGCCGGCGACCGTATGTTCATCTCCAACGCCACCGGCTGCTCCTCCATTTGGGGCAACCCCGCTGCCACCGCTCCTTACTGCAAGGACAAGGACGGTCACGGCCCGGCGTGGAACAACTCCCTGTTCGAGGACAATGCCGAGCACGGTCTGGGCATGGCCGTTGGCTATGAGGCCGTTCAGAAGAAGCTGATCGCTGCTACGCAGGAGATCATCGCCGCTGACGGTCCGTCCGATGAGCTCAAGGCCGCCGGCCAGGCTTGGCTCGACTCCGTCAACGATGTCGAGGCTTCCAAGACCGCTGCCGCTGCCTACGTTGCCGAGCTCGAGAAGTGCGGCTGCGACGCTTCCAAGGCGATCCTCGCCGACAAGGCTTACCTCACCAAGAAGTCCTTCTGGATCTTCGGCGGCGACGGTTGGGCCTACGACATCGGCTTCGGTGGCCTGGATCACGTCCTGGCTTCCGGCCACAACGTCAACGTCTTCGTCTTCGACACCGAGGTTTACTCCAACACCGGTGGTCAGGCCTCCAAGGCCTCGAACCTGGGCCAGGTCGCTCAGTTCGCCGCTGCCGGTAAGGTGACCAAGAAGAAGTCCCTGGCCGAGATTGCCATGAGCTACGGTTACGTCTACGTGGCACAGGTCGCCATGGGCGCCAACCCGGCTCAGACCCTCAAGGCTATTCACGAGGCCGAGGCCTACGACGGCCCGTCCCTCATCATCGGCTACAGCCCCTGCGAGATGCACTCCATCAAGAAGGGCGGCATGCAGAACTGCCAGGCCGAGATGAAGAAGGCTGTCGAGTGCGGTTACTGGAACCTCTTCCGCTTCAACCCCGAGGCTGCTGCCGGCAAGAAGTTCTCGCTCGATTCCAAGGAGCCCGCGGGCGGTTATCAGGAGTTCCTGATGAACGAGGCCCGTTACGCTTCGCTGACGCGTTCCTTCCCCGAGCGCGCCGAGGAGCTCTTCAAGGAGAACGAGCAGGCCGCTATGGACCGCTACGCTCACCTGCTGAAGCTCAAGACGGTGTACAACGAGGCCTAGGTCTCTCACCGCAGGATCTGAGGGCTGACCTTCGCGGAC